>JBDQJI010000088.1:0-16709 GCA_040263875.1 Alphaproteobacteria bacterium
GAACTCAACGCCGCGAAAGTGCCTCGGATTCAAAACACCCATCGAGGCCATGCTCGCCGAGCTTGGAAATGACGTTCAAATCAGGTTTGCTTGATCGCGTTGCGCTTCGCGTCGGAATCCACCACCTGCCGCAATTCAGTCCGCAAGTGGCGAACTGATGCTGGGCGCTGCGATTATGGAGGTTATCAGCGATCCTGATACGGGCGAGCGCACCGGCGTCCGCGGTTGCTTCCGCCAGAAATATGGCGTCGCAAACCGCTGACGTTTAGCTGGCGGTTAAACCGCCAGCCTGTTGATCCCATCGAACGCAGCAGTCTTGTAGCATTCCGCCAGCGTTGGGTAGTTGAATACAGTGTCGATGAAGAAATCGACCTTGCCGCCAAGCGCCATGACCGCCTGGCCAATATGCACCAACTCACTGGCACCCTCACCAATGATGCAAACGCCGAGCAGTTCATGCGTTTCCAGGTGGAAGATCAACTTCAGCAGCCCCGCACCATCACCCATAATCTGGCCGCGCGCGGTTTCCCGGTAGCTCGCCTTGCCGACCTCATATGGGATTCCAGCCTTTGTCAGCTCTTCTTCGCTTTTGCCAACAACGGAAATCTCCGGGATGGTGTAGATGCCGTATGGGAAATGGGGGCTTGGCGGCGTTTTCGTGAGCGCTAGCGCATCACACGCAGCGATCCGGCCCTGCTCCATTGATGTTGACGCGAGGCTTGGGAAGCCAACGACATCACCGACGGCATAGATATGTGGCACGCTCGTTTGAAACCGCTCATTCACGACCAAGCGGCCGCGCGAGTCAGGCTCGACGCCCGTCGCTTCTAGGTTCAGCGTATCGATCGCGCCTGTCCGCCCAATTGAATACAGCGCCTTTTTGGCCTGAATAACCTTACCGCTTTCCAGAGATATCTGGACGCGGCCGCCATTCGCACCATCAATGCTCTCCACTGATTGTACGGCCTCACCCAGGCGGAGAGTGACCCGGTTGCGCCGCATCTCATGGATGAGTTCGTCAATGATTTCCTGATCGACAAAATCAAGCAGCGTCTCGCGCTTATCAATCAGCGTCACGCGCACGCCGAGTGCGGCAAACACCGTTGCGTATTCGCAGCCAATAACGCCGCCGCCGATGATCGCAATCGTCTTTGGCAGGTGTTCCAGCTCAAGGATCTCATCGCTAGTGAACACCCGTTGACCATCAAATGGAATACTAGGGTCTCTCGTGGATTTCGTGCCACACGCAATGATCACCTTATCCGCGGTCACTTCCCTTTGCGCCTGGCCATCCCCCGTTGTCAGGCGGATCGTGTGGGCATCAACAAACATCGCGTCCGCTTCCCAAAGCTCAACACCGTTGCGGCGGAGCTGGTCGCGGATGACATCAATTTCATTGCGGATCACCCAATCAGCCCGGAACAAAAGGTCCGACATTGTGATGTCCGTCTTTACCGTATATGCCGCACCATATACGCCGCGCTCACGGTAACCTGACAAATGCAGCGCTGCTTCACGGAAGGTTTTGCTGGGGATTGTGCCGTGGTGCAAGCAAACCCCGCCAACAGATGCCATGCGTTCCGCAACGGCGACACGACGGCCAGCCTTAGAAGCTTGGATTGCGGCGCGCTGGCCCGAGGGACCAGAACCGATCACAAAAAGATCGTAATCATAAGGCGATGGCTCAACTGGCGTCGTTTTGTCAGCAGTGAGCGGAATAGCAGAGTTATCAAGCTTGGTCATAGGATCCTCCAAGGCTACGGCGCCGTCATTCGCTTTTAAGCCGGTTTTGGCCATGCGCGTCGCCCCCTTGCGGATATTGATAGCTGACAACTACTAAAGAAACGTTTTACCATACTCCTGATGAATAATCTTGCCGCGGAGAAACAGTTCCATGTCTACAGTGCAAAATCTTGGCGATGGTGAAGTTCAAGTCACCGCCCCGCTTGCTTCATTTGCTGCAAATATTGGCCATAATGAAACACCAGCTGACACCCGCGAGGTAGCGCGCCAATGCTTGCTAGACGTGCTTGGCGTCACGCTAGCCGGCGCAAAAGAGCCTCTCGTCGAGATGCTTTCCGCAGAGGCTGAGGAAGCTGGCGGTGCCCCGCAGGCGACCGTCATCGGACGCGGCTTCAAAACGTCTGCATCACAGGCTGCGCTCGTCAACGGCAGTGCAGCCCATGCGCTCGACTATGACGATGTACTGAGCGCCATGTCTGGCCACCCGACGGTTCCAGTGTTCCCAACCCTACTGGCTCTCGCAGAGCGGGATGGCATGTCTGGCCGGGATGTCATCACCGCATTTGTCGCCGGTGTAGAGGTTGAAGCCCGGATAGGCCTGATGATGGCGCGGGGCCACTATGCCAAAGGCTGGCATTCCACTGGGACCATCGGCACCTTCGCCGCTGCTGCTGCTGCCGGCCGCCTGCTCGGCCTGGACGAAGCCACGATGGCGAAGGCTTTTGGCATCGCTGGCACCCAGGCCGCTGGCCTCAAGTCCATGTTCGGCACGATGTGCAAGCCGTTCCACGCCGGCAAGGCCGCAATGAACGGCATGATGGCCGCATCGCTTGCCAAACGCGGATTTTCAACGCGCGAAGACGTGCTGGATTGCGAACAGGGCTTCACCGCAACACAGTCCAATGGCGGCGTGAAAACAGCGGCTGCCGTAGAAGGCCTAGGCAAGGATTTCAACGCCCAGGACGTTTTGTTCAAGTATCACGCAGCCTGTTACGGCGTGCATGGTCCAATTGAAGCGGCCATTAAGGCCGCAGAGCATCCAGCATTCGACCCGGAATTGATTGAACGTATTGACCTTACCGTTAACCAGCATTGCATCGGCATGTGCGATATCGCCGAGCCGGTCACTGGCCTCGAAGGCAAGTTCAGCATGACGCACAACGTAGCGCTTGGCCTGTTGGGCAAAGCGAACGGGGCGCTCTCACTCTACGAAGACGAGCGCATGTCGGACGATGCGCCTTCTCAGCTCCGATCAAAGGTCTCCATCAAAGGCGTTCAAGACCAAGGTCCATTTGAAGCGAAGATCGCTGTCCACCTTAAAGGCGGCATCGTCATCCAGGAGCGGTATGACGTCGAGGAGCCGGAACGCGATCTCGCCCGCCAATGGGAAAAGCTGGAAGGGAAATTCCGCGCATTGGCGACACCTGTTATTGGTGCGGAAAAAGCGGAAGACGTTATCCAGCTCTGCCGGAACTTCGATAGCGCCGACAGCGTCAAACCACTAATGGACGCTGTTCGCGGCTAAAACGCCCAATATTGACGGGCTCTATGCGCCGGGTGCCTCAAAAAGGTGCCCGGCGTTTTAGTGCGCGATATCACCGGATACGGCTGTAATCCAAAGGCCGCAGCAGCGCGCTTTGCATTTGCTCAATATGGGGCAACCATTGGCCTTTGATGAGATCGGCTAGGTCTTTGTCCGTATCCTGCGCTTCCCGCCATCTCTGCCAACTGGTCAGGTCAGGAAAATGGCGGAGCTCGACTGTCCGCATGGACTTGCCATTAGTCGTGCCATCGCCAATCAGCGTGTCGAAATAACCAATCAACTGAGCGCCCTCACGCTCCAGCGCTGGCATCACATGCTCATGGTAAAAGGCATGATGCGCTGCACTGCCGCCGACCTTATGGCGTAGAATGCGCTGCTCGATATACCCACGGGGCTGGCCGCGCATGGCATCAATCGCAGGCCAATCCACGGGGATATCCGGCGAGCCATCTGCCAGCGCCAAGATCGATGTATTGACCTCATCCAGATACAGATAGAGCTGCGTTTGGCGGGCTGTTGAGAGCGCAGCATCGGCGCGCACTTTATCCTGATGGGCAGCCCAGTTTGCCATGCTCTCGAACTGGCGGAGCTGCCATACCGCACTGCCAGCCTCATCCCCGATATAGACTTCCCAGGCACCAATCAGGGCTGAACCCGCATCATCGAGCGCCTGCATGGTGGTCGATTGAAACTTCTCGTGGCGCTTCTCAAGCTTGCCTGAACGACAGATAACAGCGCGGTGCTGGTAAATCATTCGCTTTCTCCCACCTAACCAAGAAGCCTTGCGAATTACACGGCCTTATTGGGCAGGGCTTTGGACTTAGCCTCAGCTTCTGGATCTGTTGTTGGTGTCTCTTTCGGCCGTTCCCCCAGCCGGGTACCTGAAGAGTCGAGGAAGGCTGAGAGCGCCCGGTATTCATCCTCACGGAATGCGTCGATCGTCGCAGCAACGTCTTCACGCTCCCGTCCAAGACCGCGCAAGATGGCACCACCCATATGCAGACTAGATTCGGCCACTTCACGCACGACAACGTCAGCCCCAGCATTCCGCAGCAACGTTTGCCCCTCCTGACCACGTGCACGGGCGTAGATTGGAAGATCTGGACGGCGACGCTTTAAGGCCATCACCAAGTCCGCACCTGAATGCGCCTCCCCCATCGCGACGATGGCAAGGCGAACAGAATCTAGGCCCATCATGTCCAAAGTCTTGTCCCGACCAGCGTCCGCGTAGAACACAGGCTGGCCTGCTGCAGCTGCTGCTGCCACCCGGGCCGGCGTGTTGTCGATGGCAATATAGGGCTCGTTAGATGCATCAAGCACCCGCGCCAAAGTCTGCCCGGCACGGCCATAGCCGAAGATAGCCACATGGGATTCGGACTTAGCAGTCGCTGCTTCCAGTTCCGTGAAGCCCGGCAGGCCACGGCTTTCCAACTTGCGATCCACGCGCGCACCGATCGCTGCCAAGCCAGGCGTCAATACAAGCGACATTGCCGTTGCAAGGAACAGCACCTGCGCTTCACCTTCCGCCAGCAATCCACCAACGAAGACGATGGAGGTGAGTGCAAATGCAAATTCACCTGCCTGCGCCAAGAGCAATCCCACATGGATCGCCATAGGCCAGGAGAACCCTGCAATCCGGGCGATTATAGCTGTGACAATCGTCTTGAAAACGATAATGGCAACTGTCACGACAATCGCACTCAGCCAATATTCCGCAAGCGCACTGATATCTATCAGCGCACCGATAGACATAAAGAAAAGGCCCAATAACAGACCCCTAGCAGGAACAACTTCAAGTTCCACTTTATGTCTATAACCAGACCCGGCCAGCACCATTCCAGCCAAAAATGCCCCAAGCGCCATGGATAAACCAGCAGAAGCGCCAGCCCATGCCGTCGCCAACACGATCAGCAAACTTGCGGCGGCGAAGACCTCACGATTGTTTAAGCCATCAATCATTTTTAGCAGCGGGCGCATGGCATATCGACCAAACCCGATGATACCGACAACCGCCACAAGCGCCCACCCAAGCGCCAGCAATATCTCGCCAGCGCCTGGCATTTCTGCTTCATCCGCAACGGCGATCAAAGGTGCTGCGGCAAACATAGGTGCTACCGCAAGATCTTGAAACAACAGCGTCGAGAACACGAGACGGCCCTGTTGTGACTGCAGCGCTCCACGCTCTGCCAGTAAGCGCACGACAAACGCTGTGGAAGATAAAGACAGTGCGCCGCCAATCAAAAGCGACGCCTCATTCGATAATCCCATCGCGCGCGCGGCGAGATAGAACCCGGCAGACGTCAGCAGCACCTGTGCCATACCAACGCCAAACACCTGCTTCGCCATGCGTCGCAAGCGCTGAAACGAAATCTCCAGGCTGATGGTGAACATTAGCAGGACGATGCCAAGCTCCGCCAGTTCTGCTGCTGCGCCAACTTCATGGATAAGCCCGAGCGCATGCGGCCCTATAAGCACGCCCGCCAGCAGATAGCCCAAAATCGGGCTGATCCGCATTCGCAAACAAATCGGCGCAACGATGACGACGGCGCCCAAATAGATTACCGCGTCCCGAAGCCAAGCTAGACCTGAGTGGATGTCGCCTTCCATGGCCTATTGCACGTCCTTCGCTGCGAAAAGATGGGGTGGGTCTGCCAGCATCGCCTGCGCCGGGATCAGCGCCAATTCGGGTAAACCCAGCATTGCTGTTTCAACAAAAACCGCATGAACAGCGGATGTCGCCAACTCCAGCGCTCGAGATGGCGAGGCGTCTTCTAGGTATCTTGCGAGATATACGGATCCGAATAAATCACCAGCGCCATAAGCAGGTGCGTCGACCATTGGTGCCGCGCAAACCCATGCGGCGTCTGCCGTTACAGCCACATTGGCAATATCTGCGCCAATATGCAGGCCAGTCGCGATTACAAGCTTCGCCCTGCCCTTCGCCATCAATGAACGGGCGGCTAGCTTCGCCTCCGCAGGCGTCGCAACCTTCATTTGCGTCAGATATTCTAGCTCAAACACATTTGGGATGATGACATCCGCCCGGGGCAAAAGCTCTGCCGCGATGCCTTCTGCAACGCCGGGTGCGACAAAACTGCCATGGGGTTTGTCACCAATCACAGGATCCAGGCAGAAGAGCGCATCAGGGCGCGCATACCGGACACGGTCAACCGCGCGCCCAACGGCCGCCGCGTTCTCAGCCGTTCCCAGATAACCACTCAGCACAGCGACCGTGTGTTCGAGAAATCCGCGCGCGGCCAATCCTTCAACCAATGCATCAATCTCAGTCGCAGCCGCGGGGCCACCGGCATAGCCGCCATGCTTGGGATGATTGGAGAATCGCACTGTATCGATCCGCATCACATCACGGCCAAGCCGCTGCATTGCGAACGCAGCACCCGCATTGCCGACATGACCGGCTGCGACGCTGGATTGCAGCGTCAATACAAGATCGCTTTGGCCTTTTGTCATTGTCGGCTTGACTTAGAGCTCCGGATGCGACGCAACTAGCGTCTTGATTGACAATGTATAACGTGGGAGCGCCCCTTTGTCCGCACCGTCCAGCAACATTCGTCCCCGTCGGAGCGTTTTATATATGCCCGCCGCCCGCGCTTCAGCCTTGGAGAAGGCTAAAACTCTACCGGCGGACGCACTAATCTTCGATTTAGAGGATGCCGTCGCCCCAGATGCAAAAGCGACCGCGCGGGATATGGCCGTTGCCGCTGCTGCATCAGGCGAATACGGCCAGCGTGAGATCGCGATTCGCGCTAATGGCCTGGACACACCCTGGGGCCAGGCAGATCTCGCGGCCATTGCCCAATCCGGTGCCCATGCTGCTGTCGTGCCGAAAATCGAATCAGCAGCAATGGTGCGGCAGGCACTCGCCGTACTGGATGGAGCCGGCGCGCCTGCATCACTGGCGCTTTGGGCCATGGTGGAAACGCCATTGGGCGTATTGCGGGCTGAAGATATCGCGAGCGCCAGCCCGCGTCTCACCGTGCTGGTTATGGGGACATCAGATTTAGCGAAGGACTTAGGTGCTACACACACCCCAGATCGCGCGCCCTTCATGACGAGCTTTGGCTTCTGCCTTCTCGCCGCCCGCGCCCATGGCTGTGCAATCCTTGACGGCGTCCACCTTAATCTTCCAGACGCCGCAGAATTTGCAGCCCACTGTACGCAAGCCGCCCAGATGGGCTTCGACGGCAAGACGCTGATCCACCCAAAACAAGTCAGCCCAGCGAATGACGCATTCGGGCCATCAGCAGACGATATCGCCCACGCCCGCCGCATTGTTGAAGCTTATGAAGCCGGTATCGCAGCGGGCCAAGGCGTCGTGACATTAGACGGGCAATTGATCGAAAACTTGCATGCAGAAGGCGCTCACCGCACAATTCAATTAGCGGACGCGATTGCCGCACTTTCAGAATGAGACGGAACAGCGTATCTCTCAATAAATGTGAGTAGCATTGGTGGAGTGATGCGACGGCATCACTGGCTCTCTAACACCCGAAAAGCTGCACGACACTAGACCGTTCAAAAGAAGGCTATACCGCACGTGAATAACTCAGACTTGATGGTGAAGATTCTCAAAGATGCCGGCGTCACCCACGGCTTTGGCATTCCCAGTGGCAATGTGCTGCCGTTCATCGAAGCCATGCGCAAAGGCGGCGTGGAGTTTGTGCTGACAGCCCATGAAGGCTCGGCCTCCTTTGCTGCAGATTCCATGGGCCGCGTGACTGGCAAGCCAGGCCTCTGCATCGCTACGCTTGGGCCAGGGGCGACCAATCTGGCGACCGGTGTTGGCTCTGCCTACCTTGACCGCTCGCCAATGATCGCAATCACCTGCAATCTGAACACACCCCTGCTTGGTCGCCGTATTCAGATGCTGATTGACCATCACGCGCTCTTTAAGCCCATCACTAAGGCGACCCTTGCTGCCCGCCACGACAACGTGGCGGAAGTAATGGAAGAGGCAATCCGCATCGCGCTCGCCGAACCACAAGGCCCCGTGCATATCGACCTGCCTGAGGACGTCTCGCTGGCCGAAGCCAAAGGTGCCCCATCCGGCCCCATCGCTGCAGAAGCGCTCGCCATCAAGGCCAGCGACGCAGAGATTGATGGTGCCGCTGCACGCATCGCTGCAGCCAAACGCCCAGTCGCCGTTATCGGCATGTCCGCCATGCGTATGGGCGACCCGGCCAAGCTCCTGGCGTTCATCGAAAAGCACAATATGCCCTTCGCTACGACCACTATGGCAAAAGGCTTGATCGACGATGATCACCCACTGGCAATTGGCTGCATTGAGCGCGCCCGACGCCAGGTCCAACGGAAGTTCATCCATACCTGCGATCTGGTCGTCGGCCTTGGCTACGACACGATTGAGGTGGAGTATGAGGCCTGGATTGGTGATGTTCCGCTCGTCGCAATTGATATCGAAAGCCCTGATATCGTGGACAGCGTGAAGCTTGAAGCTGAAGCGATCGGTGATCTGGACGATGCCGTTGGTCGGTTGGCTGCACTTCCTACAATCGCTAATAGCTGGGATGCCGCTGAAATCACTGGTCACGCTGCCGCTTTCCAGACATCACTGCGCCCATCAGTGCCAGTACTGACACCGCATGAGGCCATTGATGTCGTGCGCAAAGTCACGCCTCACGATGGCATCCTTTCGTTCGACGTCGGCGCGCACACCCACCAAATTGCGAGCCAATGGCCAGCCCACGATCCACGTTCGTTCCTGATCACAAACGGCTGGTCCTCAATGGGATTCGGTTTGCCGGGTGCCATCGCCGCCAAGCTGGCACACCCCGACAAGCCCGTTGTTTGCATCCTCGGCGACGGTTGCTTCCAGATGACCTGTGGCGAGTTGGCGACTATGCGTCGTTCTAATCTGGCCATCCCGGTCGTGGTTTTGGATGACCGTTGGCTCAGCCTGATCCAGATCAAGCAGCATAAGCGCCAATATGAGCAATATGGCTCGAACGTAGAGCCAGAGCCGTATCGTGAGCCGCCAAGCCATTACTTCAACGTGCCTGCCATTGGCGTTCGTGATGTTGCGGCGCTGGAAGCTGCGCTCAAAACAGCGTTCGAATCCGATGGCCCAACAGTCATTGAAGCCGTTGTCGATGCTGGTCATTACTTCGACACGGTGTTTGACTGATGCTGGCCCCTTGGGTCGCCCTTACAGGCATCGCCGATCTACCCATCGCTGAACCCCCGGCTCGCGAAGCACTAGAAGGTGTGGCGGAAGCGCGGGTCATTGGCCTGCCGTATAAGCCTTTGAATGCCGATGAAGAGGCGCATTGGGCTGGTGAATTGCAGGGCGCTGGCGGGATATTGCTGCGCTCCGGCTATATCACCGCTTCATTGCTGGATCGCCTGCCCGACTTGAAAATCGTCGCTGTTCATGGCGCTGGTGTGGACCCTGTCGATATAGAGGCTTGCACCGCCCGTGGGGTGCAGGTCACGAATGCGCCGGGTGCCAACGCAAATGCTGTTGCAGAACTGGTGTTTGGGCTGATGCTTGCCCATGTTCGGCAAATTCCAACAAGTGCCCATAAGGCAATGGCTGAGAAGGCTTGGGATGCAGCACGCCATACTGGCGGTGAATTGCGCGGGCGTACGCTTGGGCTGGTTGGCTTTGGCCAGATCGGCAAACGCGTCGCCCTTATCGCTCAAGCCTTCGGCATGACTGTTGCTGCGAGCGATCCCGTTGTTAGCGACACAGATATGCAAGCAGCCGGTGTGCAGCCGATGCAACTGAATGATCTGCTGGCCACGAGCGACATGATCAGTTTGCACGCGCCTGCTATTCCTGCAACGCGCCATATGATTAACGCAAAGTCCATTGCGCTGATGAAACCGGACGCCTGCCTAATCAACTGCGCGCGTGGCGCACTGGTTGATGAAGTAGCGCTCGCGGCAGCACTGCGGGCTGGTCAGCTTGGCGGTGCCGCCCTGGATGTGCTGGACGGCGAACCGCCTGACCCAGCGAGTCCGATCTACGGCGCGCCAAACATGCTACTAACGCCGCACATGGCAGGCTCAACATTCGAATGCCTGGACGCCATCGCCGCGACAACTGCAGCCGATATCGCGCGCGTTCTCAAGGGTGAACCGCCGGTTCACCCTGTGAACAAAGTCTAGTCCCGGCCAAATACTTCCTTGTTGTCTCGGCCAAGGGATGGCGGCTGCTTACGCATAGGCGGGCGGGCACCATCTAGGCTGAACGGCAGGCCGATGGAGCGAACGTCAGGATTATCTGGTGCCTGCTGAATCAGCCCTAGCGCCTCTGTTTGTGGGCAATCTGCAACCTCTGGAACGTCGCGAATTGGACAAGCTGGAACGCCGACTGCGTCAAACTTCGCAACCCAGCTCATCACATCGTCCTGCTTCAGCACGTCTTCCATCTTAGCGATCAGTTCATGGCGCACAGCAACACGATCCGCGTTCTTCGCGTAACGCGGATCATCTGGCCATTCCGGGTGGCCAAGAACGGCCGCCGTCTTCGCGAATAGAACATCATTCGCAGCACCGATCATCATATGCCCGTCCCGCGCCTGGAATGCTTGATATGGCGTGATATAAGCGTTGCCAGAGCCTTGCTTGCCTTCCGCCCGGCCCGTCGCCAAATAGGTTGATAGGTGGATGGCGATCCAAGAAATGCCGGTCTCATAGAGCGACAACTCAATAACGCCGCCCTCACCTGTCCGCGATCGTTCCAGCAGTGCCGCTTGGATCGATAACGCCGCCCACATGCCCGTACCGACATCATTGATGGAGGAGCCTGCCCGCATTGGCGGGCCACCAGGTTCACCCTGCACGGACATCAATCCGGCATAGCCTTGCATGAGCACATCATATCCAGGCTTGCCCGCCATTGGACCGACAGCACCATATGCACCGATATTCGCATAGACCAGTGCTGGCTTCTCAGCGCGAAGTGTTTCTGCGTCCAGCCCATATTTTTCGACTACACCAGGCCGAAGGTTCTGCAGCACAACATCGGCTTCATTCAAGATTAGCGCTTTCAGACCCGCAAGTTGGCTTGGATCATTGAAATCCACCGTGACGCCAGCCTTAGACCGGTTCAGCGCGCGATATACGGTGGAGATGCCATCAACCACTGGCGGCCAATGGCGTGCAGCGTCGCCTTTACCAGGATCTTCGACCTTGACGACCTTGGCGCCCAGTTCCGCCAAAATCTGCCCGCCGACCGGTCCGGCGACGTTATGGCCAAGTTCGACAACGACAAAGCCGCTTAGCGGAGAGGTAGACGTCATTTGAAGGCTCCAATGCTGGTGTTTCCCGTGTATCGTAGCGGATCGCCCGAAGCTTGGAAGCCATATGAGCCTGCGCATAATCGAGACCTTGGCTGACGCCAGCGCCGCTGACACGATCCACGCCATCGCCGAAAAGGTGGAGGCCATTGATTTCTGGGCAGGTGCGGTTGATGAAAAAGGCCGCCGCCCATCGCGCATGATGGTGCATACGGCCAGGGCGCAGGCAGCGATTGATTCGCTACAAGCCGCACTTGGCTCATCCGATGGCTGGCGGATCACGGTCTCCCGCGTGGAAACCACCCTCCCCGTGCCTGACGAGTTAGAGGGCCAAAACACTGCTGACAGAAGTGCCATCCGCGAGGAGGTGTACGCCGCTGTCGAAGTCGGTGCCCGGCTGGACCGGAACTACATTCTGTTCGTGGCGCTATCGACAGTCGTCGCTGGCTTAGGTTTGGCCAATGACGATATGGCGGTCGTTATCGGCGCCATGGTAATCGCGCCATTACTTGGCCCAAACATCGGTTTCGCACTGGGTGCGGCGCTCGGCGACTGGCATTTAATGCGCCGTGCCGTGACAGCAGGCTTGACCGGGATCGCCCTCGCCTTGGCCGCAACGGCGGTTGTCGGCGCGCTCGTTAGCCTAAATCTGGACAATGACCAATTATTGGCCCGCACCCGCGTTGGCTTCGATGCAGCCGTGCTGGCTTTGGCGTCTGGCGCTGCAGCCGCCCTTTCGATCATAACGCGGTCATCATCAACACTGGTTGGCGTGATGGTGGCTGCAGCACTATTACCACCAACCTGCGCCATCGGCCTGTTCATGGGCGCTGGGCGGTTTCAGGAGGCGCTTGGTGCGGCGACACTATTGGCGATCAATGTCGCTGCATTGAACTTGGCTGCGCTTGCCGTGTTCTTATGGATGGGTGTGCGCCCTCGAACTTGGCTGGAGCAACGCTCCGCCCGTCAATCCAGGCGGCTGGCGTTGATCGTCTGGGCGGGCCTTCTTATTGCGCTACTTATTGCGATCCTACTTCGGACGGATAAGCTTCCCGTCTAGTCCTCGTACAAGCGTTCCTCAGCCATCGCGTCCGCAATTTCGCTTGTCGGAGTGTCTGTCGCATCGGCGCGAGTGAAAATCTCGGCCAAAGTATCGTCAATTCGCCCTACGGCTTCGAGCGCGCCTGCTTTGTCGTAGGTTCCAGCAGCACGGTCTTCATGGGCTATATTGATGATGCCGCCGGCGTTAATCGCGTAGTCCGGCGCATACAGCACTTTCTGCTGACGGAGAACGATACCGTGACGGCCTTCAGCAAGCTGGTTGTTCGCTGACCCGGCGATGACGGTGGATTGCAGGCGCGGGATCGTCTCGTCGTTCAGGATAGCGCCGAGTGCACAGGGAGCAAAAACCTCTGCCGGCGTATCGTAGATCGCATCTACATGAACGGCTTCTGCACCCAATTCCTGCACGGCCTTCTGTACTGCGTCCTCACGGATATCGGCGACGATAAGCTTACCGCCCGCCGCCGCAACCTGATCCGCCAGCGAACGGCCGACCGCACCCAGTCCCTGAACAGCTACGGTCAATCCCGCCAACGAGTCCTGGCCAAGCCGATGGCGCACTGCCGCTCGAAGGCCATAAAACACGCCAAGCGCCGTTACCGGTGATGGATCGCCGCTGGTTTCAGGCAAGCCGGCCACATGCGCGGTTTCCTCGCGGACAATGCGTAGGTCTGATGGTTTGACGCCGATATCTTCCGCCGTAACGTAATGCCCACCAAGCCGTTCCAACGCTCGACCAAGGGCGCGCAACAATGCCTCAGTTTTCACTTCGGCCGCACTGCCAAACACGACACATTTCCCACCCCCAAGCGGAAGTCGCGCCAAGGCTGACTTATAGGTCATGCCGCGTGACAGGCGGAGCGCGTCGGCGATAGCAGCGTCTTCGTTTGGGTATTTCCAAAACCGGCAGCCGCCAAGTGCGGGGCCGCGACGGGTATTGTGAATGGCGATGATCGCTTTCAATCCGCTTTCAGGTTCTGAAACGAAGGCGACCTGTTCATGGTCCCGGTAATCCTGGGCACCAAATACGCTCATCCAACATCTCCAAGTTCTAAGGCCGTGCTAAGGCGACGCCAGTCATTTTCTGAAAGCCCTGGCATGCCCATGCGGAGCCAGTTTGGGTGATCTGGGAAAATACGCGTCCAAATGCCATTTTTCGCTAAATGCACATGCCATCCGCGTGCGTCATCCAACTGAATCAACGTGAATAGCCCTGCGCGACCAATAACGCGATATCCGGCACGATCCAGTCGGTCACTTAGCCAACGCGCATCGGAGCGGATGCGGTTCCGCGCTGCTTTTGCCCAGTCATCATCCAACAGCGCGGTGCGGCCGATAGAGAGCGCAGGGCCTGAAACCGCCCACGGCCCGAGGTCTTTTTCCACCGTGGAGAGCAAGCGCGGCGGGCCAAGCAGCGCCCCCAGACGAAGCCCTGCAAGCCCATAAAATTTCCCGAAGGATCGCAGCAGGATCAACCCACTGCGCCCCGCCCGGCCACAGGCTGTAATGTCAGGTGCGATGTCGGCAAAGGATTCATCCACGATGAGCCATCCAGCGCGGCGTTCGGCCCGGTCCGCCAGTGCCAAGACTTCGCCTGCTGCCAATGCGCGGCCATCAGGGTTATTTGGATTGCAGATGATAGCGATACCGCCTGCATCCAGCGCCCGGCGGATGGAAAACAAGTCTCTGACAGGCGTCGCATCCGGGAAACAGCGGACATATTCGCCATATGTGGGTGCCAGATAGACTTTTGGGCCGCTATGGGATGCCAATGCACGTCCAAGCGCGCCGATACCAGACTGCGCCCCGGGGATAGGCAGAATGGCACCTTCACTTGCGCCATAACATTCAGACGCCGCCGCCATATAGGCCCGTGTTTCCCGAAACCCTGGCAGGCGCATCCAAGCATCAGCAGGCAAATCGGGGATTGGATACGGCACCGGATTGATACCGGTCGACAGATCAATCCAGCCATCGTCAGCACCCGTATCGCGCGCGCCATATCTGCGACGGGCCGCCGCTAGATCGCCGCCATGGGCGACGGGTTCGCTAGACACGGGCGGAGGAGAGCCATGGCATATCGGCTTCGCGAGCTGCATCTGCCGTTTTGATGGCGTCCTTTTGTTCCATGGTGAAGCCGATATCATCCAGCCCGTTTAGCAGGCAATGCTTATGAAATGCCGAAATTTCAAACGAATGCGCGACGCCATCTGGACCAGTGACGGTTCCTGCCGCCAGATCAATCGCAATTTCCCCGCCCTGCCCTTCAGCTAGGCTCTTACGGAGACCAGCGCAGACTTCCGTCGACAGGCGGATTGGGAGGAAGCCGTTCTTCATAGAATTGCTGTAGAAAATATCGCCAAAGCTCGGCGCGATGACCGCTTGGAACCCTGAATCCGCTAGCGCATAAACGGCTCCTTCGCGGCTGGACCCGCAGCCAAAGTTCCGGTCGGCCACGATTACTGTAGCGTCGCGCCAAGGATCCCGGTTCAGGATAAACTCGGGGCGTTCCTGGCCATCGCCCGTAAAGCGAATGTCGTGGAATAGATAGCTTGGATACCGATCATCACGCGGGCGCTTCAAAAAGCGCGCGGGAATAATCTGATCTGTATCCACATTGGCAAGGTCCATCGGGACCGCGCGGAAACTTCCGCTTTCAAACTTACGCATCACCATGGCGCCGAACCTCCGACAAGACCGTTGCTCAGGCGATGAAACGCCTTCCTGCCTGCGCCGTCTACCCCAGTAAGTTTAACCGCTGCAAGAGGCGCCGCCGAGCACACAGAAGCGCGCGCAATGGGGATGGTTCAGCGATACGTCCCGAGATGCTTCCGCCAGGGTTTCGCCCAGGTCAAATTCTGCGTCATAGGGAATGAGCGTGCAGGCCAGAACACTAGCGGCATCAGCACCATTCTTGCGGACGACCATGCGGGACGACGCGCACATCACGGCATCGGGCGACTTATCCAAAATACCCCAGCAAGATTCTGTGATCTCAGCGATATCCTGGCTTTCATCCATTTCGGGGAACAGCACGAGCCGGGATGCATCTTCAGCGTCGATATCCAAATTCAATTCACTGAAAAGCCTTGCAAAGCCTAACCGTGATCCCGCTTCTGTCTCCCCCCAGCACATGCGCCCGGCGATATCGATGCGGAATGCATTGTCTGACAGGAATTTTAGGCCGCGCATGGCGGGTGCCCAACTATCCGGCCCGCGCTCCTTCTCGTGCAGTTCTGCCGTGTAATGGTCGAGGCTGACGCGCATGGTCAGCTGGCCTGGATAAGCTGCATTCAACGCTTCCAGCGGCTTCATGGAACGCAGCATGGGGCGCATGGCGTTTGTCAGCACGAGAACTTGATAGCCGCGGTCCAGAGCCATGGTCAGCATCGGAATGATGTCTGGGTTCATGAATGGCTCGCCACCAGTGAAGCCGATTTCTTTAAGGGTAGCTGCCTCTGTCCGGGCTTCATCCAGCTTTGCCTTAACGTCGGCCAACGTCAGATAAGCCAGCCGGTCATTGGTTGGGCTCGATTCGATATAGCAATTGACGCAGGCGATGTTGCAGAGCGTGCCCGTGTTGAACCAAAGCGTCTCCAAGGCCGTCAGCGCGACCGAGGCGCGCTTGGAGCCATCCGCCGTTACCGCAGGGTCTTGGAATTTTGCTGGATCAAGCGTTTGAACAGTGACGGGCGCATCAAAGGCTAAAGAATCAGGCATGGGTCGGGCACGAACTTTCATCTACGGCAGTCGTTATGACCCGGTTCTACCAGCCCACATCGCCCACGCAAAATGACAGATCGGTGAGCAGCTTAACCACTGCCAGGTTTCACCATAGACGCCACGCCGCCACCGGGCTAAAAACAGCTTCTAGAGCGTCGCCGCACCACAAGCGCGGCCCCTAGCGGGTATGATGTAATGGTAGCCTGTCAGCTTCCCAAGCTGAACGCGAGAGTTCGATTCTCTCTACCCGCTCCAAATTTTCTTTAGCCGTCTTCCCCCATCACCTGGTGCACTTCGATCACCGTGCCGACGGGGTCGTAGAAGAAGATTTGGCGCCAGCCTTGGACGGCGCGGTC
>JBDQJI010000089.1:0-16226 GCA_040263875.1 Alphaproteobacteria bacterium
CGCCCTTCAAGGCAGCGATCTGATCTCTCTCGCTGGGCGTGAGATGCGTATAGTTCGACATGGCGACACCGTTTCACGTTGTGCATCAGACAGATACCAAATCTGCCCGCGGTGTTGCACTTCGCTCCGGAATTCACCATCAATCCGAATGGGCTGATTGTCGGCAAGACGGGCGTGGTGAAAACGAGCGGCAGCTTCGTGGCCTCCACCCATAACATCAACAACGAAGACTTTATGAATGGCGGCGACGCCACATTTGCCTCCGGTTCTCAAGCCGGGGTGGACAACCTTGGCACGATCACATCGCTGGCTGGTGACGTAACCCTGATTGCACGCAAAGTCCGCAATGAAGGGCAGATCAACGCGGCCAAAGGCACCGTTGGTTTAGCGGCTGGGCAAGAGGTATTGCTGCGGGATGGCTCCTTTGCGGATGGGCAGCTTTTAGTCCGCGTTGGCGGGGCTGATGATGAAATAACGGATAGCGGAACGATTAGGGCTGCGGGCGCTGAACTGCGCGCTGCAGGCGGCAACATTTTTGCACTCGCTGGCAATGCTGGCGGCGTGATCACGGCGACAGGGGTTGCTGAACAGGATGGCCGTATTTTTCTAACGGCAGGCGATACAGGCCAGATCGGCGCCGACAAACAGATTACAGCGAGCCGCGGCAGCGATGGCGGTGACATTACTATCCAGGCCGGGTTTGTGTCTCTCGGCGGGGATATCCGCGCGGATGGGCAAAATGGCGGCTCCGTCGCGATCTCTGGGGCTCGGGTGTCGCTGGCGGATACGGTCAGCGCTGCGGGTACAGCGGGCGATGGCGGCGCGATTGAGGTCGCGGCGCTTGGCGACAGTCTCGTGTTCGAGACAGCGAACGTTGACGCCTCTGGCAGCCAGAACGGCGGCACGATCCGGCACCTTACCGGCGCTGACCTAACGCATTCAGGAACCTATCGTGCGGATGGTGAAGCGGGCGATGGCGGCAACATTGACATCGGCGGCGGCGCTACAAAGCTGCTTTCTCCTACGATTACGGCGAATGGCGGCCAAGTCCGCATTGGCGGTGAGTTTCAGGGCGGTAAGGGCCTTGAGGTGGACGAGCTGCCAAACACGCAGCGGCTTGCGGTCTCGACCGGAACGACGATTTCCGCTGATGGCGGCGCCAAAGACGGAGCGGGTGATGGCGGCACAGTTATTCTCTGGGCTGATGAGAATGCCACAATTCTGGGCGACATCTCTGCTCGCCCAGGCGCGGATGCTGGTGAAGGCGGATTCATTGAAGTGTCTGCCGGTTCCGAACTCAAGATTTTGTCTGACAACATCACTGCAGGCGGCGGCACGGTTCTGTTCGATCCACGCAATATTTTCATCGAAGACGCGGCTGATGTTGACCAATCAAGCTTCGTTCTCGGGCACGAATTCTCCTCCACCGTGAGCCTGAGTTCCAGCTTGGGTGCGGGGGATAATTTCGGCGCAGCCGTTGCGATTGACGGCAAACGGGTCGCCATCGGCGCGCCTGGCGACGATGCGCGCTTCGGCAATTTGCAGGATGCTGGCGCGGTCTATCTCTTCACCTTCGATGAAGCTGATCTTTCCGGCGGACGTCTCGAAGCTATTGTCGGTAGAGGGTATGTCGGCGGAAAGAACTTCCAGCCATTGAATGTGGGCGCCGGCGACCGGTTTGGAACCGCACTTGCACTCGATGGCAATCGACTGGTGGTCGGAGCGCCCGGCGATGATGGCTTCGGCAATCAGACATCAAACGCAGGTGCCGTCTATCTCCTTAATTTCGCGGGCGACGCCTTCGCTAACCTGGCCACGCGTAGGCTCTTCGGCACAGGGTATAACTCTGGCGTCTCTATTAATGTGGAAAGCGACGTGGGCGACGGCTTTGGCAGAGCTGTTGCGCTGGATGGCATTGACCTCGCAGTTGGCGCACCCGGTGATGACGGCGCACGCAATGGGCGGAGCAATACCGGCCGCGTAGATGTCTTTGAGCTGGCGTTCAACGGCGCGGAGCTGAAATCACAGATTGGCGCCGGATATCAGGACAACGTTACTTTCATCCCCGGCAGCAAAGGACGTCCCTCCAGTACAAGGCTAAATTTCAGTGGCATTGATACTATCCTGCGCAACGGAGACGCTTTCGGCGCATCGCTCGCGTTGGATGATCGGCGCGTCTTTATCGGCGCACCGGGTTCCGATGGATTCTTTGGCAGGCGCCTAGGGGTCGGTGCAGTCCATCACATGAAGTTTAATCCCGATTTCAGTGAGGTCTCTGAGACCGGCCGGATCGGCGCCGGCAACCTTGAACTTTATGATCTGAATATGAGCGCGCTGGAAGCTGATGACAGGTTTGGCTCCGCCATCGCCTATAGCGGTGAACGGCTTGCTATTGGCGCGGCGGGCGATGATGGCATCAACAATCATCGCCGCAATTCGGGCGCTGTGTATCTGTTCGATGTGCCGGGCGGCAGCACCTCACAGATCAGCTTCAATTCAATGATTGGGCGTGGATATCAAGAAGAGAACACATCTGGCGTACAGTCCACCGGCGTCGCTGATCTTGGCGGGCTAGATACGTTTGGCGCATCCGTTGCGATGGACGGCACTCGTCTGATTGTCGGCGCGCCTAATGACGATGGCGAAGGCAATAGCGCATCGAATGTGGGCAAGGTGTACACCTTCGCGCTTGAAGATGGCGCACAGACGGCGCTGAACAACGTCAACATCATTGGCGATAGCCATTTTGGCGACGGCACAGCCCTTTCGCTTGATGCCGGAGACAAGTTGGGCATGTCCGTCTCGCTCGATCAGGGCCGCATAGTGATCGGCGCAGAAGGTGATGATGGCGCAACAAACCGGGTGCAGGACGCAGGCGCCGTCTACCTCTACTCCACCGGTTCCGATGGCTTAGGTGACCTCACGCTCGAAGGGATCATCGGGGATGGATATGTCGGCGGTAAAAACGTCAATCTAACGGATCTGCAAGCTGGCGACAGATTTGGCGCCGGCGTTTCACTCGATGGCGCACGCCTCGCTGTGGGCGCACCGGGCGATGACGGCGGATTAAATGACAATCCCGATACAGGGATTGTCTATCTTTTCACCTTCAACAATTCGCTCTTCGGGAATGGCACGCTTGACAGAACTCTCGGCGGCGATGTGCGGCGGCGGGTGGATTTTCAAGGGAATGTCAGCTTTGGCCCGATTGATCGGGAGAACTTCGGCACATCCGTTGCCTTGCAAGATAATCTCCTGTTCGTCGGGTCACCCGGGCGGGGCTTCGGCGGCTCCGTTGAGGCGTTTAGTTTCAACTTCAATGAGTTTGCGATTGAGCCATTCGGCAGCCCGTTCAGCCTTGGCTTGCTTGGGGACAATATACCCCAGAACGGCTCGCAACCCGCAAACAGGCAGATCAACCTAGATAACGGCGATGCGTTTGGCTCTTCGGTTGCGTTCGACGGCACACGGCTTCTGGTCGGCGCACCCGGTGATGATGGTGCAGGCAACCAGCGGCAAAATGCTGGCGCTGTCCACGCGTTCGATGTCCAGATCTTGCAACAGCAAGGTAAGTTCAACCGTCAGTTTGAAGCAACGCAGGCCGGCAGCTATGGCTTTGGATATGGCGGAGAGGGCAGCCTTCACATTGCCGGGCTGGATGCAGGCGACACGTTTGGACGCTCAGTAGCGATCGATGGAAAACACGCAATTGTCGGCGCCCCGCTTGACGATGGCGCAGGGAACGCGCGGTTGAATTCAGGTGCTGCTTATCACATTAGCTTTTCGCAGTTTGAGCTGGACGACCCAGTCCTGAACGGTGTAATCGGCGCTGGCTATGACGGACTGACGCTTTCGGGCCGTCCGAACACGAATGTCGAAGGCCTGCGCAGAGGCGACCTCTTTGGCCGCTCTGTCGCGATTGACGGCGGACAGGTCGCGATTGGCGCGACGCTGGACGATGGTTCTCGCAATAACAAATCCGCCAGCGGCTCCGTTCGGCTGTTTGATCTGGAGCGGGAGGGCATCACGCCTGTTACCGTCTTCACCGGTATCGGCAAAGGCAGCCGTGAAGCTGCACTGACGCAGAATGTCGGCGTCGGCGATGCATTCGGCTCCGCCGTGGCGCTGGATGACAATCGCCTTGCGGTTGGCGCACCGGGTGATGATGGCGCATTCAACAACCGAACAGATGCAGGTGCTGTCTATCTCTATACATTCGCCGACGCTGCGTTTGGTAGTGCGACGCTGCAATCGATAATTGGCGACGGGTATGTCGGCGGCAAGAACATCAACCTCGCTAATCTGGAAGCCGGTGACCGCTTCGGTTCGTCCGTAGCATTGGATCAAGGGCGCCTTGCTGTTGGCGCTGCTAATGACGATGGCGCAAACAACGCCAAAACGGCGTCAGGCGCAGCCTATCTCTTTAACTTCGCTACCGGCGCTTTTGGCGGCGGGTCTTTGCAGGCGATTGTCGGGGATGGCTACTCAGGGGGCTTTAACCGGTCCCTACCGTTGGACCGGGGCGATGCGTTCGGCGCCGCCGTGGCGCTTGACGGGAACCGGTTAGCGATTGGCGCAGCAGGCGATGATGGAAACCGGAATTTCTACGCAGAATCCGGCGCTGTTTACCTCTACTCATTCCAGCAGGGCAACTTCTTTAACCTGACGCGTAGCAACCACACGATCGGCAGCAATTACGAATCAGTCCAATCCTTTAAGGGTGGCGCGCGCATCACCACCGGCGTCAGCGTTGATGGCGTGCGGTTCGGTGATCGGTTTGGCTCTTCTATTGCTCTGGACGGGGACAAACTGGTTGTCGGCGCTTTCGGCAGCGATGGGCGCGTTAGATTCCAAAGTCTGCTGGCTGACGAGCGGGGGCCAGGCGGTATCAGCCAGGGGCGTGATTCTGGCTCCGTCTTCCTTATGACGCTGGCCAAAGACAACCCGCTTGGGCGGGCAACCCTTTCAGGGCGCCTTGGCCTTGGCTGGGAAGGCCGCTTCAACCCGCCCAGTTTGCAGGAATCATCCCTGACTGTGCGTGTAGGTGCTGGCGATGCCTTCGGGAGGTCGGTCGCGGTTGATGGCGATACGTTGATCGTCGGCGCGCCTGGCGCTGATGGCTTTGGCCCTGAGACCGCAGGCAGCGGAGAGGTGTTCCGCTTTACCTTTGCAGGCGATGATTATCGGGGCGTTGAGTTGACCGGACGGTATGGCGCTCGCTATGACGCCACCCCGTTCTCAGGCGGTGCGGCGCAAAGCGTTTCTGTCGAGGCCGGTGACCGGTTCGGCGCGGCTGTCGCACTGGATGGATCGCGCATCGTCGTTGGCTCGCCCGGTAATGACGGGGCAGGCAATCGGACAGCTAATTCGGGCCGTGTGTTCCTGATGAAGATGGACGATGCTTTCCGGGGAACGCCAGTTTCCCAGGGTGCTGCCGACCTTAGCCCTGGTAAAAATGTGACGATAACAACCGAACGGCTGGAGCGGTTACTGGAAAGTGGCAATGACGTCGTACTGCTTGCCAACAACGTTATCTCCGTCCGGGATCGGATCACTGTAAACAGGGCGCCCCGTAGCCCTGGGGGCGATCTGACGCTGATCGCAGGCCGGTCTATTTTCGTCAAAAGTGACCTGACCACTGATGGCGGTGACTTAACGCTGGTCGCCAACGCGACAGAGGCAGACGGCATTGTCGCTTCTGACAGGCTTGCTGGCGTTGGCAGCATCATTCTCAACCCGAACGTCGATCTACGAGCGGGACCTGCAGGCTCCGTGACGACAACCATCGGCAATGGCGTGCCGGGGGCGCAGCGCGGCCGTCTGGTCTTGCAAGGCAACAACACTATCGGCGGACAGGATGTGTTCATCCCTGTCGATGCGTTGGAGCTTGGGCCAGGCACGGTCTTCACCGTCTTTGATGGAGCAGGAACGCCCTTTAGCGGCGATCCTGAGCAGACCCTGGAGCAAGGGGCGCTGGCGCGCGCTGGCGCTGCCGAAAGCGGCGAGCAGTGTGATGACATTGAATGCGGTGTGTTCAATACGTCTGCGCTGGTTGATTGATGCGCGCCTTATTGTGGATGGGGGCCGCCATAATAGCGGCCCTCCTCATCACGTTCTCCCCGCTATCTGTATCCGCTCAAACGGTTGAAGAGAACGCGCCGCCGATCGTACAGGGCGATCAGCTGCGCGGGCTGCCAGCGCCTACGCCGAATGCTGTCACGGATGATACGCCGCTTGGTGTAGACCTTGCCCGCATCCAGATTGTGACTGATCTGAAAGCTATAAGTGACGCGGAAGCCGCAGAAACGATTGACCTGAGCGCGGCTGGGCCATTGCTTGACGACGAAGCGCTCCGTCAGCGTTTGAAGCCCTATCTGGGCGCACCGATGACGCGCCGCATGATCAGTAACATTCAAGCGGACATTACGGCCTTCCTGCGTGACCGGAACAGACCGCTGGTCTCGGTAACGCCGCCACCGCAGGAAATATCGGGCGGGTCACTCACATTGCTCGTGACCTTGTTTGAGCTTGCGGAGGTCAAGACCGAAGGCAATTCCTGGTCGCCAAACGACCATCTCACCAATGCGATCCGTTCTCCGCTGGGGGAACCCGTGGACAGCGCGCAGCTGATTGAGGATGTGAACTGGCTGAACCTCAACCCTTATCGCAATCTCGGAGTCGTATTTGAGCCAGGCACACAGCCGGGTGAAACAGACCTCATTTTGCGATCAAACGAAGAAGCGCCGTATACACTGTTCGCTGGTTACGCCAATTCAGGAGCCAGCGAGGATGACCAGCACCGCATTTTCGCCGGTGCTACCATCGGTAATTTTCCGCTGATTGATGCGCAATTGTCTTATCAGTTTACCACCTCGCCGGAGACGCTGGAGCGCGGGCGTTTTATTTCTGCGGGTGATGAGCAGGGATTTTTGACCCATGCGCTATCGATGTTTGCACCTTTGCAATGGGCGAACGGGTCGCGCGGTAAGCTTTCGGTCGCTGCGAGCTATGTCAGCAGTTTCGCTGACCTCGCCACACCGTTTACCCAAGACAATGAGGCTTTCCTTTTGAGCGGAGAGTACGCTGTGCCGCTAAGCGGGTTCAGTGCATTTCGGGCGGATGTATATGGCGCTGCGGAGTTCAAGCGCCAGGAAAATGATGTGTTTTTCGCAGGCACGCCCGTGAACGCGACGGAGATCGAAGTTGCCCAAGGCATATTTGGGGTGCGTGGCGGCTTCGCAACGGGGCTTTCGTTCACCGGGACTGCGCGCGCCAGCTTTGATGCGTCGCTTGTGATTAGCCCTGGCGGATTGACAGCCGACAACACCGATGCCGCGTTCGCATCTGCATCCGGCGATCCAGACGCCAAGTCCAGATATGGAATTGTGCGTGGCTCGTTCACCCATCTCGCCCCGCTCACGGAAGACGTTTCCCACCGGTTCAGTTCCACGTTTCAGATCGCCCAGACGAACCTGCCCGGGATCGAAGAATTCGCCCATGGCGGCGCGTCCTCCGTGCGTGGCTATTTGACGAATGAGGCATCAGGTGATGATGGCTTTACCATCCGAAATGAAATTGTAGGCCCGGCAGTTTCATTGTTCGCCGGTGACGAGGGCGTGAGAGATGCAGTTCAACCGTTCGGTTTTTTTGACTACGGCTGGTCCAAAGACAAATTTGCCAACACGACGGAGAAGCTTGCGGCGGCGGGCTTTGGTGTGAATGTTGCCATCAACGATATCGTCTCCGGCTCGCTAATCTACGGTCATGCTCTCACTGATGGCCCGGAGACAGAGGCCGGCGACCACCGCTTGTTCATGCGACTTTCTTCGCGTTTTTAGAGCATTCAGTCCGAAGCCTGTCTGATCGAGCCTTAGAATATTCTTACGTCTACCGAGACGTATTCTACGAACGCTGGCATGCTGCGAATAACTGGTATGCTTTATGGGGGTTATTCGATTGCTGAATATGCGATCCTTGGATCTAAATCTTCTTGTCGTTTTTGAGGGTATCTATTCTGCGGGCAATATTAGCCATGCGGCGAGGCAGTTGGATATGTCGCAGCCGGCGATGTCGAACGCTCTCGCACGCCTCAGAAAGCAGCTCGATGATCAGTTGTTTGTCCGCGCAGGCAATGGCGTTGTTCCGACGCCGAAGGCGGACGCTATCGCTGGCCCGATCCGGGACGCGATCCAATCCATCCAGCGAACGCTTGGCGCGCCAATGGCGTTTGATCCTGCGACCTCCGAGCGCAATTTTCGTATAATCTGCGCTGATCCAATGGAGCCGTTGGTGATGCCCCAATTGGCCCGAGCAATCCAGGGTGAAGGCTCTGTGTCGATCACCCTCCTGCCGCCTCAGACAGTTCAAATCGAGGATGCTATTTAGAGGGGTGATATTGATGCTGCGGTCTTTATCCGCCCTGCCCATGAACGAGATATCGTGTGTGACCGTCTGTTTGGATTTTCACAGGTGTTCTTGGCGCGTGAAGGGCATCCAGCGCTGGCGGACGGGCCTGATATCGCAGCACTTAAGGCTTGCGGTAAGGTCATCCTAAATCTCCGCGCAGGCGCTCTGGCCAATTCGGAAAAAGTAAAGCTGGGTGAGCGTGTTAACGCACGCCATGTCTGCATGGTGAACCGTATTGGGTCGATACCGCCCATCGTAGCTGGGTCCGACCTAGTGGGCATCGTGCCAGATTTCTATGCTCGGATGATCGCAAAGCAGTATGGATTACGCATAATCCAGCCAAGGCGTCCGCTCGAAGGGCAGCAGATGTTCTTGATCTGGCATCAAAAATTTGAAGATGATCCAGCCCATATTTGGCTGCGAGAAACGATTCAAGCCGGTGTTGGAACGGCAATCGCTGATATCCAAAGTCAACTTCAAGAATACGCGTAGGCAACAAATGGGCTTGATGTTCCAGCGCTAAACAAGCCTGGCACGATGCACGTGCTTGGGGCTTCGGTTTGGCGGGATACTGAAATTTCGCGTATCAGTTAGTCCTTGCCATAAGAGGAGGACTGCCCCGTGAGTGCCAAACTGCCATTCAGTGGACTGACGCAGGCTGCAACATCTGGCGGGATGACCGCAGGCTACATGCCAGGCTTTGGCAATGATTTTGAGACAGAGGCGCTTCCGGGGGCACTGCCACAGGGCAGAAATTCTCCACAGAAAGTGAATTATGGGCTGTATGGGGAGCAGTTGTCTGGCACGGCCTTCACTGCACCTGCGCATCAGAATGAGCGCACCTGGTGCTACCGCATTCGGCCATCTGTGAAACATTCCAGCCGCTACACGAAGATCGATGTGCCGTACTGGAAATCCGCACCGAATATTGAGCCGGATGTTGCCTCACTTGGGCAGTATCGTTGGGACCCTGTTCCCCATTCGGACGAGAGCCTGACATGGCTCACTGGTATGCGCACGATGACGTCGGCGGGGGATGTGAACACACAAGTCGGCATGGCGAGCCATATTTATCTCGTCACTGAAAGCATGACGGACGACTACTTCTTTTCTGCGGACAGCGAGCTTCTGATCGTGCCGCAGGAAGGGCGGCTGCGGTTCGCCACGGAGCTTGGGGTTGTCGACATTGAGCCCAAGGAAATTGCGATTATCCCACGCGGGCTGGTTTATCGCGTTGAAGTTCTTGAAGGCCCTGCACGGGGCTTCATCTGTGAGAATTACGGCCAGAAATTTGATCTGCCAGGCCGCGGTCCGATTGGGGCGAATTGCATGGCCAATCGTCGGGATTTCAAATCCCCCGTTGCGGCGTTTGAAGACCGGGACGCGCCGTCAACTGTTACGGTGAAATGGTGTGGCCAATTCCATCGCTGTGAAATCGACCATTCACCGCTGGACGTGGTCGCGTGGCATGGGAATTACGCGCCGGTCAAATATGATCTTGAGACGTACTGCCCAGTTGGATCAATCTTGTTCGATCACCCAGACCCGTCGATTTTCACTGTACTAACGGCACCTTCGGGCATTGAAGGTACAGCTAATATCGACTTCGTGCTATTTCGTGAGCGTTGGATGGTGATGGAGGATACGTTCCGCCCGCCCTGGTATCACAAGAACATCATGTCTGAGCTGATGGGCAATATTTATGGCCAGTATGACGCCAAGCCCCAAGGCTTCGCGCCGGGTGGCATGAGTCTCCACAACATGATGCTGCCCCATGGGCCGGACAGGAATGCCTTTGAGGGTGCATCCAATGCAGACCTCAAGCCCCAGAAGCTGGACAGTACGATGTCCTTTATGTTCGAAACCCGCTTCCCGCAGCACCTGACGATATTTGCCGCTAAAGAGGCACCGCTTCAGGACGATTACATTGATTGCTGGAAGGACATCGAGAAGAAGTTCGATGGGACGGCGGGCAAAAAATAGCGCCTAGCTGCCAGGCCTTCCTTGCCGTCCCAGCCTCCAGGGGACATACACTTGTGCTAACGACATTGCATGGGCCGACAGGCGTAGAAGGAATTGTTTGCATGGGCGAACTTAGCGGGAAGACGGCGCTTGTGACTGGATCAACGTCTGGCATCGGGCTTGGGTTGGCGCGAGGCTTTGCCAAAGCTGGCGCCAACGTGGTGCTAAACGGTTTCGGTGATGCCGGTGAGATTGAAACCTTGCGGACTGAGCTTGAAGCGACGTCAGAAGGTACGATCAGCTATGACGGCGCTGATATGACGAAACCGGGTGAGATCGACGCTATGGTCCAGGGGGCGGTCGAACTCCATGGTGCCGTCGATATTTTGGTCAACAATGCCGGCATTCAAATCGTCTCACCGATAGATGAATTCCCCACTGATGGCTGGGACCGGATCATCGCCATCAATATGAATTCAGCTTTCCATACGGCGCGGGCCGCCTTGCCGGGTATGAAAGCGAAAGGCTGGGGGCGGATCATCAACATCGCTTCGGCCCATGGCCTCGTCGCCTCACCGTTCAAATCAGCCTATGTCACGGCCAAACATGGGGTTGTTGGGATGACCAAGACCGTAGCGTTGGAAGTCGCGGAAGCCGGGATCACCTGCAATGCCATCTGTCCCGGCTATGTTTTGACGCCGCTTGTAGAGCGCCAGATTCCGGACACGGCGAAAGCCCGCGGCATTACCGAAGATCAGGTCAAGCGTGACGTGTTGCTGGCCGCCCAATGGACGAAGAAGTTCGTGACGGTTGAGCAATTGTCTGGTGTCGCGAATTTCCTCTGCTCCGACGCGGCAGAGAATATCACTGGCATCGCATTGCCGGTTGATGGCGGCTGGACCGCGGCATAAATGGCCGCAGTCGCTGGGTTGAAGCCTATAATTTCGAAGTATAATCTGGCCAAAGACACTCCATCCGGCGACGGTGATGTTTTGCTCGCGCGCTGGCCCTTGGAGATCACCAGACTCCGCATTCTGTTCCAGACAAGGACGCTGCCATGAAAAAGGTCTACGATAATGCCGCTAAGGCGCTCGACGGACTGCTGTTCGACGGCATGTTCGTCGCTGCGGGCGGCTTCGGCCTGTCCGGGATTCCGGAATTGCTGTTGCAGGCGATCAAGGAGGCCGGGACGAAGGACCTGACCTTTGCGTCCAACAATGCAGGCGTCGATGATTTTGGCATTGGCATTCTGCTGCAGACCCGGCAGGTCAAGAAAATGCTCAGCTCCTATGTAGGTGAGAACGCCGAATTCATGCGGCAATATCTGTCCGGTGAATTGGAGTTGGAGTTCAATCCCCAAGGGACCTTGGCGGAACGGATGCGCGCGGGTGGCTGCGGTATCCCGGGCTTTTATACCAAGACAGGCGTTGGCACCGTGATCGCGGAAGGCAAAGAGCACAAAGATTTCAGGGGTGAAACATACATCCTGGAAGAAGGCATTTTTGCAGACCTTTCCATCGTCAAAGCATGGAAGGGGGATGCCACCGGCAACCTGATCTTCCGTAAAACGGCGCGGAACTTTAATCCGCCAGCGGCAATGTGCGGCAAGGTCTGCGTGGCTGAGGTGGAGGAGATCGTGCCAACAGGCTCCCTCGACCCGGATCATATTCACCTGCCCGGTATTTACGTGCACCGCATCATCGCGGGCGAGCACGAAAAGCGCATCGAGCAACGCACCGTTAGGGAGGCTTGAGCCATGTGGGATCGCAATGAAATGGCCGCGCGCGCGGGACAAGAACTCCGTGATGGGTGGTATGTGAACTTGGGCATCGGCATCCCGACCTTGGTTTCCAACTACATTCCCGAAGGCGTTGAAGTGACGCTGCAATCGGAAAACGGCATGCTTGGCATGGGCCCATTCCCGGTTGCTGGTGAGGAAGACGCAGACCTCATCAATGCCGGTAAGCAGACGATTACGGAATTGCCGCAAACGGCCTATTTCGATAGCGCCCAAAGCTTCGGCATGATCCGCGGCGGTAAGATCGCCATGGCGATCCTGGGTGCTATGGAAGTGGCGGAGAATGGAGACCTTGCCAATTGGATGATTCCAGGCAAGCTGGTCAAAGGCATGGGGGGAGCGATGGACCTCGTCGCCGGCGTTGGCCGTGTCGTCGTTGTGATGGACCACACCAATCGCGCCGGCGAGAGCAAAGTCCTAAAGGCCTGCACCCTGCCGTTGACGGGCAAAGCCGTGGTTGATCGCATCATCACCAATCTTGGCGTGATGGATGTGGTCGAGGGCGGGCTGAAAATCGTCGAGACAGCCTCCGGCGTCACGGAAGCTGACCTACGTGCAGCGACAGAAGCAAATATCGTTTAGCGCGCACATCGTCGAGTAGTCAGGCAGCGGCACAATACGCCGCCCGCCAGATGCCGGGACTATCTTGGCCGCGCCTCAGTGTGGGCGGTGAATTCTACTGTAGTGTCTGCAGTCGCCACGGCGACTGATCCGTAGATGGGTCAGCGCTGTTTCCAGGCTTTGACGAAGAACTTGGCGTCTTCCTGGCTCACACCCCACAATTCAAACTCAACCCTGACCGCGTCATAGAGTGAGACGTCACCGGCTGGTTTGTCGAAATCACGATAGACGCCAACTTTGACTTCCATGGCATCCAGCGGCTTGGCTTCTTTCTGCGCGATCGTCTCCACCATGTTTACAGCGCAGGCGGAAATGGAGGCGCAGAACAACTCGCCAGCACCAACGGCGTCGCCGCCAGTATTTTCGGCGACCCAGTGATGATTGCGTGCATTACAGACCGACCGACCCGCAACGCCCATACTGTAGCTTCGTGCTTCGTAGGCTAAAGCTAATTCTGCCATTGCAGCCCCCCGATCAAAACCTAGCAGTAACTTTCGCAGAGAAATTGGTGGGTGGCAAATCTCAAAACCATCCACGAAGAGTTACGGCAAGCGCTGGCTGGCTGGTCATACGGCGTGGGCGGCGTCAAAGCTGTTAGATGAGGCATTCTGCTTAATTGGGGCTGACCCGAAGCGGCAATGCACGGGAAAACGCCCGTATATCCTCAATCAGTAACTCTGGTTCCTCCATCGCTGCAAAGTGACCACCGCGCGGGAATTCAGTCCAGCGGGTGATGTTATAGACGCGCTCGGCATAGCTCTGTGGCGGCCAGGCGAGAAGTTCTTTCGGGAATAGGGCGCAGGCGGTTGGGACCTCGACGCGGCTGCCGTCGGAGGAGATGAGGCGGCCGCCCTCCGTTTCGCGCCCGGCATAGATCCAACTTGCGGTCGCAAAACTGTTCGTCACCAGATAGATCATGATATTAGCGAGTAGGGCATCCTTCGTGTGGGCGCTTTCCACATCATCGCCGGATGTGTCCGACCAAGCGTTGAACTTCTCAATAATCCACGCGGCGACCCCGACAGGACTGTCCGCCATTGCGAACCCAAGGCTTTGCGGCTTGGTCGCCTGTTGCATGCGGTATCCGTTCTGGCTGGCTTGTTGCACATCGAATTCATCCGCCCATGTCTGCTCCGCAGGTGTTTGAGGCCCTGCGAAATGGCGCATGGTGAAGATGTTCAAGTGGATGGCCGCACAGGCCTGCGCATGGTCATAGCCCAGCCAGCTAGAGATAGCCCCACCCCAATCGCCGCCTTGGGCCAAGTAGCTAGTATAGCCCAAGCGTTCTGTCATCAGGGTGTTGAATATCGCCGCCATTTTCCGTGGGCCATATGGCTGCGGTGGCGCGCCGGAGAAGCCGAAGCCCGGCAATGAGGGAGCGACCACGTCAAACGCGTCCGCTATGTCGCCACCAAACCGCTCGGGGTGGGCCAGCGGTTGGATAATGTGTCGGAACTCGTCAACGGAGCCTGGCCATCCGTGAGATAAGATCAGCGGCCTTGGGTTTGGCCCGCTGCCTTTCTCAAGAATGAAGTGGATATCGATCCCATCGATCGGTGTGATGAAGTGATCAAAGCTGTTCATCGCCGCTTCTTCACGGCGCCAATCAAACCCGTCCAGCCAATAGCTGTATAGCCCGCGGAGATAGGCATGGTTTGTGCCGTACTTCCAGCCGTCCAACGCGGGCATATCTGCCCAGGGGTAAGCTGCGACACGCTCCCGAATGCGGTTTAGTTTGGTCTCGGGCACGTCAATCGTAAAGGGACGGATGTCAGTCATGGTCGGTTCCATTTGCTATATCTGGGGCTGATCTTGCCGTTTGGTCAGCCTGAAACCAAGTAAGGCTTCCACGCCGCCTGCCATTCCTCTAGCCTTTTGGGAAACAGCGGAAGGATTGGGGCCATGAACATGCGCACATTGACCGATGAACAGCGCGAAGTCTGGGCAACTGACGGCTATTTGCATCTCTCTGGCGTGCTGGACGCGGATGAAGTGCAGTCACTCTCTAAGCAAGTGGATGGGGTACGCAAGCAACCGGGCTGGGAGCCACTGTCCGGCATGCTGCCGCGTGGTCATTACGGCTGGGTTGAGCAATGTGCGGACCAGGACCCTGAAGCTTTCATGGACCGCCGGGACCTGATGCCCTACGGCGCAGATTTCATCAATCTGATGGACCGGCCAGAGGTATTTGACCTGGTCGTAGATATCATGGGCCCCAACATACTGTTTAGTATGAGCCAAGCGATCGTCCGCGCATCCACCCAGGAATTCCCTGGCTATACCCATACGGACGGCGGGGAAGGCCTGCGCGAGATCCGCGTGACAGAGAGCAGCCGCCCCATCGCGATGAAGGCGCTCTATCTCTTGTCTGACGTGACGGAGTATGATGCGGGCGCATTCACTGTCTACCCAGGCTCGCACTTTCGTCCGCTGCCATTTAAGCGGGACCCACCGCTCAACCCCCATAGCCCCGGTTGCGTGCAGTTGGAGGGCAAAGCTGGCGATTGCTTCCTCTTCCCGCACGCGCTCTGGCATGGCCCCGCGCCGAACCATTCCGGCAAAGCGCGGAAGACATTGCTATATAATTACTGCCAATTATTCGTGCGTGCCTATGATTTCGGTGCCGTGCCAACGCATCTGCTGGATCAAATGACCCCCCGCCAACGCCGCCTTATCGGCGATCTCGGCCACGACTTCCGCCCCGGCGACTATTTCTACGTGCCGGAAGACCAGGCCCAACTCATCACCGGCGGCGCCGGATAGTTAAGCGAGCGGCACACACCGCCAGAACGCTTGACGCCCCACCCCACCTTTGCTACTCCACGCCCTCCCTTCAGGGGCGCATAGCTCAGTTGGTAGAGCAGCTGACTCTTAATCAGCGGGTCCACGGTTCGAGTCCGTGTGCGCCCACCAAGGATTTCAATTGGTTATGTTGATTTTTTTGGTGGAGACCCTTTCTGAACTTAAAGTAGGTAGACAATAGGTAGACATTTTGCGTGGTCTGAGGACCAGTGCAGCTGCTCTACCAACTGAGCTATGCGCATGATTCGCGTGTAGGCATTAACTAGGCCAACTGCCCTTTGGTTAATGCAACAGCCAGCTCAGGCCACGGGCATTAAAATAAAGAACTCAGTTAGTTAGATGCATAGTCAGACGCTATATGCAGTGCCCTAACAATCACTCAGCACCAAATGTTGTGTATATTGGCTGTTTTTCTCTGGTCTTTTGACAAAATTAGATAAGTCACAGCTCAGGATGTTGCCTTCAGACACCCCCAGATAGCCCTGAACCAACTGGTTATAGATCGCACAAAATATAATGAGATGAGGGATACTGCGGGTTACAGAGGTTCAGGGTTAGCTGTTTAGTCCCGGAGATTGATGGTGCACTCTTTTCCCAAGTTTGGAAGGACGCATTATGGGACAGGTACTTCACGGGA
>JBDQJI010000090.1:0-16217 GCA_040263875.1 Alphaproteobacteria bacterium
GCGCCCTTCAAGGCAGCGATCTGATCTCTCTCGCTGGGCGTGAGATGCGTATAGTTCGACATGGCGACACCGTTTCACGTTGTGCATCAGACAGATACCAAATCTGCCCGCGGTGTTGCACTTCGCTCCGGAATTCACCGTCAACCTGATTGCCGCCGCATTGCATCAAGGCAAGCGTGTACTGTTCGTGGCGGAAAAAGCCGCTGCGCTGGACGTTGTGGCAAAGCGGTTGGAGAGCGTCGGCCTCGGGGAATTCTGTATGGACCTCCACGGCCCCGGTGCGCGGCGGGATGAAGTTCTGAAAGATTTGAAAACCCGCATTGACGCCAGCGCCGGGCCTGGAAACGCAGCCCGTCTTAAGCAAGCATTGGATGAAGCAAACCGCCTGAAAGCAAGCCTCACAGCTTACGCTACCGCCATCAACTCAGAACACGGATCGCTTGGACTGACCGTCCACGACATCATCTGGAAAGAGCAAGCGACCCGCAAAATTGACCTCCCCACCGCGATTGACGATGTCACGCTGGACGATGCTGCAAGCATCACGCCCTATGCTGTCGACGAAGCCCATGATCTGCTGAACCGTATTGCTGCAGCAGACCAAAGCTTTCGGTCGGACCACGGCAGTCCGGATGCGCACCCATGGCGTCCCATCGGCGAAACCAGCATTCCGCAGCACCAACGCCAGAACCTGGTTCGGCTCGCAGGCGCTTGGCGGGAAGCGCTGGAGGCGTTGATTGAGACTGAGGCCGGATGGCGCGCAATAAACATTGATCCCCCTGCCAGCCTGGCCGCATTGCGCACTGCCGTTCAGGGCGCGGCACAGCTTCCGGCCCCAGACCCAGCGGTTGAAGCATCCCTCTTCACGACATTGGACACGCCAGAAGCGCAATCCAAGCTGCGCGAATACCTGGAAGCAGCGGACCAACGGACAAACGCACTTTCCGTATTGGCAGCAGCATTTAAAGACGTTGAGGCTGTCAAAGCCCAGAACGGCCTGGCCCCGCTCGCCGCGGCACTTGAAAGCCTGATCGGTGAGAAACCTGTCAGTGTATTGAACGGGATAGAGCACCGTCGGCTTGCTGAGGCTGCGGCTTGGGACGGCGTGACGGACCATGCGCGACAATTCATCCAAGCCATCGGTGTCGAGGCACCAGGCAATAGTGCTACTGCGGGCGCGCTCCGCCGGGCACTAACGGCAGCAGCAATCCTCCGCGAAACATCGTCTGCCGCTCTGCCGTGGCGGCTCAGCATTGCCGGAGATAGGGATGCGGCTGCAGCGATCCAAAAAGCGTTGGCTGAACGCGACGTCATTCTGGCGAACAAAAAGGAACTGGAAGCCGAAACGGGCATTAGCCTGGACCAATTGGGCGACGCGCAAGCAATCGCTGCTGATCAGGCCAGCTGCCGCTCTGCCGGGTTTATGGCTGGATTGTTCGACAGCAACTTCAAAGCTGCCCGGCTTCGAGCCAGAGGGGCCGGCTGCGTCGCGACAGACAAGACGGCCTTAGCCGATGCTTTCGGAAAAGCGCTGGCCTGTCGCAAGCAAGAAACAGCATTCACAAATGATCCTGCTTATACCCGGCAATTGAATACGGCATTCCAGGGCATGGAGACGGACTTTGAAGGCCTCCTAGCAGCAGCAGCGCTAGGTGATGCTGTTCTTGCAGAATTTGGCGGTTTCGAGCACGAGGTGGCGCATGCACGCGAAACCTTGCTCAGCACGGAGAGTGGCCGCTTTGCCGATATCCGCAACGCTGCGCACGGCCCTGCTTTCGACGATTTGCAGCAACCAGCAGAAGCGCTGAAAGCCGCCAAACCTACAACGCCGCTCGCAGATATCTCAGACAATATGCGGCAGGACGCAGCCCATACAGCTGGCTTTATCCAGTGTGTGCAGGAAATCAGCCTGCGCCCAGAGGCAACGCCCGCGATGCTTGCCTATGCCGCCCAAGCGCAGCCGGTTCTAATCCAAGCCGAACGAACCATGGCACCGGAAAGTACATTCGGCGGTTTGGTACCGGATCTGCCAGCGCTGCAAGCAACCGCAGCACAGGCTGAAGCTGTACTGGCCGCATTGGCCGAAGTGCCAGCGCTGCTCAGTGTCGTCTTCCGTGGGGACTATGCCAGTGCTCGTGAGAGCATGCTCAATGCCGCCAAACAAACAGCCACCGCGATGGACCATGAGAGCAGGCAACGCCAAGCTTTGGACGAGGCCGGATTCACTGCCAACACGCTGTTCGACAAGAAGCTTCGCCACGTGCACCCATCCGCCCTAGCCCGCGCTGCAGAGGCAACGGAACGGAGCGGCGAAGCCGGTCTTGATGGCTGGATCGCGTTTCGCCGGAACCTCGTTGACGTCGACAAGGCTGGTTTGATGCCTGTTGTTCAAGCGTTTCAGACTGAGCAACGGCCTATGACAGCGCTTTCCAGAGCCTATGACCGCGCGCTGTATCGAAGCCTCATGCATGACGCGATGGCCACGCATCCGGCTTTGGCGGATCACAGCGGTGCACAGGCCAGTGACATTCGTAAGCGATTTCAAAAAGCAGATATCGAAGCCCAGAAGCTCACCGCTGCGGTAATCGCTGCCAACCTTAGCCTTCAAAAAGGCCCATCCGGTAATGCTGTCGGCAAGGTCGGCACGAAGACTGAGCGTGGGCTGATTGAGCATTATGCGCCGCAAAAGAAACCGCGTGTGCCACTGCGTCGCTTGTTCGCTAAAGCGCCCAAGGCTGTCCAAGCGTTGAAGCCATGCTTGATGCTTTCCCCCGCGACCGTGGCAGAAGTTCTGACGCCGGGTGCGATGACATTCGACCTATTGGTGATCGACGAAGCGTCCCAGATGAAGCCAGAATTCGCCATGGGTGCGCTTGCCCGGTCCGCCAAAGCGGTGATCGTTGGCGATGAAATGCAGCTGCCGCCGACAGACTTCTTCAACCGTAGTCGTGACGATGGCGACGACAGCGACGATGAGGATGCGGCAGACGCCGTACGCCATGAATCCATCCTCGCACTGGCTAACGCAACGCTGAAGCCGGAGCGGCAATTGCTCTGGCATTATTGGTCCCGCCACGAAAGCTTGATAGCCTATTCAAACCAGCAATTTTACGATGAGAAACTGGTGGTATTCCCAGCTGCTCGTGCGCCCAGTGGCGGCAAGCTCGGCGTCTCATTTGAGCGAATTGAGGGGGCGAAATACACACCCGGCAGCCGCGTTAATACAGACTAGGCAGACGCCATTGTTGCTGCTGCGATTGAGCGGATGAAGACGCAGCCAAAACGCTCACTTGGGCTCGTTGCCATGAACACAACGCAGCGAGATTACATTCAGGACCGGTTCAACCAAGTATCTGACGGCGACGTCGATGTGCAGATCTATCTGAACTCTTGGCAGGCTGACGGCCTGGACCCGTTCTTCATCAAAAACCTGGAGACAGTGCAGGGCGATGAACGCGACGCCATTCTGATCTCCGCAACATATGGCCCGGACCAGAACAACGGCACGGTTATGCAGCGCTTTGGCCCGATCAATGGTGCCCATGGCCACCGTCGGCTAAATGTCCTGTTCACACGCGCCCGGCTTGAAACTGCCGTATTCGCATCCTTGACAGCCAACGACATTCGGGCGGAACCCGGCGCATCCGCTGGCCTTGTGGCTTTCAAAGGCTTCCTCGCCTATGCCGCGACGGGCCTGCTGCCACACTCAGCCAAAACATCCGGCGCGCTTGAGAGCCCGTTTGAGGCCCACGTCGCCAAGCTTCTGGAAGAGCGCGGGTTCGAGGTGGAGCCTCAGGTCGGCGTCGCAGGCTATAGGATTGATCTTGGCGTCAAACATCCAAGCTTCCCCCACGGCTATATCGCTGGCGTCGAGTGTGATGGCGCCACATACCATTCCGCCGTGTCGGCCCGTGACCGGGATCGGCTCCGCCAAGAGGCATTAGAACGGCTCGGCTGGACCATCATCCGTGTCTGGTCAACGGACTGGTTTGAAAACCCCAAGGGTGAGGTCAATCGCTTAATTGAGCGCCTGGAGGCGGCAGCACGGTCAGCTGCGCCTTAGACTATGCCCCTCAAACCAATGGCTTCGGCTTCTTCAGGAAAAACACCAGCGGGGCCGCGACGACGGCGACGGCGACGAGAAAAACGAAGTCATTCAGGAAGCCCATCATCATCGCCTGTTTGCTGACCAATGCTGACAACGCTGCGATCCCTGCCGCCGTATCCAAACTCCATGGCAAGGATGATCCAAGCGCCTGCAGCGCCTCATTGCCGTAGTGAATGTGGTCCCGAAGCTCTGAATAATTGATCTGTGTCGAGCGTACGAGGATCATCACCACCAAGGACGTGCCGACACTGGCACCGATGGCGCGAACCAATGCGAATAAAGATGCCCCTTCAACCCGCAACTCTGGCGCCAGGGTTGAGAACGTCACGGTCGAGAGCGTTACCCACATCACGCCCATGCCGAAACCGTTAAAGACCGTCACCCATATAATTTCGTCCAGGCCGACCTCTGCCGACCACCCCGTCATCATATAATTGCTGGCGCCAACGCAGATTAGCCCAGTGAGAATAAGGTGTTTTGCCTGGAACCGGTCCGCCAAGAATCCGCCAGAGAACATGGCGATCATCGTGCCAATGCCGCGCGCAGAGACGACCCAGCCTGCCGAAATCACGGGATAATCCTGAATGTTCTGCAGGAAAATTGGCAGCACAAACAGGCTGGAGAAGACCGCAATTCCGAAGGCAAAAATCAGACAACACCCAATCGCATAGTTCCTATCCTTGAAGATCGCGAGATTCAGATAAGGGTTTTTGCCAGTGATGCAGTGCGCGATGAATATGTAGAACGCGAGCGCCGCCACGAAGGCTTCCACAATAATTTCTGTGGATTCAAACCAGTCCTGCCGCTCGCCCCGGTCAAGCATAAGCTGGAAGGATGACACAGCGATAATTAGGGCTGTGACGCCTATCCAGTCCAAGGGTTGCGGTTGGCTTGGGGTTTTTGGCATGGTCGGGAAGATTGCCAGGAACGCGATTATGCCCATGGGAATGTTCAGCAAGAACAGATAGCGCCAGCCATAAAACTCTGTCAGCACCGCGCCGATTGTTGGGCCGACGACGGGTCCAAGGATCATGCCCATGGACCAGATGCTCATGGCGAACCCGTGCTTTTCACGGGGATATGTATCTAGCATAACGGATTGGGAAATTGGCAGCAGTGGTGCGCTCACTAGCCCCTGCAGCATTCGGTACAGTACCAATTGCCCCAAATCGACGGCTGTAGCGCAGAGCAGGCTTGTGATCGTGAACCCAGCGATTGAGCACAGGAACACCGCCCGCCTGCCAATTTTCTGCGACAGCCACCCCGTCAGCACCGTACCAACCGCACTGGCTACGACGAAGGCTGTGATGATCCAACCGATTTGGTCCGGCGTCGCGGATAGGTTGCCCTGAATGCTGGGCAGCGCCACGTAAGCCGTGCTCATATTGATAGAATGCAGCAGTGAGGCCAGCAGCACCGGGACCGTAATCATAATACGTTGGGCGCGCGTATAAGGCCCAGATGCTGGAAGCAATGCCATGGTGTTTCAGTTACGGCAGGACGGCGGCATTGTCACGCGCCTGTCTGCTCCTGTACGACTTAAAGCAAGTGCAGCCCACAGTTAGAAAGTGATTCCCATCCCATGAGTAAACCCGTTCTCGCCGTTGGCTTAGAAGCGGACGCAGACCGTCGCGCCATTATTAAGGACGCCCTCGGCGACGCTGGAGACGCCGTATATCTAATGGACATGGAAGAAGCCGAACGTCGGGTCATGATGACAACTGCTGACGCAGTCTTCATTGGCCACACACGGCAACTACCAGAAGACGGCATTGGCCTTTCTGGCGAGACCTGCAAACTGCTGCAGTTCTATTCTGCTGGCGTCGATTTCCTGCCGCTAAAGCAATTCCCCGAAGATTTGCCCATCGCAGGCAATGGCGGCGCGTTTGCTGAACCCATGGCAGAACATGGCCTTGCCATGACACTTGCCGCTGCTAAACGCTTGTTCATTGAGCACGACAACCTGAAAACAGGTGAGTTCAACCAATTCGCGCGCAATAAAATGTTGGCAGGCGGCGTGTGCGGTATTCTGGGATTTGGCGGCATCGGCAAGGCGCAAGCAAAGCTGATGCGCGGCCTTGGCATGAAAATCCACGCCATCAATCGCGGCGGTGCCACTGACGAAGATGTTGACTGGATCGGCACGCCAGATCAGCTAGAAGAATTCCTGGCTGCCTCAGATGTAGTCGTGCTCAGCCTGCCGCTATCGCAGTGGACCGAGAAACTGTTCAATGCCGCGCGCTTATCCCAAATGAAGCCGGACGCGATCCTGGTAAACTTGGCCCGGGGTGAAATCATAGACGAGGATGACCTCTATGCGCACCTCCAAGCCAATCCAGACTTCACGGCCTGCTTAGACGCCTGGTGGGTTGAACCTGTGCGCCACGGCAAGTTTGAGATGGGTCACCCATTCCTGGACCTGCCAAATGTGATCGGCTCGCCGCATAATTCCGCCAGTGTTGGCGTATGGCGCGCCGTCGCCGTTCGCCGGGCTATTGCGAATATCGTACTGGCGCTGACAGGCGAGACGCCGCAACACCTAGTGCGTCCAGAAGAACGGATGCTCTAAGCAATGCTGGCAGGTCTGGTCGAGAAGGCGCGTAAGAAGCCCAATCTGCAAAGGCTTGGGCGGAACTGTACGGCAGAATTTGTGATCGGCGTTGATGATGCGCGGCATCACATTGTCATCCAGAACGGCCTTGTGGCGGAGGTGCTGGAAGGCCCGTTTAAAATGCGGCCCTACAGTTTTTCCATCACAGCGCCGGCGGCATCCTGGGTTCAATTCTGCAAGCCAAAACCCGCCCCCGGCTTCAATGACGTGTTCGCCATGACGAGCTATGGCCATGCACAGCTTGAAGGTGATAGCGCTGTGTTCCTAGAGCATCTCCGCTTCTTTAAGGACATTTTGGCCCTTTTGCGGGAGGACGCGTGATGCCCGTCGCAATCGAACCAATCACCGGCCGTTATGCCCATATCGATATCATGGGTGAGACCTATCGGATTTACTTTGAGGAAGCAGGCGAAGGCATACCGCTGCTTTGCCTCCACACCGCCGGCGCACATTCCAGCCAGTTCCGACATTTGATGTGCGATGAGGCCGTCACCAGCCGCTATCGCGTCATCGCGTTTGATCTGCCATGGCACGGCAAATCCAATCCACCCGTTGGCTGGCAGGATATGGAATACAAGCTGACGGCGGATTTCTACGCTGCGGCCACAATCGCCTTTGCAGATGCACTGGAGTTAGACCGGCCTGTCGTCATGGGTTGCTCCATGGGTGGTCGCCTGGTCGTCCGCCTCGCGCGGGAACACGGGCAGAAATTCCGCGCAGCGATTGGGCTTGAAGGATCGAACCGTCCGTCCCCCTGGTGGGATAATTCCTGGCTGGAAAACGATGTATTCGCCCGTGGTGATTTCTGCGCAGCACTTGTATCGGGGCTAGCCTCACCGCATAGCCCGGCTGAATTCCGCAACGAAACGCTCTGGCACTATCACCAGAGTGGATCAGGCGTGTTCAAGGGTGACATGCACTTCTTCCGCACCGACAGCCAATTCGAGGCCGATGGCGCTGCCGTGGACCCAAGCACCTGCAAAGTCTTCCTGATGACCGGCGAGTATGACTATTCCTGCACACCCGCAGACACAGAACGCACCGCAAAAACCATCCCCGGCGCTGAAACCATCATCATGCGCGAAATGGGCCACTTCCCCATGAGCGAGCACCCCGAACGGTTCAGGGAATACATTCTACCCGTGCTGGACCAGATCACTGGAATGGATGACTAGCGCTGTCGCAGCCCCTAGGAGTCGTACTGGATCAACGATTCCACTGGGATATCGACCTTGCTTCGGCCTTCCAGGAAGCTGAGCTCAATAATGCAGGCAGCGCCCGCGACCTCTGCTCCCACGTCCTGCAATAAATCGACGGATGCGGCCAAGGTGCCGCCCGTCGCCAGCAGATCATCCAGAATGACAACGCGGTCGCCCGGCTGCACAGCGTCGGCCTGGACCTCAATGATGTCAGAACCGTATTCCAGCGCGTATTCGTGCGAGACCACAGCCCCCGGCAGTTTGCCTTGCTTGCGGATCATCACAAAGCCCAGCCCAAGCTCCAGCGCCAAAGGTGCTGCCGTCAAAAATCCGCGCGATTCGATGCCTGCCAGCTTGGTTGGCTTCCAAGGGCCGACAATCTCCGCCAATTGCTCAACTGCAGTCGCCCACGCTTCGGCATGGGAAAGCAGCGTCGAGATGTCGTAGAAAAGAATGCCAGGTTTCGGAAAATCAGGTATTGCGCAGATGTGATCTTTTAAGTTCATGATACGCCTTACTGGAGCCGGAACGGGCCGGAGTTTATGGACCGCGAAACCGTTCCGCAATCAATGTCTTGAGGACCCTGCCATGAACAAACCACTGCCAAGTGAAGCAAGCGCAGTAATCGTCGGTGGCGGGATCGCGGGCCTGAGTACGGCCTATCACCTAGCGAAGCAAGGCTGGAAAGATGTCGTGCTGCTGGAACGCAAGCAGTTAGCGTCCGGCACCACATGGCATGCGGCGGGATTGGTGCGGTCCAATATCGGCTCCGCGACGCTTTCCAAAATTGCGATGCACTCACAGCCGCTGTTCAAAGAATTGGAAGATTTCACCGGCCAAGCCACCGGGTTCAAGCAAAACGGCAGTCTTGGCATTGCCGATAATCCTGCGCGCTTTGAAGAACATTGCCGTGCTGCTGATTTCGCAGCCGCCCTTGGCGTTGAAGCGCATATGGTCGACGCGGCAGAGGCAGGCCGCCGCTGGCCCTTCCTGGAAACGGGAGACCTTCTGGGCGCGCTTTGGTATCCGACAGACGGACAGGTAAACCCGCTCGATTACGCAATGGCGCTGGCGAAGGGCGCTCGCCAGCTTGGCGTTCAAATCTTTGAGAACGTTAAGGCGACCGGGCTGCAGACATCCCGTGGCCGTATTTCAGGCGTGGAGACGGCAGAGGGCGTGATTGCAACGCCCGTCGCCGTGAACGCCGCTGGAATGTGGGCGCGGGAATTCGGCGCGCTGGGGCAAACGCCGGTACCGGTACAAGCCTGCGAGCATTTCTATGTGGTGACGGAAGCCATCCAGGACCTGCCAAGCGACCTGCCGGTGCTCCGAGATATGGACGGCTGCGCCTACTATAAGGAAGATGCAGGCAAGCTGCTGCTCGGCGCATTCGAACCGCATGCCAAACCCTGGGGCATGGATGGCATTCCAGAAGACTTCTGCTTCGATGAACTGCCGGAAGATTTCGACCACTTCATGCCAATCCTGGAACATGCCATGCGCCGCGTCCCAGTGATGGGCGAGATCGGCTTGCGAAAATTCTTCAATGGCCCGGAAGGCTTCACGCCCGATCAAGGCTACTACCTTGGTGAAGCGCCAGAGCTTCGAGGGTTTTTCGTGCTGGCCGGCTTCAATTCCATCGGGATTCAATCTGGCGGCGGGGCCGGTAACGCGCTGGCGGAATGGATTGAAGCAGGCGATATGCCTTTCGATCTTTCCCCAGTCGACCTCGCGCGAGCAGGAGAATTTCAGACGAAGCCGGACTACTTAATCCCGCGTGTTTCTGAAGCGCTAGGCATGCTTTACGCGATGCACTGGCCGCACCGACAGTTCAACACAAGCCGGGATGCCGTTCTGTCGCCCCTCCACATTGAAACCAAGACTGCCGGGGCCGCATATGGCGAAGTCGCAGGCTGGGAGCGGCCGAATTGGTACGCTAATCCGGGCCAGGAACCAGCATACGAGTATAGCTTTGGCCGCCAGAATTGGTTCGAAAATTCTGCGGCTGAACACAGATACGTCCGCAACCACGCGGGCCTGTTCGACCAATCATCCTTCGGCAAGTTCACAGTATCCGGCAAGGATGCTTTGGCCGCGTTGGAGCGGCTTTCCGCCAACAAGGTCGATGTTGCTGAGGGACGGGTCGTCTATACGCAATGGCTGAATGACTGGGGCGGCATTGAAGCGGACCTGACGATCACCCGCACCAGCCAGTCGGATTTCACGATCATCACCGGTGCTGGCGTCACCCGCCGCGACCTGACACGCCTTCGCCGGGTCGCCAGCGGGTTTGCGGACGTGCAGATCGCGGACGTAAGCCTGGATCGCGCTGTTATTGGTTTGATGGGGCCAAAGGCGAGAGACATTCTGCAACCCCTCGCAGAAACAGACCTAACCCATGCCGCATTCCGCTTCGCCCGCGCCAAAGAGGCCAGTGTGGCGGGCGTGCGTGCGCGCCTCACCCGCATCACCTATATGGGGGAGCTGGGCTGGGAAATTTCCTGTGCCGCCAAGGATGCCGTCACCCTCTGGCGCGCCTTTGCATCTGCCGGTGCCAAGCCCGCTGGGATGCACGCCATGGACAGTCTGCGCATCGAGAAAGGCTATCGCCATTGGGGCCACGACATCAGCCCGGAAGATAATCCATTCGAAGCCGGACTGGATTTCGTGGTGAAGCTAGACAAGCCAACGGAATTCATTGGCCAAGCGGCGCTGACTGCCAGGAAAGACACCCCTCTCACACGTCGCCTAGTGGCTTTCAAGCTGCGGCAGCCGGAACCGATACTCGTCGGCCATGAACCGATCTATCGGAATGGCGAAGTCTCCGGCTTCATAACGTCTGCCGCATACGGGCACACAGTTGGTGGCGCGGTCGGCCTTGGCTATGTGACCTGCGATGATGCAGCCGATGCGGAGAAACTGCTCTCCGCCGAGTTCGAGATTATCGTTGCTGGCAAACGCATCCCGGTAGATGCCTCACTCAACGCCCTGCATGATCCTGCCAATAGCCATATGCGCGCCTAGTTTTTGGCAGCAACCGATCGACCGAGACGCGTCAACGCTGCGGCTAGCCGGTCAGATTCAACGCCTGACGCCTTTGCCACCAATGCTTCCGCTTTGGGATGGTTTTCCGGAATTGGCTTTGGCGGCATTCTCCGGGCCTCACGGCGCGGCGGTACACCCGGCGCTATTCGAATACGGCCAACGGCCCCGGCACCCAAATAGCCGTTCACGCGTTCGATGAGGCGCGGGCCGTCATGCTGCAAGACCAATGCAGCGCCTGCCGCCGCCTTTACAGCCAATACGCCGGGGCGGCCATTGCGCGCAGGATCGAACCGGTCCGGCCAAGCGATGTCTGCAAATTCTGGGCCAGCCACATCTGTCCAATCTCGCTTCAGCGCCGCCAAACCCTTGGCAGACCGGGCGGCAGGTGCCCGCTTCAACATGCGGCCAAGCGTGCTGGCGATTGGTTGCGGCGCGTATGTGCGGCGGCGCTCTTCGCTTGGCCTGATGCCTGGCGGTTGCGCCTTCTTGTTGTCGCCCTTCGCCATCGCCGCCAGTATCCATTCCTATGATGACCGAGTCGCCCGCAAAAGCCCTACTCGCCTGGTATGACATGAGCCGCCGCGACTTGCCGTGGCGCTCGCACCCAGGTGCCCCTGCTGATCCATACCACGTCTGGCTAAGCGAGGTCATGCTGCAACAAACGACTGTCGCCGCCGTTGCGCCCCGCTTCCAACGGTTCCTGGACCGCTGGCCAACGGTGGCTGACCTCGCTGCCGCAGTCGACGAAGATGTGATGGCGGAATGGGCGGGGCTTGGCTATTACGCCCGCGCCCGCAATCTCCTGAAATGCGCCCGCGTTGTGGCGGCAGAGCACGGCGGACAATTTCCATCCACCGAAGCGGAACTTGCAACATTGCCTGGCATTGGCGGCTACACCGCTGCTGCCGTCGCCGCCATCGCCTTCGGGCAGAATGCAACGCCGGTAGACGGCAACATTGAACGGGTGACGGCCAGACTGTTCTGCATCGATACCCCGCTACCCGCCGCCAAGCCTGAGATAAAGACCAGGGCCGTCTCAATGACGCCGCCAGAACGTGCTGGCGATTTTGCCCAAGCCATGATGGATTTAGGGGCAACGATCTGCCTGCCCCGACAGCCCCGATGCCTCGCCTGCCCCGTTCAATCAGTCTGCCAAGCCCACAAAGCAGGTGTTGCTGCAGACTTACCGAAGAAAGCACCGAAGAAAGTGAAACCACTTCGCCAAGGCAAGGCCTATTGGCTGGAGCGCGCTGATGGCCAAGTGCTGCTTCGGCGCAGAAAGCCAAAGGGCTTGCTGGGTGCCATGGTAGAACTGCCATCATTCGGTTGGTCAGACGATGAAGCGCCCGCGAGCATTGAAGCGCTCACCAATGAATGGTTCGCTGTCACCCCACCGGTGACGCATGTGTTCACGCATTTCAGGTTGGAGCTCTCAGTCTTCTGTGGCCGTATTGCTGACGCCACACCGCCTGAAGACTGCTTCTGGCGGCCGGTTGATCAGCTAGGCGATGTGGGCCTGCCCAGCGTCATGCAAAAGGCTGCCAAAGCCGCAATTATGGGCGATTAAGATAGTCCGTCAGCCGATCCATTGCCGTATTTAAAACCTCCGACGATGAGGCAAAGCATAGGCGGATCCAGCCTTCCCCATTGGGGCCGAATGAGCGGCCGGGGGCCACGCCGACTTTCGTATCTCGGTAAAGCTGCTTCGACCATTCCAGGCTGTCCGTCATGCCTTCCACCTGGAAAAACGCATAAAATGCTGCAACAGGCGGTGCCATCACGACGCGCGGATGGGCGGAGAGCGCAGGCGTCACAATATCCCGGCCAACGCGGCATAGCTCCCGAATTTCGGCCACCAGCGGCTCGCCTTTAGTGACGGCTGTGACGGCGGCGTGTTGCAGGAATGGCTGGACTGAGCTGGTGCTGTATTCGATCAGCTCCGCCAAAACTTCGCTGATCCAAGGCGGATGGGTCAACCAACCAACCCGCCAACCCGTCATCGCCCAGCTTTTGGAGAAGCTGTTGACTACGACAACCGCGTCATCTTCTTCGGCAATATCCAGGAACGAAGGTGCTACGGGCCTATCGTACACAAGCCGGGCGTACACTTCGTCTGCCATTACCCAAATGCCGCGCGCCCTGGCAAAGTCCAATATCGCTTGCTCTTCATCCTGCTCTAACATCCAGCCTGTCGGATTGCCGGGAGAGTTCACGAAAATCAGCCGGGTGGAGTCATCGCAAGCCGCAAACAGTGCTTCCAGATCAAGCCGCCACACGCCGTTTTCGTTGTTCAAGCTGACAACCCGTGGCTCTGCGCCGACGACCCGCACCGTCGCCTCCGCATTCGGCCAAACCGGGCCGACCACAACAGCATTATCGCCCGCCGCCAGGATCGCCTGCATTGCCACCAGAATGCCATGCATGCCGGAGGACGTGACCGTCACGCGCTCAATATCCACCTTTTTGCTGTAGATTCCGCTCATATAATCTGCGAGCGCCGTGCGCAGCTCGGGCGTGCCGCGCTTGTGGCTATAGAACGTTTGCCCGGCCCGCATGGCCTCATAAGCCGCATCACAGATGAACGCTGGCGTGGGCATATCGCCCTCACCATACCAGAGCGCAATTGCATCTGGATCACCCATGCCAAGGCGCGCTACTTCGCCGATCAGCTGCGGTTCGGCATCCGTCAGCACTTTGCGAAGCCGGGCAAGACCGGGCGCGTTCATAGGGCCGCGTGCTAGGGGCAGCGGCAGACTATTGGTACTCATAAGGGGCTCAGGCTTTCTGTTCCGCTACTGGCGATAGCTCGGGTCTTGGCGGTCAAGCGAACGAAGCAGGCCCGGCCAAGCCCGGTCGCCTTTCGGCACATCACCCGGCGCACCATATTTGCCAAGGCTATCAATGGCGTCCTGGTCCGGCACGATGTAATCCTGACCGGAAGCCAACACGTCCACCTGAATTTTGCAGCTCATTTCCATGTAATACAGGTAATGGAAAGCTTCAGCAGCGGTTCGCCCGCAGCCAAGCAGGCCGTGATTGCGCATTAGCATCAGATACTTATCGCCAATATCCCGGCCAAGCCGCTCGCATTCTTCCTCATCGTTCGTGACCTGGGCATAGTCGTGATAAGCGATCTGGTCCAAAATGATGTTGGAGTGCTGGGACAGCGGCAGCAGCCCGCATTTCATCGCAGATACGGCCGCACCCGCGCGGCTATGGGTATGCAGAACGAAATTGATTTCGGGTCGGGCCTTCAGCACAGCCGTGTGGATCAAGTGGCCTGCCTGATTGTACTCACCGCCGGGCGGATCAATAACATTGCCGTCATAATCGGCCTTGATCAGCGAGGATGCCGTGATCTCGTCAAAATATAGGCCGTATGGATTGATCAGGTAGTTCCCTTCTTCGCCCGGCACACGCGCGGAGATGTGGGTGTAGATCAGGTCCGTCCAGCCATATTTTACGAACAGGCGATACAGGGCCGCCAGATCAACCCGTGTCTGCCATTCGGCTTCGGACATGGTGCTATCAACGGGTTTTAGTGCTTGGTGTGCGGGAGGGGTCATGGCGGTTTCTCCTATATTTTCTGCTTTATGGCGACGACATTGCGGGAGCGTGTGACACGGCCTTCCCAGACCCGGTCAAATTCCGCAATGAGCGCGGTGATAGCGTCCGACCCTGTCGCAGCTTCTGCGTGGGCCAGATCAGGGAATTCGTAGAACGCAAAGTGGGCGTTGTCTTCGGTTTCGCTCCACCCGCGTTCAGCGTTCTGCACATTGAAAGCCGCCTTGGCGTCAGGCAGATGCTCAGTCTCATACCAATGATCGAAGGCATCCTGGTCAGCGGCAGACACTTCGGCGCGGACGATTAAGTAGGCGGTCATGGCGGAGGACCTTTGGCATGATGGGGTCAGCGCTCCTATTCAAACAGCGACGCGCGCATTTGTGAAGAACCTAGATAAAACGTATCAGCGACATGATAAAAGCTTCCATTGGGATAAAAAAACATCTGTAAGTTAATTCTATAACTTTTACTCGGTGATTGATATGGCATTAGGCCGGACAAGCGAAGCAGAAATTAGCAGAGTCGTTTTAGAGGTAGCGGCAATTTCTTCAAATGACACTGCAAGTTTTCGACGGTTATATAAAGAAATACCAACTCGAATAAATTTAACATCAGGCGATAAAGTTGGCTCCACTACTCGGCCAGGCGAAGAAATGTGGAAGCAAATAGTGAGAAACATTAAATCTCATTACAATATCCCAGGCAATATCATTTTCGATGGGTATGCAACACATGTAAGCCGAGTCGGATACAAGATTACCAAAAAGGGCAAAAAGTACATCAATAAACCTTAAAATTTAACTGTACTTTGCCTTGTACCCCAATGGCAGCCATTTCAACTCTGGTCTGCCAGCAGCAGCTTTATCCCAAACAAACCACGCGTACGCTGTCGTTCCGCTACCTTTACGTACTGCACCTTCTGGATAAAAAGTTATACGCTCGCTGAACACCCAAACTCTTGAAGGTGGAAATTCATTAAAGATTGTCCGCTGGCGATTAGCGCCCTCCAAGAAAGCCAACCTTAGTAAGAGTGCAAATTTTTTCCCCGAAGACGCGAGTCCTGAACGAACAAATCCTTCTGCTGCATTGAACGGAGGATTAGTGACTATATTATCGGATTTCCTGGAAGGCTGTAGAAAATCCACTCCGGCTTGGCCAAACCCTCGATCATACAAATCAGAGCTGAAGACATTTGAACCTGTCAGTTCAAGCACTTCGGACATCGCGCCATTACCACAAGCACATTCCCATATGTCACCCGTGAATTCTTCATTTTCTATCAATGCATGAGTAGCCCATCTCGGAGTCGGGAAAAAGTCTGGGCCATTAAGATCAGCGAACCGCTTAAGGGTAGGCTGCACCCCACCGTTTAGGTTGTATGTGTGATCCATGATAAAAATCATATCAGAATCATGGGCTTAGTCAACATTTCTTAAGTGACTCATTTGACTCACTTTATTCAATGAGACAGCTTGCGCGAAGCCACTCCGACAAAGAGGAATTCAATTGAATTTATTGATCTCGGCCCATGACTTGCGATTCCTGTCCGGTTAGGTGTTTAGTCCCGGAGATTGATGGGTCGGATTTATTCTGAACCGATCAGGCTCTTCAGTCCAGACTTTGCAGACATATTCGAATGGGGTGAGACCTTTCAAGGTTTTTAGTCTGCGTGCGAAGTTGTAGGCGTTTA
>JBDQJI010000091.1:0-16055 GCA_040263875.1 Alphaproteobacteria bacterium
ATAGGCCTGGAAATCAGCACCGCCTGATTCAGCAAGGATCTTCGTGATCGCTGCCGTCAAGGACGTCTTACCATGGTCAACGTGACCAATCGTGCCGATGTTGCAGTGCGGCTTATTACGCTCAAACTTCTCTTTAGCCATCTCATGGGCTCCTAAGCGTCGTGTGTCTATCTAAGGCCTAATCGGCCAAATTGGGTTGCGCCAGATGCCTTAGGCCATTTTGGAGCGGACTTCGTCCGCTACAGCCTGAGGCACTTGTTCATAGTGATCGAATTGCATGGTGTATTGAGCACGGCCTTGGCTCATGGAGCGTAGGGTGTTCACGTACCCGAACATATTGGCGAGCGGGACCATGGCGTTGATGACATTCGCGTTGCCGCGGCTGTCCATGCCGGATACCTGTCCGCGGCGACTGTTCAAATCCCCGATGACATCGCCCATATATTCTTCAGGCGTCACCACTTCGACCTTCATGATCGGTTCCAGCAGCGCCGGACCAGATTTCTCCATGCCTTCGCGGAAGGCAGCGCGAGCAGCGATTTCAAACGCCATCACACTGGAGTCAACGTCGTGGTAGGCGCCGTCTATCAAGGTCGCCTTCACATCAATTACCGGGAAGCCAACGATTATGCCGCTTTCCATGGCTGAGGTGAGGCCTTTTTCGACACCTGGGATGTATTCCTTCGGCACAGACCCGCCAACAATAGTCGATTCGAATGTGTTCCCGAGGGATTTATCATCCTGTGGCTCGAACACCAGCTTGATGCGCGCGAACTGGCCGGAGCCGCCCGTCTGCTTCTTGTGGGTATAATCGATTTCAGCACGACGCGTGATCGTTTCGCGGTACGCAACCTGCGGCGCGCCAACGTCCGCCTCAACCTTAAACTCGCGCTTCATGCGATCAACCAGGATGTCGAGGTGCAACTCGCCCATGCCCTTAATGATTGTCTGACCGCTTTCATGATCCGTCGTGACACGGAAAGACGGATCCTCCTGCGCCAACCGGTTCAGAGCAACGCCCATCTTTTCCTGGTCCGCCTTAGACTTCGGCTCCACCGCAACCTCAATAACAGGGTCAGGGAATTCCATCCGCTCAAGGATCACAGGCTTGATCGTGTCGCACAGCGTATCGCCGGTCGTCGTGTTCTTAAGACCCGCAATCGCGACGATATCGCCGGCGCGCGCTTCCTTCACGTCTTCCCGGCTGTTCGCATGCATCAAAAGCATACGGCCAACACGCTCACGGTTGTCCTTAACGGAGTTCAACACCGATTGGCCGCTTTCCAAAACGCCGGAATAGATGCGGCAGAAGGTCAATGAGCCAACGAACGGGTCGGTCATGATCTTGAATGCGAGAGCCGCAAACGGCTCATCATCACTGGATTTCCGAGTCATCTGCTCATCGGAGTTGACGCCAACGCCCTTAATGGCGGGAACGTCAATCGGGGACGGCATGAAATCAATGACAGCGTCAAGCAGCGGCTGAACACCTTTGTTCTTGAAGGCCGTGCCATTTAAAACAGGCACAAATCCAACCTCTGGATCAAGCGCACCCTTACGAATGCACTCTTTAAGAACCTCTTCGCTTGGCTCCGTGCCTTCGAGGTAGGCTTCCATCGCGTCGTCATTCATTTCGACAGCGGTTTCAACCAGTTTCTCGCGATATTCAGCGGCCTGCTCGGCCAGGCTGTCGCGAATGTCACGGTATTCGAATTCAGCGCCAAGGTTTTCGTCTTTCCAGACGATTTCCTTCATGCGGATAAGATCTACAACGCCCTCATATTCAGCTTCAGAGCCAATCGGCAGTTGCAGAACGAGCGGGCGCGCGCCAAGGCGATCAACCATCATATCTACGCAGCGATAGAAGTCAGCGCCAGTGCGGTCCATCTTATTGACGAAGCACATGCGAGGAACGCCGTATTTGTCAGCTTGACGCCATACGGTCTCTGACTGCGGCTCAACGCCAGCAACCGAGTCGAATACGGCAACAGCACCATCGAGCACACGCAAGGAACGCTCAACTTCAATCGTGAAATCCACGTGGCCCGGCGTATCGATGATGTTAATCCGGTGCCCGTCCCAGAAACAGGTCGTCGCGGCGGATGTGATCGTGATACCGCGCTCTTGCTCCTGCTCCATCCAGTCCATCGTCGCAGCGCCGTCATGCACTTCGCCAATTTTATGGCTGCGGCCTGTGTAATACAGAATGCGCTCGGTGGTCGTGGTTTTACCGGCGTCGATGTGCGCCATGATCCCGATATTTCGGTAGAGATCTAATGTATGTTCACGGGCCATAGAAAGCTCCTGTCCGGCAAGCGCCGAAGCAATAAAACCTGGTGACTACCAGCGATAATGCGAGAAGGCGCGGTTGGCTTCTGCCATCCGGTGCGTGTCTTCCCGCTTCTTAACGGCTGCGCCGCGTCCGTTCATGGCGTCCAACACCTCATTAGAGAGGCGGTCCGTCATGGTTTTTTCGGAACGTGACCGCGCGGCTGCGATCAACCAACGAATAGCCAAGGCCTGCGCGCGCTCGGCACGCACTTCCATTGGCACCTGATATGTAGCGCCACCAACCCGACGGGACCGCACTTCAACAGCAGGCTGGACATTCTCCAGAGCTGTGCGGAATGCGGCAATGGCCTCAACGCCGGCGCGGCCTTCAGCCTTCGCCAATGCGTCATAAACAATCTTTTCAGCAACGGCGCGCTTGCCGTGCATCATCATGCAAGCAACGAACTTGCTGAGGACCGTATCACCATACTTGGGATCCGGAGTAACTGGGCGCTTTTCTGCGGCGCGGCGACGAGACATTTCGATCTAACTCCCGATCACTTCGGCCGTTTGGCGCCGTATTTGGAACGGCGCTGGCGGCGACTTGCGACACCCTGCGTATCCAAAACGCCACGGAGAATATGGTAACGAACACCCGGCAAATCTTTGACACGGCCGCCGCGGATAAGCACGACTGAGTGCTCCTGCAGGTTATGCCCTTCGCCAGGGATATAGCTGGTGACTTCAAAGCCGTTTGTCAGCCGGACGCGCGCAACTTTACGCAGCGCAGAGTTCGGCTTTTTCGGCGTCGTCGTGTAGACACGCGTGCAAACACCACGCTTCTGCGGGCATGCTTCCAACGCCGGAACTTTGTTCCGGTTCGGCGGCGATTTCCGCGGCTTGCGGATTAACTGGTTAATCGTCGGCATCAGGCCGATCTCCATTCTCAGTCACGTCTCAACAAAAAACGCCCACTCTTAAAGCTGGGCGTCTGGCGAACACGAATTACGATAAACCAAGGTGGTCTTCCAAAAACGATAAGCGACCGAAGTAGCGGTCGCTCCCGACGTTGTTAGACCTCTTGAGGCATCCGCGAGAAATGCGAATGTTATCGAAACTGCGTCTAGGCGTTTAAGCAATTAGCGAATCGGTTAGGGCTCGCTAATTGCCCGGGCACCTACAGCCAGCCCCGGCAAGAGTTCGCGGAACATAGAGAGACACGGGCTTCGCGTCAACAGGCGTAAGGCGCTTTATTACCGCGAAAGCCCATGTTCTCTCTGTAATCCGAAAGTTATTCCGCCGCAGCCTCCGGCTCCAGCGCGTCGGGGCTCGGCAAGGCAGGCTGTGCGTGCTTTGCAGCCCGTTCAGCAGAGAGCTGACGATCGCGCTCAGCAGCAATACGCCGCACGCGATTCATCACGCTACCAGTGCCCGCAGGGATCAAGCGGCCAACGATAACATTCTCCTTCAAGCCATTTAGCGTATCGATCTTCCCAGCCGTTGACGCATCCGTCAGCACCCGAGTCGTTTCCTGGAAGGATGCCGCCGAAATCCACGACTGCGTCTGCAGTGAGGCCTTGGTGATGCCCTGTAGGACAGGAGTTGCTTCAGCAACCTTGCCGTCTTCAGCAGCCGTGCGCGCATTGACCTCATCGAACTCGGTCCGATCAATCAGCTCACCAATCAGATATGTCGTATCACCCGGATCTGAGATCTCAACCTTTTGCAGCATCTGGCGAACAATCACCTCAATGTGCTTATCGTTGATCTTCACGCCCTGGAGGCGATAGACGCTCTGAATTTCATGGACCAGGAATTCCGCAAGCGCTTCAACGCCAAGCACATGCAGGATGTCATGCGGGGCAGGGTTGCCGTCCAGCAGGAGATCACCGGTTTCCACCATGTCGCCCTCGCGCACGGCAACATGCCGACCTTTAGGCACCATATATTCAGACGTCTGATCAGGATCGACCATGTCGCGGACAATGATTCTGCGCTTGGTCTTGTAATCCTTACCGAATTCGACACGGCCATTAGTTTCAGCCAGGACCGCATGATCTTTCGGACGACGCGCTTCGAACAGCTCCGCCACACGCGGCAAACCACCGGTGATGTCACGAGTCTTGGACGATTCGCGCGGGATACGAGCCAGCACTTCGCCAGCCTTAATCCGGGCACCGTTCTCAATATTCAGAACGGCATCCACGCTGAGGAAGTAACGCGCTTGGATACCAGCGGCCAGTTCAATCGGCTCACCATTTTCGTCCGTCAGGGCGATCAGCGGCTTCAGGTCTGCGCCACGTTGCTGCTGGCGCCAATCGACGACCACACGGCTGGCGATGCCAGTTTCTTCATCCATGACTTCACGGATAGAAACGCCGTCAACCAGATCAACATAGTTCGCGACACCATCGCGCTCAGAGATAATGGGAAGCATGAACGGATCCCATTCGCCGAGCTTTTGGCCCCGCTCAACGGTTGCCCCTTCATCGGTGAGCAATCGCGCACCATAGGGCAGACGGTGACGCGCACGTTCGCGGCCCGCCGGATCAATCAGGATAACTTCCGTATTCCGGCCCATCACAATCGGCGTGTCCGTAGCGTCGATCACGACATTCCGGTTCAGGATTTTGATCGTGCCATCGTGGGTGGCTTCAATGCTGGACTGTTCCGCCCCCCGCTGCGCCGCACCACCAATATGGAACGTACGCATGGTGAGCTGGGTACCCGGCTCGCCAATGGACTGAGCCGCAATAACGCCAACAGCCTCACCGATATTCACTTCTGTACCCCGTGCGAGGTCACGACCGTAGCAACGACCGCAAACGCCAAGGTCTGCCTCACAGGTTAGGACGGACCGGATTTTGACCTCGTCAACGCCCGCGTCTTCGACCTGCACTGATGTGGTTTCATCAATGATGCCGCCAGCCGGAACAATGATGTCCCCGGAAAGCGGGTCTTTGATATCCACGGCAGCCGTACGGCCAAGGATGCGTTCAGAAAGCGCTTCAATCACATCACCGCCTTCAACAACGGCGCGGATGACCAGACCTTCTTGGGTGCCGCAATCATGGCTGAAGATGATGCAATCCTGCGCCACATCCACCAGGCGGCGGGTGAGGTAACCGGAGTTCGCAGTCTTCAACGCCGTATCCGCAAGGCCCTTACGCGCCCCGTGGGTGGAGTTGAAATATTCAAGAACGGTCAGGCCTTCTTTAAAGTTCGAGATGATCGGCGTTTCGATGATCTCACCAGATGGCTTCGCCATAAGGCCACGCATGCCGGCAAGCTGCTTGATCTGCGCTTCAGAACCACGGGCACCGGAATGGGCCATCATGTAAACAGCGTTGATGGGCTTGCCATCTTCGAGCTTAGCGATGCCGCTCATCATGGCACGGGCCACTTTGTCCGACGTGTTGGACCAAGCATCAACGACCTTGTTGTACTTTTCGCCCTGCGTGATCAGGCCATCCAAGTACTGGCGCTCGTACTGTTTAACCAGTGTCTGCGCTTCTTCGATCAGGTCTTTCTTTTCAGCCGGAATGACCATGTCATCCTTTCCGAATGAAACGCCTGAACGTGTTGCAGTCGTGAACCCAAGAGTCATGAGGCGATCCGCAAAGATCACCGTGTGCTTCTGGCCGCAGGTCCGATAGACGGTATCAATCAAGTTGGAGATGGCTTTTTTGGTCATCACCTCATTGACGGTGTCGAAGCCCATGCCAGGTGTGCGCGGCAACAATTCACCAATGACCATCCGGCCGGGGGTCGTGTCGAACACGGTAACGGTTTCTTCGCCCTCAGCATTGATCCAGCTCCACCGCGCTTTAACCCGCGTGTTGAAGGATACAACGCCCTGATCGAGCGCCTGCTTTGCTTCGCCGACGCCGCGGAAGGTCATGCCTTCACCGGGCTCACCTTCACGATCCATGGACAAATGATACAGGCCAAGGACGATATCCTGGGTTGGTACGATAATCGGCTTGCCGTTAGCAGGACTGAGAATGTTGTTTGTCGACATCATCAGAACGCGGGCTTCAAGCTGCGCTTCCAAGGACAGCGGCACGTGAACCGCCATCTGATCGCCATCAAAGTCAGCATTGAACGCCGTGCAAACCAGCGGATGCAGCTGAATGGCCTTGCCTTCAACCAGCTTTGGCTCAAACGCTTGGATGCCCAAGCGGTGAAGTGTGGGTGCGCGATTCAGCATAACCGGGTGTTCGCGGATAACCTCTTCAAGGATATCCCACACTTCCGGGCGTTCCCGCTCGACCATGCGCTTGGCGGCCTTAATCGTGCTTGCCATGCCGTAGAGCTCAAGCTTCGAATAGATCATCGGCTTGAATAGCTCGAGCGCCATTTTCTTGGGCAAGCCGCATTGATGCAGCAGCAAGCTTGGGCCAACCACGATGACCGAACGGCCGGAGTAATCAACGCGCTTACCGAGCAAGTTCTGCCGGAAGCGACCCTGCTTGCCCTTAAGCATGTCAGAGAGCGACTTCAGCGGACGCTTATTCGCACCGGTGATGACCCGACCACGACGGCCATTATCAAACAGCGCATCGACGGATTCTTGCAGCATCCGCTTTTCGTTGCGAATGATGATGTCTGGCGCGCGCAGTTCAATCAGGCGCTTCAGACGGTTGTTCCGGTTAATGACTCGGCGATACAGGTCATTCAAATCGGACGTAGCAAAGCGGCCACCGTCCAGTGGGACCAGCGGGCGAAGCTCTGGCGGAATGACAGGAACAACATCCAGCACCATCCATTCCGGGCGCGCGCCAGATTCCATGAACGCTTCAATCAGCTTCAAGCGCTTGACGATCTTCTTACGCTTGGCTTCGGAGTTCGTGTCTTTCAACTCCTCACGCAGATTTTCGCGCTCGGACCCCATATCCATGTTCGTCAGCAGGACCTTGATGGCCTCTGCGCCGATCATGGCTGTGAAGTTGTCAGCGCCGTAATCGTCCTGAGCACCATAATACTCATCTTCCGACAGCAACTGCCGCTCGCCAAGGTCCGTCAATCCAGGATCAACGACCAGGAAGCTTTCAAAATAAAGCACGCGCTCAAGCTCACGCAGCGTCATGTCGAGCATGAGGCCAATGCGGCTTGGGAGTGATTTCAGGAACCAAATATGCGCAACCGGTGCCGCCAACTCAATATGGCCCATGCGCTCGCGCCGGACTTTGGTGAGCGTGACTTCAACGCCGCATTTCTCGCAGATGATGCCGCGATACTTCATACGCTTATATTTACCGCACAGGCATTCGTAATCTTTGATCGGGCCAAAGATTCGCGCGCAGAACAGGCCATCCCGTTCCGGCTTGAATGTACGATAGTTGATTGTTTCTGGCTTCTTGATCTCACCGTAAGACCAGGAGCGGATACGCTCTGGGCTGGCGATGGAGATACGGATCTTGTCAAAGCTCTGGGCGCCCTGAATCTGGCCGAAGACCTTCATCAAATCGTTCATAGGGGCACGCTCCTTTAGCTTGCTTGTGCAGCGGGCGAGGATACGCCCGCTGCAAGGGAAAGGCGGCTGCCGTCGCAGCGCCTATAATGGTCGTAGAAGAAAGCTCCAGTCTGCATTACGCAGTCGGTTCGGTCTCCTGCAGTTCAACATTCAAGCCAAGAGAGCGCAGCTCCTTGATCAGAACGTTGAACGATTCTGGAATGCCCGCGTCGAACGTATCATCGCCGCGCACAATCGCTTCGTAGACTTTGGTCCGCCCGGAGACGTCATCGGATTTCACCGTCAACATTTCCTGCAACGTGTAGGCCGCGCCATAAGCTTCTAGCGCCCACACTTCCATCTCACCAAAGCGTTGTCCACCGAACTGCGCTTTACCACCCAACGGCTGCTGGGTAACGAGGCTGTATGGACCGATAGACCGTGCATGGATTTTGTCGTCCACCAAGTGATGGAGCTTAAGCATATAGATGAAGCCGACTGTGACTGGGCGATGGAATGGCTCGCCTGAGCGTCCATCAATCAGTCGTGTCTGACCGGAGGTCGGTAAGTTGGCCTTCTCCAGCATCCCATTAATATCGGACTCGCGGGCACCATCGAAAACAGGCGTTGCGATGGGCAGGCCCTCAGTCAGGTTATTCGAGAGTTCAAGGATCTCATCATCGCTGAGGACCTTGACGTCGCTCTCGTTCATCTCTGGACCATAGATATCCGCAAGCTTATCGCGGAGATCTTGCATGCCCTTGTCGCCTTGGGCGACGGAATCCAGCATGGTCTCGATCTGCTGGCCAAGGCCCGCACAGGCCCAGCCAAGATGCGTTTCAAGAATCTGACCAACATTCATACGGCTCGGTACGCCAAGCGGGTTCAGAACGATGTCAACTGGTGTGCCATCTTCCAGGTGCGGCATGTCTTCCATCGGAACGATGGTCGAAACGACACCTTTATTGCCATGACGGCCAGCCATTTTATCGCCCGGCTGTAGCTTACGCTTCACCGCAACGAAGACTTTGACCATCTTCATAACGCCAGGAGGCAGCTCGTCACCGCGCTCCAGCTTCTCAACCTTGTTTTCGAATCGATCAACAAGCTGCTTGATGCTTTCATCAAACTGACGACCAAAGGCCTCCAGTTCCTGCATCACAGCGTCGTCTTCGACTGTGATTTGGCGCTGCTGATTAGGCGTAATCGCGTCCAGCAGAGCAGCGTCAATTACCGCACCCTTGCTGACTTCAGCAACGCCCTTTGGCCCGGATACGACCGTCTGGCCGCCCAACACTTCACGCAAGCGGGCGTTAAAGCTACGGGTGATAATTCCGCGCTCATCGTCCCGATCTTTCGCGAGGCGTTCGATTTCGGACTGATCAATGGCCCGTGCGCGCTCGTCTTTCTCAACGCCACGACGGGAGAAGACGCGAACGTCAACGATCGTGCCAGTAACCCCTGGCGGGACCTTCAAGGAGGTGTCACGAACGTCGGCCGCTTTTTCACCAAAGATGGCACGTAGCAGCTTTTCTTCAGACGTCATCGGCGACTCGCCCTTGGGCGTGACTTTGCCGACCATGATGTCGCCCGGATTGATCTCCGCGCCGACATACACAATGCCTGCTTCGTCCAAGTTCCGAAGCGCTTCCTCGGAAACATTCGGGATATCCCGCGTGATCTCTTCCTGGCCGAGCTTCGTATCCCGCGCCATCACTTCGAATTCTTCAATGTGAATGGAGGTAAACACGTCGTCCCGGGCAATCCGCTCGGAGATGACGATGGAATCTTCGAAGTTGAAGCCATTCCAAGGCATGAAAGCGACGAGGACGTTGCGGCCAAGCGCCAGATCACCAAGGTTGGTCGAAGGACCATCCGCGATGATATCGCCCGCCGCCACTCGGTCGCCCTTACGGACGAGCGGACGCTGGGTGATGCATGTGGATTGGTTAGAGCGTTCGAACTTCTGCAGCGTATAAATATCTACGCCGGTATCGCCCTGTGACTCTTCTTCATTGGCGCGCACAACAATACGCATCGCATCAATCTGATCGACAATACCACCACGCTTGGCAGTAATCGTGGCACCCGAATCCTTAGCGACAGCACTTTCCATGCCGGTGCCGACAAGCGGTGCCTTGCTCTGCAAGAGCGGCACGGCTTGCCGCTGCATGTTCGAGCCCATGAGCGCGCGGTTGGCGTCATCGTTTTCCAGGAACGGGATCAACGCCGCAGCGACAGAAACAAGCTGCTTCGGTGATACGTCCATGAAATCGATCTGTTCACGAGGCGACAGCGCATATTCGCCGCCACGCCGGGAATCCACCAATTCGTTGACCAGGTGGCTCTCGGCGCTAATCGGCTCGTTCGCCTGAGCGACCGTATGCCAGCCTTCTTCCATGGCGGACATATAGACCACATCATCGGTCACCAGCCCATCAATCACCTTACGATAAGGCGTTTCGATGAACCCGTATTTGTTGACGCGGGCATATGTAGCCAGGCTGTTGATCAGACCAATGTTCGGGCCTTCTGGCGTTTCAATTGGGCAGATACGACCATAGTGCGTCGCGTGCACGTCACGAACTTCGAAGCCAGCGCGCTCACGGGTGAGACCGCCCGGACCAAGCGCAGACAGGCGGCGCTTGTGGGTGATCTCTGAAAGCGGGTTGGTCTGATCCATAAACTGGGACAGCTGCGAGGAACCAAAGAACTCCCGAACCGCAGCCGCAGCCGGTTTTGCATTGATCAGGTCCTGCGGCATGACAGCGTCGATATCGACAGAGCTCATGCGCTCGCGGATCGCGCGCTCCATGCGGAGCAAGCCGACGCGATACTGGTTCTCCATCAATTCGCCAACGGAACGAACGCGGCGGTTGCCCAGGTGATCGATATCGTCAATGTCGCCGCGGCCATCTTTCAGATCGACCAGGGTTTTGACGATCGCCATGATGTCTTCACGGCGCAGTACGCGCTGTGTATCCGGCGCTTCAAGGCCTAGGCGCGCGTTCATTTTCACGCGGCCAACAGCCGAGAGATCATAACGCTCACCATCGAAGAACAGGCTCTTGAACATCTGATCCGCGGATTCAGGTGTCGGCGGCTCGCCTGGGCGCATAACGCGGTAAATATCTGTCAGCGCATCATAGCGGGTCTTATTCTTATCGACCTGCAACGTGTTGCGGATATACGGGCCAACGTTAACGTGGTCGATGCCGAGGACATCAATGTTATCAATGCCCGCAGTCGCCAGGGTCTCAAGCAATTCTTCTTCAATCTCTGCACCAGCTTCGGCGTAAATTTCACCTGTGCTGAGATTAATAATGTCTGTCGCGATAAAGCGGCCCATCAGCTCTTCGTTATCAGCCAGCCGGCGCTTCACGCCACTGTCCTGGAGCTTCTTGATCGCCCGCGGCGTAATCCGGCTATCCGCCTTGACGACGACTTCACCGGTCTCCGCATCACGAATATCGCTTGCAGCCTTGCCCTGTTTCAGGGTTGAGGGATCGAACGGTGCGGTCCAGCCATCACCGCTGCGTTCATAAGCTTCGACTTCATAAAAGGTTGAAAGGATGTCCTCATGGGACAGCCCCTCAGCCTGATCGGGCGGCAGCAGCAGCTCTTCCGCGTGAGCGGCATCGCGCTTCTCGGCCGTCTCGTCATTGTCGAGCGCCATCAACATCGTCGTTACCGGCAGCTTCCGGCGGCGATCGATACGGACGTAAACCAGATCTTTGGCGTCAAATTCGAAATCGAGCCAGGACCCGCGATAAGGAATGACACGGGAGGCGAATAGGAGCTTACCCGAGGAATGGGTTTTGCCCTTATCGTGGTCGAAGAACACGCCAGGCGAACGGTGCATCTGAGAAACGATCACGCGTTCCGTGCCGTTCACAATGAACGTGCCATGGTCCGTCATCAAGGGCATGTCGCCCATGTAGACGTCCTGCTCTTTGATGTCGCGGATCGAGCGAGCGCCCGTATCCTCGTCGATGTCCCACACCACGAGGCGCAAGGTCACCTTAAGCGGCGCGGAGTATGTCAGGCCACGCTGGCGGCATTCTTCCACGTCATACTTTGGCGGTTCAAATTCGTAATCAACGAATTCAAGCTGCGCCTTGCCTGCAAAATCACGCACGGGGAACACAGACGACAACGCCTGGGCGAGGCCCTGGGTTTTACGCTCTTCTGGTCCAGCGTCGATTTTGAGGAAATTGTCGTAGGAGCGCTTTTGCACCTCGATCAGATTCGGAATCGGGGCCGCTTCGCGGATGTGCCCGAAACGACGACGGATACGCTTACGCCCGGTCATCGACATCGCCATCTGAATTACACTCCTTCAGTTCGGTTGCGCCGATCGAACGGCCGGCGCTTAGAGACAGCCGCGCCGTAGTGGCCAGCCATCAGTCATCAATGCGGCTTACTTACCGGGGCGCATTATCCGGTTGTATCATAGCTTGGCCTTCAATCGCACGTCCGCACGCTTTGGGCCATAAACCGGCGTTAGGAGCGCACGCGCGTTTCACGGCGCGGCGCTCCTAAGCAGCCAGTTTGAAAGGCGTTAGCCGCCAAGAAGCTATTTCAGCTCCACGGTGGCACCAACGTCTTCCAGCTTCTTCTTCATTTCTTCGGCTTCGTCCTTGGAAGCACCTTCCTTCACCGCTTTCGGGGCGCTTTCGACCAGGTCTTTGGCTTCTTTGAGGCCAAGACCCGTGATTGCGCGAACTTCCTTAATCACGTTGATTTTCTTGTCGCCGACAGATGCGAGAACGACGTCGAATTCGTCTTTCTCTTCAGCAGCTGCAGCCACTTCGCCACCGCCAGCAGCAGCGACTGCGACAGGAGCAGCAGCAGAAACGCCCCATTTCTCTTCAAGCATCTTGGAGAGTTCAGCGGCTTCGAGAACCGTCAGTTCAGAGAGATCGTCAACGAGCTTTGCAAGATCAGCCATTGTTTCGTTCCTTAGATTTAGATCAGTTGGTTTATCGTTAAAGGCGCGTTAACTGCTTTTTTGCAGCACACGCCCGTATCGGGTGGGTTTTGCTTATTCCGTGGCCCCATAGGCGCCGAACACGCGAGCAAGCTGGCCGGCAGGCGCAGCTGTAACCGCAGCGATCCGGGTCGCAGGCGTCGAGATCATGCCAACAAGTTTTGCACGCAGCTCATCGAGCGGCGGCAAGGCGGCAAGCGCCTGAACTTGTTCGAGGCTGAGTTCTTGGCCTGCAAACCCGCCACCAATGACTTCGAATTTGTCATTATCTTTGGCGAATTTAACCGCGACTTTCGCCGCAGCTACGGGATCATCGGAATAGGCGACCGTCGTCGGCCCGCTGAACAGGTCAGTCAGGTTTTCATACGGCGTGCTTGCCAACGCGCGCTTGGCTAGGCGGTTTTTGGTTACCCGAAAACCAGCCCCAGCTTCCCGCATACGCCCGCGAAGGTCTGTAATCTCAGCAACTGTCAAACCCTTCTGATGGGCCACGACAACACTGCCGGCCCCATTGAAGGTTTCGTGCAGCACGTCGACTACCGCTTCCTTCTGTTTTCTTTGCACGGGTCTACTCCGTCAAATGAGGCAGTTTGGCTTGATGCCATTCCGCCCCTGGTTTCGTCCTGCCGGTTCTTTGTGGGAACCCAGCAGAACATCTGCCGTCTGCGCCGGTGAAGTCCCGGAAAGACGCATGGGCAAAGCCGCTAGGCCACGCCATCCAACCAATCCAAGTCTCCTGTCTCATGCGGGCGGATATTATGCCGATAAGCCTGGAGTCGCCCCCGTGTCCTACCAGCGCCTGCAATCTCGGACAGACGTTCGTTAAGGCTTGCTGCGTTCTGGCGAACCAGAATTAGGCAAACCATCCAGCAAGCGAACTTGCCGGAATTTCTTAAGCGGCCTTAGCTTTCAGACATCGACGCCGGGTCAATGCGAACGCCAGGGCCCATCGTCGAGGTCAAGGAGACCTTCTTGATGTACATGCCCTTGGAGCCCGTTGGCTTCGCGCGCACGACAGCGTCAAAAAGCGCCCGGATGTTGCCGGCGATCTGGTCTTCGCTGAAGCTGGCTTTGCCAACACCAGCGTGGATGATCCCTGCCTTTTCAACCCGGTACTGAACCTGACCGCCCTTAGCGCCTTCAACTGCACCCTTGACGTCCATGGTCACAGTGCCGAGCTTTGGGTTCGGCATCATACCGCGCGGGCCAAGCACCCGGCCCAAACGGCCAACAACGGGCATCATGTCCGGTGTGGCAATGGCCAGATCAAAATCAATCGTGCCGCCTTGAACAATTTCAGCCAGTTCTTCAGCGCCAACAACGTCTGCGCCTGCGGCCGTGGCTTCATCCGCCTTCTCGCCGCGCGCGAATACTGCAACACGAACGCTTTTGCCCGTGCCGTTCGGTAGCGCGACCATGCCACGAACCTGTTGGTCCGCATGGCGTGGGTCTACACCGAGATTGATCGACATCTCGACCGTCTCATCAAATTTAGCTTTTGCAGTGGTTTTGATAATGCCAACAGCTTCATCGAGACCATAGAGCTTTTCAGCGTCGACGGTTTTTTGCGCGTCAGTGACGCGTTTGCCTTGCTTTGCCATCAGATCAATCCACCACTTCCACGCCCATAGACCGGGCGGAGCCAGCCAGCGCCTTAGCGCCAGCGTCCACATCATTCGCGCTCATGTCAGCCATTTTCTGGCTGGCAATCTCACGCAGTTGATCCATTGTCACCTTGCCGACAATGCCAGCAGATTTACCCGGGGTTTGAGAGCCCTTGCTGATCTTGGCGGCCTGCTTAATGAAATAGCTGGCGGGCGGAGACTTCGTGATGAAGGAGAAGCTGCGATCTGCATAAACAGTGATGATCGTCGGGATTGGCATCCCGGCTTCCATCTGCTGTGTCTGGGCATTAAAAGCCTTGCAGAATTCCATGATATTCACGCCGCGCTGGCCAAGCGCTGGGCCGATAGGCGGCGACGGGTTTGCTTTGCCCGCTGGCACCTGCAGCTTAATGTAGCCGGTAATTTTCTTTGCCACTGTCCATTCCCTTTAGAGACGCCCGGATACGCGACCATTCGCGACCGGGTGCGTGGTGCGGCCAAGGGGGACCTCCCACGCGGGGTTCAACCTGTTTGCATCGCCCACCAAGGGTGAAGCGCGCCAGCCCAGATTGCAGCTGTTAGAGAAAGCGTTACGTCTTCTCGACTTGGCCGTATTCCAGATCAACCGGCGTCGCACGCCCGAAGATCGATACGGAAACTTTGAGGCGCGCGTTCTTTTCGTCCACGTCCTCGACCACGCCGTTGAAGCTGGCGAATGGGCCTTCGGACACCCGAACCTGCTCGCCAATTTCGAACATCACGGATGGCTTCGGGCTATCAACGCTATCCTGCGCCTGATCAACAATGCGACGGGCTTCGGCTTCCGATATCGGCGAGGGCCGCTGCCCAGCACCAAGGAAGCCCGTGACCTTCGGCGTGTTCTTGACCAAGTGCCAGGCGTGATCCGTCATCTTCATCTTGACGAGCACATAGCCCGGGAAGAACTTCCGTTCAGACGTAGCGCGGGCACCGCGCTTGATCTCAACGACCTCTTCGGTTGGCACCAGAACTTCGTCGATATCCTGGCCAATGCCTTCACGGTCCGCTTGTTCGCGGATCGATTGAGCGACCTTTTTCTCGAAGCCTGAATAGGCGTGAACGACGTACCAGCGGGCATCCATGAGCTTTAGCCCCCCAGGCCGAGAATATAGCGGACGCCAAGCGCCAAGATTTGGTCCACAGCGAAGAAGAACACAGCCGAAATGCCCACCATGATGAAAACCATCATGCTGGCGACCATGGTTTCCTTCCGGCTGGGCCAGGTGACCTTACTGGCCTCCTGGCGGACCTGCCGTACGAAAGCGCCTGGGCTCGTCTTGGCCATTGTCATCCCACGCGGGCCGGAACTGGATCCCGAGCCCTTTTAAAGTGCCAGAAAGCATCCAAAATCGAACGCTTCCCTCTCAAATACGATGGCCGCGCCGGTAAAAACCGCCGCGGCGCATCGCCTGCTAGATAGTGGCAGGAGCGACAGGGATCGAACCCGTAACCCCCGGTTTTGGAGACCGGTGCTCTACCAATTGAGCTACGCTCCTGCAGCCCTCAACGTCGAAACGCTGTGGGCGATCTTCCTTATATAGCCTTACGCGCCCGATTAAGCGACGACTTTGGCGACGACGCCAGCGCCGACGGTGCGGCCGCCTTCGCGAATAGCGAAACGCAAGCCTTCATCCATCGCAATCGGCGCGATCAGGTTTACCACCATGGAGATGTTATCTCCCGGCATTACCATCTC
>JBDQJI010000092.1:0-15978 GCA_040263875.1 Alphaproteobacteria bacterium
CATAATCATATCGTAGTCCTCAGGCGTTTGATTAAAGTCATCAAAAAGATCAATTTCGCCTTCTTTGACAGACTGCACAGTGATCCTCTTCACCGTTTTTTTAATGATGTCACGATAATCTTTGAATGGCTGGAATGCCTCTAACTCAGTCAGAGCAAATTCGACTAATTCTTCCCAGGACGCCTCCTGCAGATGCTCATAACGCTTTTCTGTCTGTCGACGTATGTGATCGATTAGGTTGCGATCACTCATTGGTCGTCCTTCACAAACGTCAGATATCGCTCGGCCAGCAGAGCCCGTTCAGCAAACATGTCATCCCGGCGGTAATGGCGGTCCAAACCTTCAAGCGCATGGTCGGTGTAACGATCGACGAGGAAGCGATCGATTGGCGGGTCTTGGTGTAATGCCCACGTCTTGAAAGTGTTGCGGAAGCCATGGGTCGTGATGTCCCCATACTTCATGAAGTTCCGCCTGAGCGTCTCGGGATGAATAGGGCTCCGGCCATTTACCGAGAAGACGTATTCACAAGTTTGAGGCAAGCCAGCGATTGTCTGCTGGAGTTCCTCTGGCAACTTCATCGCAAAAGCACGCCCCGACTTCATGAGGCCTTCGGTGCTCTCTTGAGGGTTTTTAGCAGGTACCGTCCATATGCCAGTTTCAAGCTGATAATGCTCCCAGCGCATCAAAGCCACTGTCGATGCTCTTTGGGCGCTGATCACCGCCAATTTCATGGCTGTTATGACGGCCTGATGGAATGGCCGCTCTCCCAGCCAATTCCAGAGGTCCGGTAAACCCGTATATTCAAGCGATGGTGCCGATTTGATCGACTGCTTGGGGATGATGAAATTTCGACGCTTGGGACACGGATTATGATCGATCAATTCATCATCATATGCGCGCTCAAGGACTTCATTGATCGCGCCGAGCAGGTTGCCGGCTAACTCACCATGCGTACTAAAAAGCGGTTCCATGAACTTCCGAATCTCAGAGCGCTTGATCAAATCAAGTCGCAAATCGCCGATATGTTCCTGTGCATGCATCTCGTAAGAGCGTATGACCCGGCGTATCGAGGCCTTATGGGTCCAACGATTGGCCTTTACACCTAGAGAAAACCAATCGCGATAAGCTTTATCAAAGATTGGAATGCCTAGGCGTACATCCGCGTTTCCTCGAGTGAGTTCGGTCTCGATAGCATCGACTGAGTGTGAGCGGAGAGCAGCGGCAGCAACTTCTTTGCGGGTTACCTCGCCTTGCTTTAGCAACCGTTTTGCCTTCAATGCAGTCTCACGCGCATGCGCAAGAGGCAGATCGGGCCCATAATCCCCAAGATCAATCCAACTTTTTTGGTAACGTAATTGGAACAGTTTCCGTCCCGATTTAAACCCACGAACATAGAGGCCCGGGCCGCAGCTCTGGCGTGTGTTGTTGTCGCCAGGTCTCCATTTACGCAGGGCCATTTCCGATGTGAGCTGATATGTAGATTTGGTACTCATTTTGGTACACTTTTGTCGTTGAATGCATAAATCTCATCCAGACTGATATTGACAGATATATCAATAACTAGTTGTTATATATAATTAACATTACCAACAAGCCATTGATATCACATACAGTTTGGATCTCTCTACCCGCTCCAAATTTTCTTTAGCCGTCTTCCCCCATCACCTGGTGCACTTCGATCACCGTGCCGACGGGGTCGTAGAAGAAGATTTGGCGCCAGCCTTGGACGGCGCGGTCGCCGAAATCGCTGTAGGATATGCCAGCGTCGTCAAGGCGCTTCATGAAGGCTTCGATGTCATCGGTGCGGAAGGCGATGTGGCCGTTCTCGACCGGGTTTACAGGCAAGCCCGTGCGGAAATTGACGTCTAGGTCTTTCTCAGCCAGGTGCATCTGGATATCGCCATCGGTCATGAAAGAAACATCGCCCGGGTAGCCTTCATCCAGCTTGCGCTTACTGCTCATGGTCGGCTCATCCTGCATGTCCAGGATATCGCGGTAGAAGGCGTCGAGGCCCGGCACGTCATGGGACACGATGTTGATGTGATGCAGCTTGAGCTTCATGGATGCGACCTTTGTTGGGTTTCGCCCATAAGAAACCACACACCGGGGCCGCCGCCAATATCTTCACCGCTAGAAAACCCTTGGCATACAAGACTTTCGTTAAGCCAGCCCATTTAAAGTCATCCGAATTCGCAAGCGACTGCCTGCTGCTGGAGCCGCTGACTATGGCATTCTCTCTCTCCCGGATGCGTGTCCGGGCACGATTGCTGCTGCTGATTGCGCTACCAATGGCGGCGTGCTTGGCCTATGCAGGCATCCTGATGGACGAACGGCGCCAAACCGCCGCCGCATATGATGCTGTTACCTCAATCGCTCGGATGGCTCCCGCGATCAGCAATCTAGTGCACGCAATGCAGAAAGAGCGTGGACAGACCGCAGGCTATATCGGCAGCGATGGCATCAGCTTCCAAGACACGCTACCCGTATTGCGCGATGATACCGACGCAGCCATCCAGATGCTCCAGCGTGACTTAGCTCGATATCGTGCAGGCAATGGCGATCCGAAGCTCACCACCGCCATTGAGGCCGCAATCAGCAGTGCTGCAGACGCGACCAACGGGCGCGAGACTTATGACACCCTCAGCCTATCCGTTGAAGATATGGCGGCGCGCTACACCTCCACTATCGCCTCGCTTATGGCCGCCGTAGCGGCGATGGCGGACGCCAGCACAGATGACGCGGTGAACAAGCGCATCAGTGCGTTGCTGAATCTGATGGAAGGCAAGGAGCGTGCAGGCCTGCAACGCGCCTATGGCTCTGTCGGTTTTGGCGCTGGCGGGTTCACGCCGTACATTTATCAGCAGTTTGTTTCAATGAAGGCAGCTAAAGATGCGTTCTTCAGCCGCTTCAAGACCGTAGCAGGACCAGAAGCTCACGCTGCCTTCGATGAAGCACTTGCTGATCCTGAATTTCAGAAAGCTGCATTGCTTGAGCAAGTCGCCTTTCAATCAATTGCCTCTAATGGCACCACCACTGGCGTCACAAGCCAGCAATGGTTCGAGCAGATCACACTCAAAATCAACCTTCTGAAAGCCGTTGAAGATCAGATGAGCGCTGCCATCCTGAAATCAGCAGCCGAAAGCCGCAGTGCGGCATGGAGCGAGTTCAGCCTGCTAGCCGCGATTAGTGTTGCAGCGCTGCTTTTGGCATTGTTGGCTGCCCACATTCTCGCCCGCTCTATCATCGGCCCGATCCGGGAAATGAACACCGTTCGGGACAGTCTATTTGCGGATCTTGACGGAGCAGTCGACACATCAGCAAACAGTGACGAAATCGCCAGCATGGCCAAAACGGTCGAAGTATTCAGGGCGAATGCGGCAGAGATGGACCGCATCCGCAGTGAGAAAGATGCAGAGATTGCCACGGTAGAAGCCGTGCGCATTGCTGAAATGGAGCGGCTTGGGTTTCAGTTTGAGGCCACAATTGAGGATGCGGTCAAGGAAGCCCTCGCCCATTCAAATCGTACCCAGGCGGCCGCTCAAGACCTGTTCGGCCTAACAGCAGATGCTGAAGCCCAAGCGTCAGACGTTTCAGCCGCTGCCCAGCAAACGCTGCAAAGCCTGCAGGTGGTAACAAAATCAACTCGTGATCTGGACGATTCAATCCAGAACATCGCCATCCGCGTCCGCAAGACACAGGATATGTCCAGGCGTGCGGTTGATGACAGCCAGCTTGCAAAGCTTCGCATCAGCGAACTCGCCGAAGCAACAGACCGGATTGGCGATATTACGCGGCTGATCACCGATATTGCCGAACAAACCAACCTCCTCGCCCTCAACGCGACGATTGAGGCAGCGCGGGCGGGCAATGCTGGCAAAGGCTTCGCCGTCGTTGCGGCAGAGGTGAAGAACCTGGCGAACCAGACCGCAAGTGCCACCGATGAAATTTCCAGCCAGATCCGCCTTGTCCAGCAAGAAACTGCGGATGCCGTTAAAGCGATTGACGCGATCACATCCATCATCAATGACATCGACGACGTGAATGGGGACGTTGCTGCTGCAGTCGTTGACCAAACAACGGCGTCTGCTGAAATTGCTTCAAACCTCTCCCAGGTGTCGATCAGCACTGCAGATGTGAACCGCACGCTCAAGACCATAAATTCGGGTGCTGGACGCGCCGGTGAAAGTGCCCGCGCCATGCTGGACGCCAGCACCAAGACAGAAAACCGCGCCAGTTCTGTCGCCGACGCTGTACATCAATTCATGAAGAGTATCCGAGCGGCGTAGCGATATGCGTTGACTTACCGTCGCCTAAATATCCAAATTCTCGGCGAACTTGGCGTTTTCTTGAATGAACGCGAGGCGGGTTTCAGGCTTTTTACCCATCAGCCGATCTACGAGGTCTGAAGAGTCCCGTCGTCCTTCAAGGCCCTGCACTTGCTCCCCACCGGCATCGGTCAGTGTGACTTGCAATAGTGTGCGGCTGTCGAGCGCCATTGTCGTGTCCCGAAGTTGGGTTGGCGGCATTTCACCAAGGCCCTTAAAGCGGCTGACATCAACCTTCTTCTTGCCCTTGAATGTGGTTGCGAGGAGTTCCTCCCGGTGCGCGTCATCCTTTGCGTAATGGGTTTCCCCGCCTGCAGATAAACGGAATAGCGGCGGTTGGGCCAGGAAGAGGCCGCCCCGTTCGATCAGTTGCGGCATCTCTTGGAAGAAGAACGTCATTAAGAGTGCCGCGATATGGGCACCATCCACATCTGCATCCGTCATGATGATAATGCGTTCATATCGGAGCTTGTCGTGGTCGTAGTTTTTGCCGCTGCCACAGCCCAGCGCCAGCAGAATATCCTGCACTTCCAGATTGGCCCGCATCTTCTCAACAGTGGCGTTTGCAACATTTAGGATTTTACCCCGGAGCGGCAGAATCGCCTGGGTCTTCCGGTTCCGCGCCTGCTTGGCGGACCCGCCTGCGCTGTCGCCCTCTACCAGGAATAGCTCGCAGCCTTCCGGTCCCGGCAAAGAACAATCCGCAAGTTTGCCCGGCAGACGGAGCTTGCGGGAGGTGGCGGATTTGCGCTTAACGTCTCGCTCCGCCCGGCGGCGAAGGCGATCATCCGTGCGCTCAATCACGTGCTCAAGCAGCGCATCAGCATTGGCAGGCGCAGACGTAAGCCAGCTTTCGAACCGATCCTTGATTGCCGCTTCTACTGCACGCTGGGCCTCTGGCGTTTCCAAGCGTTCCTTGGTCTGCCCCTGAAACTGCGGGTCTTTGATGAAGCAGGAGAGCATCAAGCCAGACGCGCCGACCACATCATCGCCGGTAATCTGGGCCGCTTTCTTAACGCTCTTAAACTCTCCATAGCTTTTGAGGCCACGCAGCAAAGCCGTCCTGAAGCCATTCTCATGGCTGCCACCAAGGGGCGTTGGGATGGTGTTGCAGTATGAGTGCGTGAACCCATCATCGCCGTCGACAGGCCAGGAAAGCGCCCATTCAACACGGCCGCCATCGACCATTGTGGCGTCCCCAGCGAATGGCATATCTGTCGCGACAGGCCGGTCACCTATACTTGCAGAAAGAAAGTCCTGCAGGCCGCCAGGAAACTGCAATTCAGCTTCAGCCGGTGTCTCGTCACCTTCCTTTAGAAGGGACGGATCACACTTCCAACGGATTTTGACACCCTTGTAAAGGTAGGCTTTTGACCGCGCCATCCGATAAAGCCGTGCGGGGCTAAACTTCAGCCGGTCACCAAAAATCTCTGGGTCCGGGCGAAAACGGATTTGTGTGCCACGTCGGTTCGGCGCAGCCCCCGCTTTCTCCAGCTTTGATGTCGGCACACCCTTTGAATATGTCTGCCGCCAAAGCGTTTTGTCTCGCGCAACCTCGACCGTCAGTGCTTCAGACAGCGCATTTACGACGGACATGCCCACACCATGCAGACCGCCGGAGGTCGCGTAATTCTTGCCGGAAAATTTGCCGCCGGAATGAAGTGTGGTCAGGATGACTTCCAACGCAGACTGCTTTGGGTTCTTCGGGTGCGGATCAATTGGAATGCCGCGTCCATTGTCGCGAACCTGGAAGAAGCCATCTGCCGTTATTTCAACCAGGATCAGGTCCGCATGGCCTTCAACCGCCTCATCCATAGAGTTATCCAGGATTTCAGCCGCCAGATGATGATAGGCGCGTTCGTCCGCGCCGCCGACATACATGCCCGGGCGGCGACGCACAGCCTCCAGCCCTTCGAGCACTTCAATGTCAGCTGCGGTGTAGTCGTTTGATGCTGCCGATTCGGCGAAAAGGTCACTCATACTACGCCGTATAAAATGGACAGGAACGGATCGCAAACGGGATAAGTGCATGAAGGCCTGGATCCGACGCTTTTATCGGTTGATCCACGCCTTTGGCCGGTGATAGCGTGCCGCTATGCAAGACCTCGAAAAGAACAAAGCAACCGCCAGAGCATTCTATGACCTGATGTTTAATCAGTGTCAGCCACGTGAAGCGATTGAGCGCTATGCTGGCGCAGAATATATCCAACACAATCCCGAGGTAGCAGACGGCAAGGAAGCATTCATCGAATATTTTGAGCGCATGGCTGCCGAGCATCCCGGCAAGAAAGTTACATTCAAGCGTACATTTGCAGAGGGCGACCATGTCATCCTCCATTGCCATCAAGTATGGCCCGGGAATGAGGATTATGCCGGGATAGATATCTTCCGGCTTGATGAAAATGGTAAAGTCGTTGAGCATTGGGATGTCCTGCAAATCATCCCCGGCATGTCGCACAACGGAAACACCATGTTCTGAGGTGCCATCGCCTCCAAGGGGACTTTCATGACCAAGCGAACATACACCCTGGCCGCCGCTCTTTTGCTGTCCGCCGCCCCTTTAGCCGCAAGTGCTGGCGAAGCGGATGTGTTGAATGCGACTGCACAGAAGCAATCCGACGGGACATATAGAATCTCAGCCACAGTGCGCCACGGCGACACCGGCTGGGAACACTATGCCGATGCATTCGATGTGCGCTTGCCTGACGGGACGGTTCTCGGGACCCGTGTGCTGCATCACCCGCACGAGACGGAGCAGCCCTTTACGCGCTCACTTTCCGGCGTTCGGGTTCCAGCGGGCGTGAACATGGTGATCGTCCGCGCCCACGACAAAGTGCATGGCCATGGCGGCAAGGAATTCCAGTTGAAACTACGCTGAACTGCCTCGCCATCCGCCCAACTGGCTGATACGCTTTATCTAATTCAACAAGACTGAAAGGCCGCACCACACATGGCTGACTTCAAATACCTACACACAATGATCCGCGTTCTAGATCTCGACAAATCCATGGACTTCTACACCCGGCTACTTGGCATGAATGAACTCCGCCGGAAGGATTTTCCAACCGGTAAGTTCACGTTGGCATTCGTTGGCTATGGCGACGAAGCGGACAACACAGTCGTGGAACTGACCCACAATTGGGATCAGAAAGAGCCGTATGATCTGGGCGACGCATTTGGCCACCTGGCGCTTGGCGTCAAAGACATTTACGCGACCTGTGAAGCGCTTGAAAAAGAAGGCGTCAGGATTCCGCGTCCGCCCGGTCCCATGAAGCATGGCGGCAGCGTCATTGCATTCATTGAAGACCCAGACGGCTACAAGATTGAGCTGATCGAAAAGAAAGACATGTAGTCACCAAATTACTCAGCGACGAATGCATCCAGGCCGAGGTCGGCGCGAAACTCCGCGCTGATCTCGGCTTTTGCATCTTCGAGGGGAATGCCTGTCGCGTCTGCGATTTTCACTACTGCTTGGAAAATGGCGATTGTCGCCGCCGCATCTACAAGAGCTGCCTCACCTAGCGTATTCCTTACCGCTTCACGCCGATTGGCAAGGTCAGCACTGAGAGCGGAGCAAGCCTCTGCGAAATCAAGCAGCAGACGGGCATGGGGCACACCGCTATCTGTTTTCGCATCGATAGCGAAGCGATCATCGTAGGTCTGTCCAGCATGTTGGCCGCTCCCACGGAGCAGCACGAGATGGCTGGTTGTTCAATACAAACATCGGTTCAATGCCGAGACCCTGGCTGCCAGCAGTTCGATCTGGGCATGGGTGATCGCGCGCGGTTCCTCTTCGAATTTCCGTAGCAGCGCATCAGGCAAATACATCGCGTCGTCCAGGTCAAAGAAGCCGTTAACAGCTTCCGGCACCAGACTGAGCGCGCGGTGGATATTGGCAGCCGAGCGATTGCGATACATCGCTTGAACCGGCTCAGGATCATCGGCGCTGACATCCTCTGGCGCGACTGTTGGCACCCATGCACCGGCGAGTTTCGCGGCACTAGGGCGAATGCCAGTGAGTTCACCCGTGCGCGGCGTTGGAAGCGGCCAAAGCCGCATGCCCATTGCAGTCATGAAGCTATCAACTGCCGTCACTTCAGCAATCACCCCGACCGTTTCGACGTAACGTTCAACGGACAATTCGGACGGCACGGCGCGTGCGCACCAAGCAGGCGTTAGCCGGTCAGCATCTGTACGGATGCGGTGGATCACATCAACCCAGGCTGCATCTAAGTCACTAGAACTTACGTGCTCCTGGATCGGTTGTTCTGGCGACAATGCTGCCTTTCGTTGGGCGCAGGCCGGGCAATCAAGTGCAGCGCGGGCTTCAGCGGCAATGGCAATTCTCTCCGCCCCCGTCAGCCATGCGCCTGGAGCAGCGAGCCGCAGCCATGCGCGGGTGTGGGCAGCGCTTAAATCTTCACGAATTTCAGGCATTTTAATTCGATCCCAGCATCTTCAGTAGGCTCAGCCTAGCACAAATGGCCGCCAATTGCTCTTGGCCAAGGCCGGGCCTAAGTTGCGGCATGGGCGTTACAGCCCCTGATCATTTCCCGCAGGAAGCAGGCGTCATCCCATGCAGAAATCGAAAGCCGCAGGCCGCGTTGAAGGCGCGACCATTATCGGCATTGGGTTGATGCTAGCGGCTATCGCTAATTTTACTGGGCTAAACGGCGCGGTGAAATGGCTGACCCAAACCCATGATCCGCTACAGGTCGCCTGGGCGCGGAATGTTGGGGCGTTGGCGTTCATGTTGGTCGTGTTTTTGCCTCAACATGGCATGAAGCTCCTCCGCCCGCAGATGCCGTCCGCCCAAATTGCACGTGGCATCTATCTGCTGGGCTCAACGATCCTCTATTTCATGGGCTTGTCACATTTGGATCTAGCAACCGGGGCCGCAATCCAATTCACAGGCCCGCTAATGGTGACCGCGCTATCTGCGCCTTTACTAGCGGAACGGGTGGGCTGGCGGCGCTGGTTGGCCGTAGTCATCGGGTTTGCAGGTGCCTTGATCATCATTAGGCCGGGCGCTGATATGCAGTGGGCCGCGCTTTTCTTCGTCGCCAGCGCGCTTTGTTCTACGTTCTATCAAATCACCACGCGCCATCTATCGAGCTATGACTCGCCCGCAACCGCAGCCACCATCGCTGCCATTGTCGGCGTCGTGGCGTTGACGCCAGTCGCTCCGTTTGTATGGACAGACCCAGATGGCTGGCTGTCGATAGCGCTATTCATAGGCCTTGGCGTTTTCGCCGGATTTGGCCACTTCCTGCTGACATCCTCTTATCGCTACGCCCAGGCATCTACGCTGGCACCGTTCGCATATACGCACCTGCTTGGTGCGACGGTCATGGGCTTTTTATTATTCGGCAATTTCCCGGACAAGTGGACCTGGATTGGTGCCGCCGTAATCATCTCTGCCGGATTGTATGTGGCGCACCGGGAACGCAAGCAAGCCAAGCTGGCTATCGATGCCCGGCATGCGGAAAAGTCGATTTCCGATCATCGCGAATCCCAGTAAGATTCAACACATGAGTCCCCTGGCCTCCGCCCGTGAACGGTCTGATGCGAAGCGCGTCTTCGTAGACGTTGACGCGCCGTTTGATCTGTCTAAACCCGAAGCACAGACCGTGCCGCTCGTTGTGGCATCCCCCCATTCTGGCAGCCGCTACCCAAGTGATTTGGTTGACGCTAGCAAGCTGGATGCGGATGCGCTGCGCAGGTCCGAAGATGCCCATGTGGATACGCTGTTCGCCAGTTCCATTGATCACGGCGCGCCGCTGCTGGCTGCACTCTTCCCCCGCGCCTATGTGGATGTAAATCGTGAGCCCTATGAGCTCGATCCGGCAATGTTTGATGAAGCCCTGCCGCCATACGCATCCACCCGCAGCCCGCGCGTTGCGGCGGGCTTAGGGTCTATCCCACGCATCGTTGCCGCGGGCATGGATATCTATAATCGCCGCCTTTCCTTCGCAGAAGCGGCGGCGCGGTTGGATGCTTGCTACAAGCCTTATCACCGGGAACTCAACCGGCTGATCCAGACGACGCGTAAGCGCTTTGGCACATGCCTCCTGCTGGATGCGCACTCTATGCCGTCTGCGGGTCTCGCTTGTCGGGATGATCCGAATTTTGGGCCGATTGATATTGTACTCGGCGACAACCATGGGCGTGCCGCTGCGCCAGACCTAACAGACGCGGCCTATCGCTATCTCCGCGATCTAGGCTACGCGGTGGCGATCAATGATCCCTATGCCGGCGGTCATGTCACAAAGGCTTATGGCGCGCCAAGGGCCGGAGTGCATGTGTTGCAGGTTGAGGTAAACCGTGCGCTCTACATGGATGAGATCAGCTTCGAGCGCAGCCGATATTTTGAGACGCTACAAAGCCATATCGATGGATTGATAGCTGTACTTGGTGCAGCAATGCAGATTGAAGAAGCGCCTTCCCTGGTGCGCTGATCGTCAGACGACAGCTTTTTCGCACTTGCAGCACAAAAAACAGGCCGCGCCGAAGCGCGGCCCAAGTTCAGGGAGGAAACGACCATCAAGGTCGTGCAGGATAACTCCTACCCCCTCAACATAAATGCTGCGCTGCAAATTTCAAGGCGTAAGCCAGCGAATTTCTGTAAGATTTAACCAATTTCTACCGCGACATTTTCGCATTGCAGCATTGCCATACTACGGTCGCAGAATCCGCTACTCCCGCGGCGCGTGCTTTGCCAAAATCCGTTGCAAGGTCCGCCGATGCATCCGCAAGCGCCGCGCAGTTTCAGAAACATTGCGGTCACATTGTTCATAAACCCGCTGAATATGCTCCCAACGTACACGGTCCGCAGACATTGGCATTTCCGGCGGCGGTGGTGTTTCATTGGGTGCAGCCAGCAATGCGGCTTCAATCTGGTCCGCATCTGCAGGCTTGGGCAAATAGTCGATAGCGCCCGCTTTAACTGCAGCAACAGCTGTAGCGATATTGCCATAGCCTGTCAGGATAATGGCGCGGATGTCTGGCCGCTCGGCCTGCAATGCCGCAACAACATCAAGTCCACTGCCATCGCCCAATCGCAAATCAACCACCGCATAGGCGGGCTTTAAACGGGCTGACTGAATGCCTTGAGCCGCAGATTCCGCTGTATGAACATCATATCCACGCCGCTCCATCGCGCGCGCGAGACGCTTCAAAAACGGCAGATCATCTTCAACAATCAGCAAACTTTTGCCGGCGTCCGCGCCGCCGCTGCCTTCAATCGACATCACACATATACTCCGTAGAATTACCGCGTTTCATCCTGCTGAACTTCAAGCAAGACTCGCGACCAAACCGCCTGAACAGCAGCCCCGCCTTCCGGCCCATTCGCGAATGTAAGGCTAGCGCCCGTATTCTCCAACAGGGTTCTTGCAATAAACAACCCAAGGCCCATATGGCCATCCTGCTTCGCCCGTGTCGAGATGTATGGTTCGCCAATCCGATCCAGGACATCTGACGGAAAACCTGGACCATCGTCCGAGACGTGGGCGCGGATTTCCTCATCGTCCCATTCAATCACAATCTTCACTTCAGATTTAGCGAACTGCAGCGCGTTAGACAGGATATTGACGAGACCGTTCACCAGTTCAGGCGTTTTCTGCACGCGCGGCTCTGGCCCGGCCTCATCCGACAGGGGCCGCTGCAGGACCGTAAAAGCTATTTCGGGCCGTCGATGCTGGGTCGCAGCGCCGCCGACGAGCGCTGTTAGCGGGATTGTATAGAACTCAGCGCCAGAATCATCACTCGGCCGCGCCGCTAACTCTGCCAAGATATCCCGGCAGCGCTCGGCCTGAGAAACCAATAGGGCAGCATCTTCCGCCGCTTCACTGCCTTCAGGCAAATCCAGCATCAATTCCTTCGATACAAGCGTGATTGTGGCTAAAGGCGTTCCAAGCTCATGGGCTGCCGCCGCCGCAAGTGCGCCAACGGCAGAGACCTGTTGCTCACGCTGCAACGTCGTCCGCACCTCACCAAGGGCCTGCTGCATCCGCCGATGCTCACTGGCCACCCTAACAACATAACCGGCAATAAACACCGTCCCGACCACCGTCGCCACCCACGCCGCTAAAGAATAGATCAGCGCCAATTGCGGGGCCGGCCCCGGCACCGGCAAATGCGCAATTGCCAAAATGCTGATCGCGAGCACGGCAAAAAGGCCAAGCAGCAATGTGCGCTGGGCAGAAAGGATGGTTGCAGACACTGTTACCGGTGCCAAAAGCAGGATTGAGAACGGATTGTGCAATCCGCCTGTCAGGCCAAGCAGTAACGCCAATTGGGCCGTATCAAATGCTAAGGACGCCAGCACGAAACGTTGCGTCAACTGCCGTCGCCCGCCAAATCGGAAGGACAAAAACAGGTTCAGCATTGCAGATGCCACTATAGCCGTGAGGCATATCGCTAAAGCCGCTGTCATCTCAAACAGCACTGCGACGATCAGCACAGTCGCCGTTTGTCCAATTATCGCCACCCAGCGAATGGCGATCAGCGTAGCACCGCGCACATGGCGCGGACCTGCGCCAGGCGCATGTTCATGAATATCAAGTTTCAAAGCATCAAGCAGGCCGGTCATAGACAATACTCCTCACCCAAGATAGCTAAACAAAATATGAGCAATGCGGAAGCACATAAGCCGATCGAAGTGATTGGGCTTGGGAAAAAGTTTGGCGATGTCACCGCTGTGGAAGCGATTGATTTTGCCGTCGAGCACGGTCGTGTGATCGGCCTGCTTGGCGGGAATGGTGCGGGCAAGACAACCACAATGTCCATGTTGATGGGGCTGTTAACGCCCACATCAGGCATAGCTAGAATATTCGGCAAAGATGCCAGCACACGGGACGCGAGCGCCCTCGCCCGCATCAATTTCTCATCCCCCTACGTGGAGATGCCTGGACGCCTGACAGTCGCAGAAAACTTAGAAGTTTATGCACGGCTGTTCGGCCTCCGCCGCCCAAAAGATCGGATTGCGAAGCTCGCCCGCGATTTGGACCTGGAGAGTTTCCTACACAGGCCAACACGCACCCTCTCCGCAGGACAAAAATCCCGCTCAGTGCTCGCTAAATCGTTGATCAATGCGCCCGAGCTGCTGTTGCTGGATGAACCAACAGCCAGCCTTGATCCCGATACCGCCGATTGGGTGCGCCGCTACCTTGAGACCTATCAGGCTGAAACGGGCGCTGCGATCCTGCTTGCGTCCCACAACATGCCTGAAGTCGAGCGGCTCTGTGACAATGTCCTGATGATGCGGGATGGCCGCATCATCGACCGTGGGGCGCCGAATGATCTTATCGCCCGCCATGGCCGTCAAAATATGGAGGAAGTGTTCTTGGACATCGCCCGTGGCGGCGACGCAGCACCTGCAGGAGCAGGCGGATGAATGACCGCGAGATCGCGCTGACGACCCGAGGCCGGATCTTCGCGCTTATGCTGCGCCATTACTATCTGTACCGAGGCTCGTGGCCGCGCATCATCGAACTTGCCTACTGGCCGCTGATGCAAATATTTCTGTGGGGTTTCATTTCACAATTCTTCCAGCAGCATTCCACCTTAATCGCGCAAGCGGGCGGCTTGCTGCTGGCTGGGGTCATGCTTTGGGACGTTATGTTTCGGGGTCAGCTTGGGGTATCCGTTTCATTCCTCGAGGAGCTGTGGGCGCGCAATCTGGGGCAGATGTTTGTCTCCCCCCTACGGCCTGTTGAACTGGCGGCAGCATTGATGTGCGTTAGCCTAGTGCGAACCTTGGTCGGCCTTATTCCCGCAGCCCTTGTTGCATGGCTTCTGTATGAGTTTGCCATCACGTCCATCGGACCAGGGCTGATCGTGTTCTTCTTCATGCTGCTCGCGTTCAGCTGGGCCGTCGGCCTCGCAGTCTGCGGCCTATTGCTGCGTTATGGGCTAGGTGCGGAGAGCCTCGCCTGGGTCACGGTGTTCGCGCTGGCACCGATTTCAGCCGTCTATTACCCAATCTCGATCCTGCCGGAATGGCTGCAATGGGTCGCCCTCGCTACTCCGTCCGCGCATGTATTTGAGGGCATGCGGGCTGTGATGCTCGAAGGTCGGTTTGACTGGGGACACTGCCTATGGGCACTGGGACTCAACACGATTGCGATGGCGCTTGCAATCAGGACCTTCGTCAGTGCGTTTGATGCAGCGCGTCGCGATGGTCGTCTGCTTCAATCTGGCGAATAGAAAAGGCCAGATGCTTTTCAGCATCCGGCCTGGTCTTGTCAGAGTGCGGCGAACCGCATTCGTCAAAATTTAGTCGTCTCGGAATTGGCGCTCGTTACGCTCGTGGCGTTCTTGCGCTTCAATGCTGAGCGTTGCGATTGGCCGTGCATCCAGACGGCGGACGCCGATTGGCTGCGTGGTTTCTTCGCAATACCCGTATGAGCCATCCTCGATCCGGTACATCGCGTCATCGATCTTTGAGATCAGTTTGCGTGCGCGGTCGCGCGTGCGCAGCTCAAGCGCACGGTCGGCTTCGATGGACGCCCGGTCCGTTACATCCGCTGCGGTGTTTGTCGATTCCCGCAATTCGCAGATTGTGCCGGTTGATTCCTTTAGAAGCCTGCCTTTCCAAGACGTCAATTTTTGACGAAAATACTCTGTTTGCAATGGGTTCATAAACTCTTCTTTATCATTTGGTTTATAGTCGTTTGGTAGCGTTATCGCCATCTTGATTCCCCCTGAGCCGTTTTAGGCAGGGTCAGTATATGAATAGTTTGTCGCAGGTCAACGCGCCGCTATCTGCGGGTTTTTAAGCATTACAAGTATTAACTATTGGGCAGCGGCTTTGTGAAGTTCTGTGTGATTAAATCAAATTCCGCTTCGCCAGCTCAACGGCTGCACGAAGTTCAATCTCTGCAACAAGCTCATCCAGCAAAGGGTCGTTTGTATTGTATTTTTCTCCATCCATATCACCGGCAAGCTTCTGAAGCGCGGCATCTGATATGGCACCATCCAATAACGCTAGGCGCAAGCCGTCCAAGCGCTGAAGCAAGGCCTCAGCGTGATCGTATGCTCTTGCACGACCATCTAATGCATCGCCAACGGACTGTGCTGCGAGCAGAGCACCAACCCCAGTCGGAGCGCTAGCGACCGTACTTGGGGTCGCGGCCTCAGCTCCGCAAAGATGGGTACCAAACCCCGTTCCGCTGGCGGCTTTTGACCGACCGGGCTTTCCAGCCCTGACGCCGCCAACCGAATTCCCATTTGTGATTTTCATATAAGGGCGCCGATTTCCATTTGGAGTGACGTGAGAGCCAGAATGTCGCCGCCAGGTGGATAAATTTTCGTTAACACTGTTCTCTATGACCGCATTCGGCTCGGCAAATATTGCCACCAGGCAGGCTCCAGTGCATCAACGCAATTAATTTAACACTGTAATTCAAAGTTTTAGTCTATATTTTCAGCTTGGCACGGCATTCGCATAGGGAGAGGCACACAATGTGAGTCCATCAATATGTCGTTCAACATTCGCCTCTCTGCCCGCTGTCCTTCCCCCCTAAAACTGGGCCACTATTTTTAGAGACTGAAGGGGGATGTGATGGCTCGGAAACGTCATTCAGACGAGGACATACTTAAGCTGCTGCGGGAGATTGAGGTGAAGCTGTCGAACGGCAGCGACGTGCAG
>JBDQJI010000093.1:0-15785 GCA_040263875.1 Alphaproteobacteria bacterium
ATTCCTGATAGAAAACGGCTACACCCTGCCCAAAGGTGCAGCGAGCACGCTCAGCGGATACTTGAAGCAGGGCATGAAGTTCTTCGTCGCTAAAGTGAACTTGGAAGCCCACGCAAAGCGGAACGCCACATATCTTCGCCCCACTACAGATCGCGTTTGAAAGCAAGATGTTCATGCTGCCCATCCGGCTTGGCATGCTGAATGCGCGTGGTGAGCAGGAGCTGTTTGTATTCACGCTAACCCGCAATGGCCGGGTTGAAACCGAAAACTATCGGACGGTAGAGATGCCCACGGGCATGGATATTCCGGTGCATGTGAAGTCCGAATTCGATGACTTCTATCGGGATATGTTTAAGCGTCAGGCAGCGAATGAGCCCGGTGTCGCCTTCCTTGAATACGCATGGAACATGAGCTGGTGTGACCCCTGCGCCGCCGATCCACTAAGTCGCGCCGAATTGCGTAAGCTTGGCGCATGGTGGGTGAAGCCGGGCGGTGGCATCAACAAGCCGCAACCACGCCCGATCCCAGGCCAGACCACCCGCGTGATGCCCCCTCGCCCGCCATCAGGCCCGGTGGATGTGTATGTCACCCGCTTGCATCTTCGTTATTCTGGCGAAACGCACCCCGATGACTTGATGTTCAAAGAGACAAACAACACATCTAACTTCCAAGGCCGATACGTGCTGCGCCACGCTTGGCTGGGTAAGGACCAATGCGAAGCGGCGACGAACTACCGCCGCCAGTTGGTCGATCGCTGGGAAAAGGAATCCCAAACGCTGGCGAACCTGACAGGCTGGAAAATTGACGATATCCGCCAGAAGCAGCCTCGCCTGGCGGATGTCGGCAAGCCGAAGCCTTGGTGGGAAGATATTTGGAACAAGTAGGTATTGAACGATGAATGATCCCCGGCTTTCAGACGGCAATCAGGGCAGCGACCAATCTTGGCGCGCACCGCCCCCCTCCGCACCTGTTGCTAATGATGATGAGCGCATGGTTGTCCTGTTGGCTTGGGGATTTCTGCTGGCCGGGATATTCACATTCGTGTTTGGGATCGTTGCCGTCGTAATCGCGTATGCGAAACGCGGTGATGCCCCGCCGCTTTGGCAAAGCCATTACAGCGCCGTCATCCGCATGTTTTGGATTTGGTTGGTGCTGACCTGCATCGGCGTGCCGCTCACGCTAATTTTAATCGGCTACATTCCACTTGCCATAGCGGCCGTATGGACGGCTGCTGTCGGCGTCGTCGGCTTCATCAAGGCGTTAGAGAGTCGACCCGCCTGAAACGCCTAACCGTCGACGAGAATGCCGTCTTCCATCCGCACGATCCTGTCCATCATTCCGGCCAGTTCGGGATTATGGGTGGCGACCAGCATGCCGACGCCTGCACCGTGGGACAATTGCAACAGACGCTCCGTCACCGCGATAGCCGTTGCGTGATCGAGGTTTCCGGTCGGTTCATCCGCCAGCACTACCTTCGGTGCATTCGCGAGTGCGCGGGCAATGGCGACCCGTTGCTGTTCACCGCCAGAAAGTGCGGATGGTTTGTGACTTACGCGGTCTGCCAGACCAAGCATGGCCAGCAATTCCTGCCCTCGTGATTTCGCCTCACTCTTGGACAGCCCAGCGATGGTTTGCGGAACGATGACGTTCTCTAATGCTGTAAATTCTGGCAACAGATGGTGGAACTGGAAAATGAAGCCAAGTGAGCCGCGGCGCTTGCGACTTCGGCTCGCATCATCAAGCGCGCCAACAGCATCACCACCAAGCCAAACTTCGCCTGTGTCTGGCCTGTCCAGCAGGCCAGCGATCTGCAGAAGTGTTGTCTTGCCCGCACCACTGGGCGCCACCAGAGCGATCACTTCGCCCGGTTGGATCACCAAGTTTACGCCGCGCAGAACCTCCAGGCGGTTTTCCCCCTGTTGGTAGGCTTTCTTGACGTCCTTGAGTTCGAGAGCGGCGGTCATTCGTACCTCAATGCGGACGCGGGCTCAGCCTGTGCGGCGCGCCAAGCGGGATAAAGACTGGCGAGGAATGACAGCACAAGCGCCATGACGACGACCATACCGACCTCAAAACTATCGACCTTCGCCGGAAGCTTGGAGAGGAAGAATATCTCGGCTGAGAACAATTCCGTTCCCGTTAAACTTTCAAGGCCGCGCTTGATGGTGTTGATATTCAGCACAAACGCCATGCCCAGCCCAAAGCCAGCAAGCGTTCCGATCACGCCAATGGCGGTGCCCGTAAATACAAACACCCGCATGATCATGCCCCGCGTTGCACCCATTGCTCGCATAACCGCGATATCACGGGTCTTGTCCTTCACGAGCATGATCAGGCTAGAAACGATATTGAAGGCCGCCACCAGAATGATCAGCGTCAGGATTAGAAACATAACGTTCCGCTCAACATTGAGCGCATTCACGAAAGCACCATTGGTATAGCGCCAATCTATCACTCTGGCCTGATGGCGCGCGGCTTCGCGGATTTGGTTCTTGTGGGCTTCCAGGTTTTCTGGATCTGTGACCATAACCTCAATCAGGCTTACCCCATTGCCAGTTTTGAACAGCGCACGCGCGTCCCGGTTCGGGATATAGACGAAGCTTGAGTCGTACTCGTACATGCCGACATCAAACAATGCGACCACGCGGAAAGCCTTTTGCAGCGGGGCCGCGCCGAAGGGCGTTGATCCACGCGCCGGTGAGATCAAGGTTAGCTTATCACCGATGCCAATGCGCAGCTTCTCGGCCAATCGTCTGCCGATGACGGCGACGCCGCGACCGTCAAAATCATCCAGCTTGCCAGCGACAATGCCATTGGCAAGCGCTGTTAAGCTCTTCAGGCCTTCAAGCTCCATTCCCCGCGTGACAGCGCCGTAAGCCCGGCCGCCATTCGTCGCCATGCTTTGGCCTTCGACGACAGGAGCAGCCCGTAACACGCCTTCAATGCCTGAAATTTTCAGGGTCATGGCGTCATAATCATAAATCGGCTCGCCAATGCCAACGACCTGAATATGGCCGTTCAGGCCCAGAATACGGTCTAGCAATTGCTCCCGAAACCCGTTCATCACAGACATAACAACGATGAGCGTTGCGACGCCGATGGCGATGCCGATCAGCGAAAACCACACGACCACGGAGATAAAACTCTCCTGGCCACGGGCGCGGAGATACCGCCCGGCGATCATCCGTTCGAAGGGGGAGAACATTGAGGGCTTCGTCCTTAGCCGGTGATCTGCTGCAAGGCGGCGTCCAGGCTGAGTTCCTGGCGCTCGCCCGTGGCCCGGTGTTTCAACTCAACCACACCATTAGCGACGCCACGCGGGCCGATGATGAGCTGCCAGGGCAGGCCAATCAGGTCCATATCCGCGAACTTGCCTCCGGCGCGCTCGTTCCGGTCGTCATAAAGTGGGTCAACGCCAGCAGCTTTGAGCTTGGCGTAGGCATCCTCACAGGCTGCATCCGTTTTATCGTCGCCTTGGCGAAGGTTGATGACCGCAGCACCAAATGGGGCAACTTGGTCAGGCCACACGATGCCCGCATCGTCATGGCTGGCTTCAATGATGCCGCCAACAAGGCGCGAAACGCCAATGCCATAAGACCCCATCATAACAGGCACTTGGCCGCTATCGGGTGTTTGGACTTCCGCTTTCATCGCTGCTGAATATTTGGTGCCAAAGTGGAAAATGTGGCCAACCTCAATCCCGCGTGCAGTGATCAAATCCGTCTCGCTGACTGGGCAGGCGGATGCATCATGCATTTCATCCGTTGCGGCATAGATGCTGGTGAGTTCAGAGACGCGCGGATCAAGATCACTGTCGTAATCCACGCAGTCGCCAGCGAGGTCGATTTCCATCCACCGCTTGTCGCAGAACACCTGGCTTTCGCCCGTTTCCGCCAGAATAATGAACTCGTGGCTGAGATCACCACCGATGGGGCCAGTATCCGCACGCATTGGAATGGCTTTGAGGCCCATGCGCTCAAACGTGCGGAGATAAGCCAGGAACATCTTGTTGTAAGAATGCTTTGACGCCTCGTAATCAATGTCGAACGAATAAGCGTCCTTCATCAGGAATTCACGCCCGCGCATCACGCCAAAGCGCGGGCGGACCTCATCCCGGAACTTCCACTGGATATGATAGAGAAGCTGCGGCACGTCCTTGTAGCTTTTCACATAGAACCGGAAAATGTCGGTGATCAGCTCTTCGTTGGTCGGGCCAAAAAGCATGTCCCGGTCATGGCGATCGGTAATGCGCAGCATCTCCTTGCCATAATCGTCGTACCGGCCAGACTCACGCCAAAGATCCGCTGGTTGAATGGTCGGCATCAGCAGCTCATGGGCACCGGCGCGGTCTTGCTCCTCGCGCACGATCTGTTCGATCTTTTTCAGCACTTTGAATCCTAGCGGCAACCAGGAATAGATCCCGGCTGTCGCCTGTCGCACCATGCCGGCGCGCAACATCAGGCGGTGCGAAACAATCTGCGCCTCGGAAGGCGTTTCTTTGAGGGTCGGCATGAAATAGCGGCTGAGGCGCATCGGCGGCGGTTCCAAAATTGTAGACGGCAAAACGATAGCGGCTGTTAGATCACATTCCGCGCCTTAGTGCGAGTTCCGTCGCCGCAGCGCGCCTTAACCTGCGGGGGCCTTCAAGATCGCCGCACACGTATCCGGAAGCTGGGACAACATCACTTCCTTTCGTGGCTTTTTCTTGACCGGCTTTTTGGGCTTCACAGGTTTTACCGGCTTAGGTGCTGGCTTGAACCAAAATGCCATCGCTTTACCGCAGCCGTCGCCCGGCGGAGGCGGCTTTTGATCGACACACCCGATTGCATCAACAGGACATTTCAGGCGGACATGCAAATGGTCTTTGTGCCCATACCAGGGCCGCACCTTACGCAGCCACGCCCGATTGCCAGGCGGAGCCATTTCGCAAAGCTCTTTCTTAATGATAGCGGCAACGAATACCCGCGCCGTGCGATGATCCCATGCCGCCAATTGAATCAGCCGAGCGACGCGATCATCAAACTTCTCATTTACCTTGGGCGGCCAGCCTTTCGCCACAACCGAATAGGCGCTCCACTTCTGGCGTTCATTGCGAGACAATTGGTAGTCTGGTGCTGCGCGGAACCAGAGATCAGCGTCCAAGCCACTTTGATGGCTGCGATGGCCTGTTTTCATTGGCCCCCCGCGCGGCTGTGACATATCGCCAACGAGAACGCCGGCAAAGCCTTCGCTCTGCATGGTGAGCGCTAAGTCTTCCAGGAACGTCTTCAAGATTGGGTGGCCCCAAGCGCGGTTTCGATTTGGCCGCATGGCCTGATATCCAGGCCCATCAGGCGGAAGCTGCACCGCGCCGCCAATGCAGCCTTTCGCATATCCACCGACAGGGGCAGCGGACCCTGCGCTTCCAGATTTCACGCCGCCAAACAGAATACGTGCAGGCTTTTCTTTGGCCATCGCTGTCCCAGCCGTAAAGGCTAAAGCGAGCGCGGCGAGCGTAATCCAGCGGCTTCCATGAGCGGCAACACTTCGTCGACCCATTGTTGGGCTTCTCCCAAATAATCCAGCCAGGACAGCAAGATGCCATCAACGCCCATGGTACGTAGACGCACCATATCATCAACAATCTTTGCCGGTGTGCCGACAAGCGGATATCCGCCATGACCAGCCTTAAAGTGAAACCGGAATGCGTCCATCACTGCCGGTTCCAGCGTCTCTGACTCCATGCCGAAGATCGACAGCATATTGCCAACAGCCTCATCATCGCCGAATTCTTCGACATACCGGTGAAGATACGCGTCAGCCTCTGCTTGAGTTCGTCGGCATACAGCGTAACCGTGGATCCAGCATTGTGATTCGCGTCCGGCACTCACGGCCATGGTCTTCAACCCGGCAATCTGCGAACGGTCGCTGGCCTCATCCTTTTGGCGCAGCATGACGAAATTCATATCGCAGTTTTCGGCAGAAAAACGCTGCCCGGTAGGCGATGACCCTGCGTTCATAATCTGCAGCCCACCGCCTTGTAGGGGCTTGGGCTCGCTCCAGATCGCCTTACCAGTAAAGAACTCCCCGTTGAAATCAAACGGTTCAGTCTCTGTCCAGGCCTTCCTAGCCAACGCCAGCCATTCAGCCGCGTATTCATAGCGCCGGTCATGGTCGCGCCACTCAGCAGCGAACATCTCAAATTCTTCCCGGAACCAGCCGCATACGACGTTCAGGACAAAGCGCCCGCCGGAAATATGGTCAATCGTCGCCGCCTGCTTGGCAGCCATCACCGGATGCGCCAATGGGGCATGGATCGTAGCGCATACGGCGATCTGCTTTGTCACGGCAGCAATGCCAGCAGCCCAGGTGAAGCTCTCGAACGTGGAGTTATTGAAGTTTGATGGCCCGCCATAGCCTTTCCAACGACCAACAGGCAGCAATGCCTCGAACCCAGCATCATCCGCTAGCTTGGCCAGCTTGACGTTATCGGCCCAGGTCATTGGCCAGGCTTCAGGCGCCGTCGTCACCGTAGACCCACCACTACAGTTAAACGCCATGATGCCAAGCTTCATGGCGTTGCCGCTGTTGATCGGGTGCAGGTGCGTCATGGGCAGCCTATTTCTCTGTCATAACCCAAACGCCGTCCCAATCCTCTGGCGGCGGTTCTTTCAGCAGAACATCGCAGCGCTCAATGTATGTTGCAGCGGGGACGTCATCGACACGCGCCTTCAGCACGTCAAGAAACCGTTCGCGGGCGCGGGTAAAGTCCTGCGCGCGATACCGCTGCAAGCCATCAGCGAACAAGCCCATCACGTCCATCAAGTTCGGGCAGGTTTCTTCTGTGTGATGGTCCATGCATTCATAGATTGAAACAGGCTCCGTCTTGCCTTTCACGACGACATAATCAAGCTGACGCAGCCGGTACGCGCCCTTCAGCTTATTGACGGTGAGTTCGGAAAGCAGGATCTGCGCGCCATACTGTTTACAGGCAGATTCAAGCCGCGCGGCCAAGTTCACACCATCGCCGATGATTGTGTAGTCCATGCGCTTCTTGCTACCGATATTGCCTGCAACCACCGTATCCGTATTGAGGCCAACGCCGATATGCAGCGGAAACTCATTGCCGTCCGGGTCCGTCGGGCTCCAGGTCTGCAGCGCTTTCTGCATGTTGATGGCTGCACGCACACCGCGATCTGGATCGTCTTCATGGGGCAAAGGCACACCGAAGACGGCCATAATGGCATCCCCAATGAACTTATCGAGCATGCCGCCCTGGTCCGAGATGCATTCAACCATGTGCTCAAAATAGTCATTGAGCATGGCGACCGTACCGGCAGCGCCCAATTTCTCAGAGATCGTCGTGAACCCACGGATATCAGAGAACAGCACGGTCGCGACAGACTGCTTGCCGCCAAGTGCCGCCTCACCGCCCTCGCCTGAAAGCAATTGATCCGCAATGTCCGGGTCCATATAGCGGGACAGGGTGGACTTAACGCGCTTCTCGCTGGAGATGTCTTCCAGCATCACCATAACGCCCAGGGTCTCTTCCTCGCCCGCACTTAATGGCAGCACGGTGACATTAACGGAGACTGTCTCGCCCTCGGCCTGAATTTCTGCGTCAACGGCGATATCAGGCTCATTTGTTTCACAAACCCGTTGGGCGCGATCGATCAGCCACTGGTTTGCCTCGCCGAACACGTCCGCCATTGGCTGGCCCGCAGCTGCTTCAGGGTCAATGCGCAGAATACGCCCACCGGCTGCATTACAAGTGCGTGTGGCACCATCGCCATCGAACGTAATCACGCCGTTCGACATCGATTGCAGCATGGCTTCGTTGTAGTTGCGCATAGCCTGCACATCATCGAAGAGCTTGGCGTTCTCCAGGCCAATAGCGACCTGTGCTGTGAACGCCCGCAAACGATGCTCATCTTCGTCGCTGAACGGCCCACCGACTTTGTTTAGCGCCTGGGTAACGCCAATGACGGTGCCGGACTTGTTGACGACAGGCACGCACAGAATAGAGCGCGTGAAGAACCCCGTTTGGCGATCAAAGGATGGATTAAAGCGGAGGTCGGCATAAGCGTAGGGAATATTCACGGACTCGCTGGTCGTGAACACGGCACCCGCGATACCGGCAGAATTCGGCAGCCTGATCTGCGTTTGGCCAAGGCCAGCGCCAACATAGCTAAAAAGCTCGTTCGTCTTTGCGTCATTCAAGAACAGCGTCGAGCGCTCGGCATTCAACAGCCGGGCGGCTTCCGACATGACCTTATTCAGCAGCTTAGGCAGTTCAAGCTCGGAGGTGATGTCCGAAACAACGTTCATGAAGGCGCTTTCCCGCGCCTGGGACTTCTCCATCCGCTCAATCAGCTGCAGCGATTCCAGCGTGATTGCGCATTGTGCGGTTATCGCCTCAACCGTCTCACGATCCTTGTCGCTGAAAATTCCATCCGTCTTATTCAGAACCTGGATTACACCAATCACTTTTCCCTTCGGCGTGCGGATTGGAGCTGCGAGGATGGTTTTGGTTTTGAAGCCAGTTTCAGAATCGAACCGCCCCATGAACCGCTCATCCGAATAGGCGTCATCGATAATGAGCGCCCGACCTTCCTTGAACACGGTGCCGGCGATGCCTTCATGTCGGCCTAAGCGAATTTCCCGGCGGCCTATGCCCTGGGCGATGCGTGAATAAAGCTCACCGGTTTCGGGGGCATCCAAATAGAGCGTGGCGCGGTCAGCATCAGTCTGCTCCGCAGCGACGGCCACAAGCGCATCGAGTACTGCGTCAAGTGAATCAAGCGCTGCGACATTCCGAGATACATCCAGCAGCAACTGCATATGCTGCATGCTAGCGGCAGCATCTCCGCCCTGGGCATGCTGTGATCGGACGTCATCCATTGTTCGCGTCCTCAAGCTTATCTCTAAGTGCAGACACTGTATCACGCATTTGGCGAATTTCGCTGCGGTGTTGATCCTGGGCAGCAACCAGCGCCGCATCTTTGTCCGAAGCAAGCGATTCCATTTCGCCGCGAAGTGCGTCAATCGTGCGCTTTAACTGGGTGACCTCACCTTCGGCGGCCTGGCGCGCTTCAGCGGCGATTTCATGCCGCTCGGTTTCAGATTTCTCAAGCGCTGTCCGCAGTGCGTCAATGGTATCGCGAAGCTGATCCTGCTCCGCCTTGGCAATCTCCAAGGCGTCGTCACGCATATGCCGCGCATCAGCATCTTTCACTTCAAGCGAATCCCTCAGCGCATTCACAGTTTCCCGCAAATGTCTGATCTCGCTGTCGGCGTTTTGTACGTCCGTCGCCAAACCCAGCCCTTTCCCCCAAGGCATCTCCGCACCTGCGAAGCAGACACCTATACCCTACATCATTCGGGCCTGGGGCTCACCATGTATCGACCCAGGCATGTTTCTTACCCTCGCGCGGCAAGGGGGGCGGTGCGGAGCGGAGGCCTTCGATGATCCAATGGCGTGTGTCCGCTGGATCAATGACATTGTCGAGCTCGAAGAGTTCCGCCGCCGTCAGCGCCTTGCCTTGATCATACATGCCAGCGACTTTTTCTTCGTAAACGCGGCGCCGTTCTTCTGGATCTTCAATTGCCGCCAACTCGTTCCGGTAGCCAAGCTTCACAGCGCCCTCAAGGCCCATGCCGCCGAATTCCGCCGTTGGCCAACCAACTGCGAAGTTCGGTGTGTGGAACCCACCGCCCGCCATGCCCTGCGCGCCAAGCCCGTAGGCCTTGCGCAGAACCACCGTGAACAGCGGCACTGTCATGTTGGCGCTGATAACGAATGGTCGGCAACAATGGCGCACCAGTGCCAGGCGCTCGTAATCGGGCCCCACCATGTTGCCCGGCGTGTCGCAAAGGAACAGCATTGGGATGTCATAGGCGTCACAAAGCTGCATGAAGCGGGCGGCTTTATCCGCTGCATCAGCGTCAATTGCGCCACCGATATGCATTGGATTATTTGCGATCAGGCCGACAGGACGCCCTTCAATTCTGCAAAAGCTCGTGATCATCGCGCGCCCAAAGGCTGCGCGTAACTCCAGTACCGAATCTTCATCCGCAATCAGGTCAATCGCCTCACGGATGTCGTAAACCTTGACCCGGTTTTCCGGCACAATATGGCGCAGCTTCCGTTGATCTGCCGCTGTCCATTCCTGCACCGGGCCCTGGAAGTATGAAAGGTATTTCTTAGCTGCAGCAACCGCTTCGGCTTCATCCTTCACCAGAATATCGACAACGCCGTTGGCGGTTTGCTCGTTCATTGGGCCAACATCCTCCGGGCGGAAAACGCCGAGGCCACCGCCTTCAATCATTGCAGGGCCGCCTATGCCGATATTCGCGTTTTCCGTCGCAATCATCACATCGCAACAGCCGACCAGCACAGCATTGCCCGCAAAACATCGGCCAGATGCGATGCCTATCATCGGCGCCAAACCAGAAAGCTTGCCGAAAAGGTGGAATGCCGGCGTGGTCAGATTGGCGGAGAACACGACGTCTGTGTCACCCGGCCGACCGCCGCCGCCTTCAGCGAATAAGATGGTCGGCAGGCGCCATTTTTCCGCCAGCTCGAACATCCGGTCCTTTTTCTCATGGTTCTTTTTGCCCTGCGTCCCTGCCAGAACTGTGTAGTCATAGGACATGACCATGCAGCGGGCCTCGGCATCTCCGAAAAGATCGCCGTTAACGCGGGCAAGGCCCGTAACGAGGCCATCCGCCGGGGTGCGCTTCCATAACTCCTCCCGGCTCATCCGCGCGCGCCTGGCTGCGACGACGAGCGAACCGTATTCCGTGAAGGAGCCAGGATCGACCAAGTCCTCAATATTCTCCCGCGCCATTCTTTGCTTGGTTTTCCGGCGCTTTGCGACGGCCTCCGGGCGGTTTTCGTCCAGCGTGTTGGCTTGGCGGGCAATCACTTCGGCTAAGTCTGATCGGATGGCATCTAAATCAATTGCCTCGCCCTCGTCTGTATCATCAGCCGCAACTTCAGCCGGTTCGATATAGGCCAAGGGCGCGCCTTCCAGCACCACATCGCCTTCGTTGACCGCAAATGCCCGAATGATACCGGAGACATCAGCACGGATGTCGTGCTGCATCTTCATGGCGTCCATCACCAGGATCGTGGCGCCCGCGCGCACCGTCTCACCAGCGGCCAAAGCCAGGCTGACGACAGCGCCCTGCATGGGTGCTGCCAGAACATTGGTTCCGTCAGGTGCATCCGATGGCCCAGCAGTATCTGATGCTTGGTCCTGCTTGCCGAAATTCAGGACGGCCAATGGATCGGCCGCGTCAATCTTCGATCCGGCGAAGCCAGCCTGGCCGCCGCTAGCGGGCGCAGCCTCAACAAACCGCCGTGGTGGCGGTTCTACACCAAGCAACCGCTCGGCATGCGCTTCAATAAACCGCGTGTCGAATGCGCAAGCGGTGACGGCTTCGTCCGCCAGCAATGCTTCGACAAAGCGTGCATTTGTGGGGACGCCTTCGATCCGGAAGCCAGCAAGCGCACGGGCTGCTTTTGCGGCGACATCGGCAAGCGCGCCAGAACGAGCATGGACGATCATCTTGGCGATCAGTGAGTCAAATCGCGGACTGGGCGAGAGCCCCGCATATCCAGCATGGTCCACCCGGACCCCCGCCCCTGCTGGCGGCTCAAACGCTGTGAAACGACCACCGGCGGGGCGCGCATCACCAGAGTCAGTCATCGTTTCCATGTTAATGCGCGCTTGCAGCGCCATGCCCTGCACGGGTGGCGGCTTGCTCAAACCAACATCTTCCAGGCTGGCCCCTTCTGCCAGACGCAGCTGGATTTCAACGAGGTCCAGTCCTGTTACAGCTTCTGTAACAGTGTGCTCCACCTGTAGCCGCGCATTGGCTTCAATGAACGCGATTTCGGCATTCTCATCATTCGCAGCGGTTTTCGCATCCACTAGAAATTCAATCGTTGAGAGGCTATCCAACCCAGCGGCTTTTGCGAGGGCGACTGCGGCATCAAGCAATCGCGCACGAACACCTGGTGCGAGCGCCGGAGCGGGTGCGATTTCGACGACCTTTTGGCGCTGGCGTTGCAGACTGCACTCACGCTCCCAGATATGAGCAGCATTACCGGCACTGTCGCCAGCCACCTGTACTTCGATGTGGCGCGCAGTTTGGAAGAATTTCTCTGCATAGAGGCGGCCATCGCCGAATGCGGCTTCGGCTTCCGCCTGCGCCCGCGTAAAAGCATCGGGCAGGTCTGCTGCATTGCTGACGGGACGCATCCCACGCCCGCCGCCGCCTGCAGCCGCCTTCAACATAATAGCGCCGCTAGGGCCCATTTCATTCAGAAAGGCCAGTGCGTCAGCTTCAGTCACTGGCGCAGGCAGGCCTGGGGCGATTGGTACGCCTGCAGCTTCAGCCAACGCACGGGCCGCCCCCTTATCGCCAAAGCGGGCTATGGCGTCCGCCTTTGGGCCGACGAATGTCAGGCCTGCGGATACAATGGCAGCTGCAAATTCTGCGTTCTCTGAGAGAAAGCCATAGCCTGGATGAATAGCATCTGCGCCAGCGGCCTTAGCTGCGGCAATAATCGCCTGCTGATCCAAATATGCTGCAGGACCTGCGCCATCCAGCGCCACCGCTGCGTCGCCAGCAAGGACATGCAATGCGGCGGCATCGTCCGTGGAATGCACCACCACGGTTTCTATGCCCATATCGGCCGCCGTCCGAGCGATGCGGATAGCGATTTCACCCCGATTAGCGATCAGTAGTTTTGCGATGCCCATAAGCGCCAGGTCCTTCACCCATAAATCAGGGTGCAAGGGTTCCAGGCTATGGCTGCAAGATCAATGGCAGAGCTTGAAGCGGCTTACCCTCGAAAGCGCCGAGGTTGCGAGCGGCGAATCCGGGGCCGAGTCCGCGCGCTCCATGCTGCGTCGCCAGCTTCCAATGTCCAATTGACCAAGCGCTTTAAGACGGCACCAAGCGCATCGTCCCAAGCTTGCACAATATCCGTCATGACATCCGGTGCCGCAACTGTCTGGCGCTCGAAGGTAGCAGCCGCAACAATCAGACGTTCGGGCATTTCAACCAATTTCACACTCAGCCCTGCTCTCGGCTCATGCTTCGTTGGATCGCGGTAAGCTTCCGCCTGGAACTCACGAATCTCGATCTTCAATACGAAATCTGGCTTCAGACCAACAGTTTCGCGACCGACAGCGACAATGCGGCCCGAGTTCTCAAATGACTCCACAACCAAGCCCTGCACCATCAAGGGCGCGCGGTCTGTCCAATTGGCCAGTGCGTAATAGTCGAACCGTGTCGGCTCCGGCATCAGGCCGATACGAGCCGTATTTAAGCTCGCTGAGGCATAGGGCGTTTCCACCAGCAATTGCCAATCCACAGGTGGCTTGCCTTCAGGAAAAGTGCTTTTCGGCGTCAAGTTATAAAGACGCGGCGCTTTTCCAACACCCGGCAACACAGAATCACACCCGGCGACGAGCGCACCGCCACCAAGACCAATCAGCGCTTGGCGCCGTCCAATAAGATCAACGGGTTTCATAGCCACGTTGCTGTCCTCCAAATAGGAATCGGGCGGGGTCACGCCCGACATCTGACACCAGTCGGTTTAAGTTATCGACCAGAACACGGGTATCCGCCAGGAATGCGTTCGCGTCATAAAGCATTGATCCGGTGAAATCCCGGATCGCTGGTCGATTTTCACGAAGCAGCGCAGCCGCTTGGTCAGACGCGCCGCCAAACGAACCTGCAGCCTTACTGATTTGGCGCACGGCACCATCAACGCCTTCACTCGCTTTACGAATATTCTTCAGCGCCCCCCGCGCTTCACGCACTGCAGGCGGAATATCTTTCTTCAATGCAGCGCCAATATTCTGGACGGAAGCAGCGGACCGTTTCAGTTCCGCCAGTGTTTCACGCGCATCCTCGACAATAAATTCGATACTCTCCGAACGCTCCGCCAAAGTGTTCGACAGTGTATTGATGTTGGTCAGGATGCCAGCAAGCGATTCCTGGTTCTTATCGCCCAGAACCTGCGTTGCACGGGCGACAAGCGCCTGCACTTGTTCCACCAACGCAGGTGCGCCCTCTAACAATCGGTCGAGCTGCGATGGTGCTGATGGAATAACGGGAAACTTCTTTCCAGCCGCCGCCTTCAGCGGCAGCGCCGTGTTCGACCCACCATCCAGCATGATCAACGCACCGCCAGCAATGCCCTGAATTTCAAGGCGCGCTTCGGTATCCGTGCGAACAGGAGCGGTGGATTCAATCCGTGTTTTCACCAGAATTTGCTCAACGTTGCCATCCGGCGGGAAGCCGATAAACGTGACTTCACCATCGGTTATGCCGCGGAATGTCACGGAACTGCCGACACGAAGCCCCTTCACTGAGCCATCAAAGTAGACCCAATATTGCTTGTAACTGCGTTCCGCCTGCCAGTTCGATAGCCATATAACGAAGGCCAGCGCCGCGACGAAAAACGCGATAACAAACAGTCCAACGGCGATAAAATTCGCCCGCGTTTCCATATACCTAACCCTCCATCATTCGTTCACGCCAACGCTTGCTTGGTTAGCGCGTTCCGCCGAATCAACGGCAGCGCGACCACGGGGGCCGCCAAAATATTCTTGAATCCAAGGATGATCGATCTTCATCAGGTTCGGGATTGTATCGATCTGCGTCTTCTGATTGATCAACACCGCAACCCGGTCACAAATCGCATGTAGCGAGTCTAAGTCATGGGTGATCATAACGACGGTCAAGCCCAGTGCGCGCTGCTATTCCAGGATCAGCAAATCAAAGTTGGCTGCACCAATAGGATCAAGCCCTGCCGTTGGTTCATCCAAAAACAGAATGTCCGGGTCCAGCGCTAATGAGCGAGCGAGACCAGCACGTTTGCGCATACCGCCTGAAAGCTCTGACGGATATTTGTCCGCAGCATCTGGCGGCAAGCCAGACAGTGCGATCTTTAGTTCCGCTGCGGAACACCTGAGGTCATTGGATAATTCAGTATGCTCGCGCATCGGCGCTTCGATATTCTCACGCACTGTCAGTGAGCTGAAAAGCGCACCATCCTGGAACAGCACCCCCCAGCGGCGACGCAACGCCCTCTCCGCCTCCCCCCGCCTTCGCCAGTGACTTGGCCAAGCACTGTGATTTTTCCGGCAGCAGCCTTGTTCAAGTCGATGATTGTGCGCAGCAATACGGATTTGCCTGTGCCCGAACCGCCGACCACGCCAAGCACTTCGCCCTTGCGGACTTTCAGGTCGAGGTCGTCATGGACAACGACCGGGCCAAACTGCGTCCGCAGCCCCTCCACATGGATCGCTAATTCTACGTGATTGAGATCAGACATCAGCGCCTACACCCCGATAATCAGGAAGAAGATGGAGAACACAGCATCAATCGCGATCACGAAGAACACGCCCTGGACGACAGATTGTGTCGTCCGTCGTCCGACTGATTCAGCGTTTGAAGATACTTTCAAGCCCTGAAAGCACCCGATCATCGCAATCACCATCGCCATGACAGGCGCTTTCACGATGCCGACCCAGAAATGATCGATGGATACGGCAACCTGAAGCTGCTTGGCGAACTGCGTCATGGTGATATCCAGGGCAAACATAGCCGCGACAGCGCCGCCTAGGTTTTTAGTCCCGGAGATTTATGGTGCACTCTTTTCCCAAGTTTGGAAGGACGCATTATGGGACAGGTACTTCACGGGAGCGCCCGCACGACAGCGGCGATCCGTCGAGCAATACAAGATAGTCAAGAGAGCCTGAGGGTCCTTGCGCTGCGGC
>JBDQJI010000094.1:0-15202 GCA_040263875.1 Alphaproteobacteria bacterium
GAGATTGCCATGGCCCTGAACTCAACGCCGCGAATGTGCCTCGGATTCAAAACACCCATCGAGGCCATGCTCGCCGAGCTTGGAAATGACGTTCAAATCAGGTTTGCTTGATCGCGTTGCGCTTCGCGTCGGAATCCACCTTGTTAAGGCCCCCAGTAGCGCTGCGTGTCCTTTTACGGGACTTGTGCGCCATGCATAAGGGGCAAAAGGCATAAGCACGTTTCAATATGCGACGAATACCACCGATTTAGCCGGTTTTTGCCCTGGCGCCAGTCTTGCTGAATAGGGATATGTCGGTTGACCTTGGTCTATCGACGGGAGACCTACCAAACGAACCCCCAAGCGTGCGGTGGGTCTCCACAAATAGAGAAGGTGCCGTCCGCAACCCCAAGTGCGGGCGGCGCCTTCTTTTTTGCCCGATGCGCCGCTAGGTTCTGGCGAACGAATTGATCTGAGAGGATGTCCCCATGCCTGATTGGCTTTCAACAGACCAAATGTTGGTCATAGCGGAAACCTATGGCGTGCCGATGGTCGGTGCGATCCTGGTACTGATTATCGGCTGGACGCTCTCTAGCGTCATCGCCAACGGCTTCGCACGGCTGCTCGCGCGGACTGGGCGGATCGACGAAACACTGCGGTTGTTCTTCCGCAGCTTGATGAAATACCTAATCCTTGCGATCACCATCATCGCCGTATTAGAGATGTTCGGCGTCAAGACGACCAGCTTGGTCGCCGTATTGGGTGCGGCCTCGCTCGCGATTGGTTTGGCGCTGCAAGGCACGCTGCAGGACCTGGCGGCCGGCGTCATGCTGATGATCTTCCGGCCCTTCCGGGTGGGCGAATTTGTTGAAGCGGGCGGTCAAACCGGCACGATCAAAGAGATCAACCTATTCATCACCGAAATGGCGACGCCGGATAATCTGCAGATCACAATCCCAAACAGCAAAATGTGGGGCTCGGCGGTTAAGAACTTCAGCCGATACCCAACCCGACGCGTGGACTTGGTGTTCGGGATTTCCTATGACGACGACATTGGCAAAGCGATGGATGTGATCCGCGAAGTCGTACAGGCGGACGACCGCGGCTTAGCTGAACCGGCACTGTTCATAGCCGTCACAACGCTGAATAACAGTTCCGTCGATATCACGACCCGTGTTTGGTGTAACTCTAGTGACTTCTTTGGGCTAAAAACTGATCTCACCCGGAATGTCAAAGAAGCCTTTGATAAGGCTGGCATCACCATTCCCTATCCCCATATGCAAGTTGTTACGCAGGCAAAAGCTGGGGAAACAGCGTAGAACCGCCTTGTCCCCGCCAGAGCCCTTCGGCTATATCAAGCCAGACTGCCCCGAACGGAGCCCTTCGCGCCCATGTTGACCCCTCTCGACTTCGAAAAGCCTATCCTAGAGCTTGAAGCCAAGGTCGAGGACCTTCGCCAGTTGGCGGAAACCGACGGCATGGACATCACCGAAGAAACACAGAAGCTTGAGGCACGCATGCAGCGCAGCCTGGAGCAGATGTATACCAAGCTCACCCCATGGCAGCGGGTGCAGGTGGCGCGCCATCCAAACCGCCCCCGGGCACTGGATGTGATCGCCAGACTATTCCGTGACTTCACGCCGCTGGCTGGCGACCGCCTGTATGGCGAGGACCAAGCTGTCATCGGCGGCATCGGGCGCTTTCGTGGGCGGAGTGTCGTGGTTATTGGCCAGGAAAAAGGTGGGGATACGGCCAGCCGCCTTAAACGCAATTTCGGCATGGCACACCCGGAAGGCTACCGCAAAGCCATGCGGCTCATGCGGCTGGCTGATCGGTTCAAACTGCCGGTGATGAGTTTCGTCGACACACCTGGTGCCTATCCTGGCATTGAAGCAGAAGAGCGCGGCCAAGCCGAAGCGATTGCGAGCTGCCTGCAACGCGGTATGGAATTAGAAACGCCGTTTATCGCCTCCGTCCTCGGCGAAGGTGGGTCTGGCGGTGCAGTTGCGATTGCAGCAGCCGACAAAGTGCTGATGTTTGAGCATTCGGTTTATTCTGTGATCTCGCCCGAAGGCTGCGCGTCCATTCTGTGGCGTTCAGCAGAGCATGCGCCCGACGCAGCAGAAGCCTTGAAACTAACCGCAGCGGACTTGCAGCGCCTGGGCGTCGCAGATGTTGTGGTGAAAGAGCCTGTTGGCGGCGCGCATCGTGCGCCGATGGAAGCAATTGACAGCCTTGGCGACGCAATGGCGGACGCGCTGGCTGATGTCGAACGCGATGGCCTGGATGGCCCAGCGCTACGCCAACACCGTCGCGAGCGCTTCCTCAAGATGGGCGGGTGAAGCCGGATTAGCCTTGTGCGGCTAGCCGTCGATCACGGGCTAAATCAAGTTTGTAGGTAGCCTGACATTTAGCCACGAGGCGTCCTGATGCGTCCCGCGCGATAGCATCTACGATCGTTAGAACCCCGCCGCGCGATACGACGGTCCCTTCCGCAATCAGATCCTCCTGATGCCCAGGGCCGATATAGTTGATCGTCAGTGAAACGGTCGTGCCGCGCGTTGTGGGTTTAGCATCGGGCGTCGCCCATGCGGCGCAGGTCGCCGCCGTGTCTAGCAGCGCTGCAGTGGCACCACCATGAATGATATTCAGGCCATTCATAACCTCTGGGCTCGCCGCCATGCGGACAATGACCTTATCAACTTCCACATGGTCAACGCTTAGGCCGACATGCTCGCCGAATGGTCCCTTGGCAATCACGTTAAAAATCCGGTCAATCGCAGCAGGCGAAAGGTCGTTAGCGCTCATAGATTTGGTTCCAGTTTAGAAAAAAGCGCGCGCGACCCCGCCTTCCCCAGAACATGGGAGATGGCGAGACCGCGCTTTTTGAGGCGGAAGTGCGCGCTAGCTTGTTGTTTGCGAGCAATTTCCTGCACTTGATCTGGTTCAGGTCACGTGCGGATTGCTCTAACGGTGCTCCGTCGAGAGCTTGTTTTCAAGATGCCGTGCGTAACGGGACATCGCGAAGCAGCCGATGAAATAGACCAGCGCCGCAAATAAATACGGCTCATCCACCAGGCCAATCCAATCTGTCGCTTCAGACATGGCCTGAACCATGCCCAGCAGATCGAACAGTCCAATAATCGCAACCAGCGTCGTGTCTTTGAATAGACCGATGAAGTTGGAGAGGATGTTCGGGATCATCAGCTTCAAGGCTTGCGGCATGATGATGAGGCCGGTCGTCCGCCAGTAGCCCAAGCCCATGGCAGCTGCAGCTTCATACTGGCCGCGCGAGATTGATTGCAGCCCACCGCGCACCACTTCCGCCATATAGGCCGCCGCAAACAGGCAGACCGCAATGATCGCGCGCAGCAGCTTATCGAAAGTCACACCTTCTGGCAGGAACAACGGCACCATGGTCGTCGCCATGAACAGCACCGTGATAAGCGGGACGGACCGGAAGACTTCAATGAAGACAACGCAGACGATGCGGATCAGCGGCAGTTTAGACCGTCGCCCTAGCGCCAGCACGATGCCGGCAGGCAAAGCGAACGTGATGCCAATGCCAGCAACCACCATTGTCACGAACAAGCCACCCCAGCGGACGGTGCGAACGACTTCAAGCTCAACGCCAGACCAGATTATTGAAACTGCTGCCCAAAGCGCCACTAACAACAGCATCCGGGGCTTCAGGCTTACCATGCCAAACTTCTGCTCTAGCAGCTTACCTAGCGGCTTACTGGCGAACAGCTCCATCAGCATATTGACCATGGCCCAGATGAAGCAGGCAATGCCAAGCGCGCTGACAATGGTCCAAAAAATGCCCTTCTCGCCGCCATAGAACAGGTAGGACGTGAACAGCGGGTAGGTCAGCACCAGCCCCGCCGCCGTTGGCAATTTCACCGTGACGCGGGACAGGAATAGCGGGACCATCCACGCGACCAGCACGAAGAATCCAAGATTTACGCGCCAACGTTCGTCGACGTTGTAGAGGCCGTAGATGAACTGATGGAACCAGAGCCGTGGCCCCGCCCAGCAAGCGCCATCCGGGCTCTTGTTCATGCATTCACGGCGATTGGCCGCATCCCAGACAGAATCAAGGATGCCCCAGGTCACCAAATGCCGAACCAACATAAAGATGATAACCGCGCAGATGATCGTGATGATCGTATCTAGCCACGTGGCGAACAGGTTCTGCTTCATCCACGCAAGCGGGCCAACGGACAGGCCTGGCGGCAAGCGGGCTGGTTTCGGGTTAAACGGCTCGGCGTCTCGCGTGACGCCAGCTTTAGCCAAATCAGTCTCGGAGTGCGTATCGCTCATCACTTAGCGCTCCTGCAACTGGACGCGGCGGTTGTAGATATTCAGCAGGCCTGAAATCGACAAACTCACCACCATGTAAAACAGCATCGTCGTTGCCACGATTTCAATGGCGCGGCCGGCCTGGTTCAGCGAAGTCTGCATCCAAAGCCCGACCAAATCCGGATATGCAATTGCAACGGCCAGGGACGAGTTCTTGACGATGTTCAGATATTGGCTGATCAGCGGCGGAATAATCGCCCGCATTGCCTGCGGGATGACCACCAGCTTGAGCGTACGGCTGCGCGGTAGGCCAAGCGACAGAGCGGCTTCCGTCTGTCCCTTGCCGACCGACTGGATACCAGCACGGACAATTTCAGCGATGAAAGCGGACGTATAAACTGTCAGTGCGATCAAAAGCGCCAAGAAGGGGGGTGGAACGGCCCACCCGCCTTGATAATTGAAGCCTTTCAAGGTCGGCACTTCCCAACTGAGCGGCGAACCTGTCAGTACAAATACGGCGGCAGGAGCAGCGACAAGTACGGCCAGCGCCTTCCAACCCCAGGCTGGCGCATCGCCAGTAGCTTCCCGCTGTGCGCGGGCAGAGCGACGGAACATTACTGTCAGCGCAAGACCGGCAATAATGGCGATGCCCGTGATCCAGAACAGTTCACCGGGAACGGCTGCGGTTGAATAAAATCCACGGTTATTCAGCACGAATACGCCAAACACCATTTCAAACGCCTGCTTTGGTGGCGGCAGCAGCGTGAATACGCCGAGATACCAAACGAAGATCTGCAGCAAGAGCGGCGTGTTGCGGACGACTTCCACATATGTCGCAGCCAGCCGAGCAATCAGCCAGTTATGGGATAAACGTGCTACGCCCATAATGAAGCCGAGCAGCGTCGCGAAAATGATCGCGATCACGGAAACAAACAGCGTGTTGACCACGCCCACGAAGAAAACCCGACCGAACGTATCAGTCGGTTGATAATCAATCAGATGAAAGCCGATGCTGAATCCAGCCGTCGAACTTAAAAAATCAAACCCGGCGGTCAGGCCGCGTTTTTCCATATTATAAATCGTCTGGCTGACCAGATAATATCCGGCCAGAACGATCAGCGTTCCAACAACAGCTTGGGCGACCCACCCACGAATTTTCGGGTCACTGGCCATGCGCGATAAACGGCTGCGCTCTGGCCCATGCGCGGTATTTGCTGCGCGTACTGGCGAATTCATTGCCAAAAGCCCCCTGTCAGAAGCTTAAATCGATCAAAGAAACGATGAGGCGGGCCGCAAGATTAGCCTTGTCTATCCCGCCCCTTCGCATAGTGCTTCAAGCCCGGCCAGCGCACTTTTTGCGCCAGCCGGAACCTGGAGTTCTGCTTACCGGAACGGCGGGGAGTAGATCAGGCCACCATTGGTCCAGAGCGCATTCAAGCTGCCTGCGCGGGGGATGTTGACCGGGGTCTTCTCGCCGATATACCGCTCGTACACTTCGCCGTAATTGCCCACCATCTTGATGATGTTGTAGGCCCAATCGTTGGAGAGGCCGAGACCGGTGTGAAGGTTGCCTTCAGCGCCCAGGAGACGACGCACTTCCGGGTTCTTGGAGTTGGCGCGCATGTCGTCAACGTTGCCGGAGTTAATGCCGAGCTCTTCCGCCGTGATCATAGCGAAAACGCTCCAGCGGACGATATCGCCCCACTGGTTGTCGCCTTCACGCACCACAGGGCCGAGCGGCTCTTTAGAAATCGTTTCTGGCAGGATCGTGTACTTGGACGGATCTGGGAACGCGGACCGGCGGGAGGCCAAGCCAGATTTATCGTTCGTATAAACGTCGCAACCGCCTTTGAGGAAGGTTTCGATCAGAACGTTCACGTCTTCAAACGTAACCGGCTTGAAATCCATGCCCTGGGAACGGAAATAGTCGGACAGGTTCAATTCAGTGGTCGTGCCGGTCAGCACGCATACAGCAGCGCCATCAAGCTCTTTGGAGGATGTGATGCCGCTTTCTTTGGAAACCAAGAAACCCTGGCCATCATACATGGTGACAGTCGTGAAATCGAGGCCAAGCTGCGTGTCACGGGTGGCTGTCCATGTCGTCGTACGGGACAGCATGTCGCTTTCGCCGTTCGCGAGCGAGGTGAAGCGCACCTGACTGGTGACGGACTGGAATTCGATCTTCTTAGGGTCGCCCAATACGGCAGCAGCGACAGCGCGGCAGAACGCGACATCGTGGCCAGACCAGTTGCCGCTGGCGTCCAGGTTATAGAAGCCAGGGTTCGGCTGACCGACCTGGCAGTTCATGTAGCCGCGGTCCTGCACGACCTGAAGGGTCGATTTATCTTGGGCCTGGGCTGATGCCGTAGCGCCGACGGCAAGTGCCGCTGCCGCCATGACGGTATGTTTGAGTTTCATAGGTAGCCTCCCTTATGCTGCTGGGCTTGAGCGCCCTGCAATCGTTAAGCAAACATTGTGCCAGACGTTAGAAACGCCTGATTTATTAGCGGCTGCACATTATGCATCAGCCAACTTGCCTAAAAGGACAGCACGAATTCCTTCCTGTGCAAACCTTTTTGAGCAATGCGGGCGTAGTTTAAGAGTTTCTTAACCATGGAAACAGCCAATGTGCGGACGATACCATCTCTCAACTCCGCCAGATGCGCTGGCAACGATCTTCGGCTTTATCGATTTGCCGAATCTCGCCGCCCGTTGGAATATCGCGCCGACACAATCCGCGCCGATTATCCACGCTGAGAAGACTGGCGCTCGACGGATGGAGATGGCGCGTTGGGGGCTCGTGCCGCCATGGGCCAAAACGCCCAATGCCAAGGGCCAATATGATGGCCCGCCGCTAATCAACGCACGCGGCGAAACAATTGCTGAAAAACCAGCGTTCCGGGATTCATTTAGGCATTCTAGAGTGTTAGCCCCTGCCGATGGCTTCTACGAATGGACCGGTAAAGGCAAGGATAAGCGCGCGTTCTGCATCCGGCCTAAGGTGCCACACGCATTCGCTTTCGCTGGAATCGCCGCCGCTATGCCGTCCGGTTTTGAAGGCCCGGCGCGGAGTTTCAGCATTGTCACCACAGAAGCCAACGCGACACTGACGCCAATTCATCACCGGATGCCAGTCGTCATACCAATTGATCTGGCACCAACTTGGTTGAGCGGAACACCGGCTGAGGCGGCAGAATTAATTTCTGCTGCACCCGAAACTTTTTTTGAATTCTACGAGGTGGACACGCGTGTCGGGAATGTTAGAGAAGACGACTCGCAGCTGCTGAACCCGTTGCCGGACCGGCAGATTGACGAATCGGCGGAACCAGACCCGCCAAAACCGAACCAAATGTCGTTATTCTAAGGAAGCATCCATGCGCACATATTTGAAGCAATCAAGCCAGCGGGAAGGCTTCGATCGCCCCGCCGTTGAAGCCGCCGTGCGCAAGATGCTGGCCGACATTCAAGAAAACGGCGATGACGCAATCCAGCGCTACGCCCGCGATCTTGATAAATGGGAAAATGCTAACTTCCGCATGTCCAACGACCGGATCATGGAGGTCGAGAAAAGCCTGTCTAAAGTCTTCAAAGAAGACATCGCCTATGCGCTGAAACAGGTGCAGGACTTCGCCAAGGCCCAACGCGCCACCATGCAAGAGCTGGAAATTGAGCTGCAGCCAGGTGTCATGCTTGGTCATAAGCACATCCCGATGAAGGCTGCCGGTTGCTATACGCCGGGTGGTAAATATCCGCTGGTCGCAGGATCGATCATGTCTGCCGGCGTGGCCCAGGTCGCTGGCGTCAAAACCATCGTCGGCTGCGCCCCGCCCCGAGATGCAAGTGGGGTTTATCCGCAGACGCTCTATGCCTTCCACGCATCGGGTGCGACTGACATTTTCGCCCTTGGCGGCGTGCAGGCGCTGGCCGCGATGGCCTATGGCTTGGTTGATGTGCCAGCCTGTGATCTGCTGATTGGCCCCGGTAATCCTTATGTAGCAGAGGCCAAACGCCAGTTGTTTGGCACAGCTGGCATTGACCAATTGGCGGGCCCAACGGAAACGCTGATCATCGCTGATGACAGCTGCAGCGCATCCCTCGTCGCGACGGACCTGCTGGGACAAGCCGAACACGGCCCCGACAGCCCTTGCTGGCTCGTTACCACGTCCCGCAAACTAGCCGAAGATGTGCTGGTAGAGGTCGAAGCGCAGCTTGAGACGCTGCCGACGGCAGAAGTGGCGAAACGCGCCTGGGCCGACTTCGGCGAAGTCGTGATCGTCGAGACAGATGCAGAGGCTGTGGAAATGGCCGACGAGTACGCGCCCGAACATCTACAGATCATGACCGCTAATGACGACTACTTCCTGGAAAACCTTTCCAACTACGGCAGCTTATTTGTCGGTGAAGCAACAACCGTAGCCTATGGCGACAAGGGTGTCGGCACCAATCATATCCTGCCGACAGGCCGCGCCGCGCGCTACACCGGTGGCCTTTGGGTTGGTAAGTTCCTGAAAACCGTGACATGGCAGCGTTTGACACCGGAAGCGAGCCGCACTGTCGCCCCTGTTATCAGCCGGATTTCGGAGAGTGAAGGCATGCTGGCCCACGCCATTACCGCCGATGTCCGCCACGCCCGCTATGCGCCCAAGAACGAAGCTTAGGAACCAGCCCTGCTGGTAACGGTATTTTATCGCCCTGTCGCTATTCTGCCTACTGTCTGACGCTCCGTGGGCAGGGACTGAAGCATGGCGACAGAGACTAGAACGATTATTTTCGACGAAGCTGAACTGATGCAGGCCGCATACGGCTACTGCCTCAGAAAAGGTGTGGATTTGCCGCGCGCGAAGCTGAAACGCGTGCTGGCAGAACCGGAAGCGACCTGCGTTGTCAGGCTCATGTTTGAAGCGCAGGACGCATCACAGACGGAAATCGCGCTGAGTTACAGCCAAATGGCAGCCGCGCTCATAATGCATTGCGGTGTGATCGGCGTGCCCCTGCCGCGCTTCAGTCGCAAGCGCCTGACGCCTGCAGGCGAAGGCATGGCGCTGATCATTCGCCTACCGGAATACGCGGGCGAAGCCGAAGACGCACCCGCCCGGATCACGACCAATGCCAAGGGCGTTGAGGCGCTTGTCACGCATGTTTATGCGCCGACGGGCTAAGGCGTAAATCAGCGGGTTGGCGCCCGCCCCCAGATTGCCGTTAACATGCGCGCCTCAGCTTATATCAGGAGGCACACATGGACGATTTTTTTGATCTTTCGGGGCAAACCGCTCTCATCACCGGCTCTACCAAAGGCATCGGCAAAGCCATCGCCTGCCGCATGGCACAATATGGTGCCAATGTTGTGGTTTCCAGCCGCAAAGCCGATGTTTGTGACGCTGTCGCAGCAGAAATCAATGAAAAATGGGCAGGCCGAGGCGGCTCCGCCACCGCGATCCCCTGCCACATTGGCCACAAAGACCAACTCCAGGCCTTGGTCGACCAGACCCAGGACAAGCTTGGGCCGATTGATATCCTGGTGCCGAACGCCGCGGTCAATCCGTATTACGGCCCATCTGCAGACATGCCCGATTCGGCGTGGGACAAGATTATGGAAACCAATGTGCGCAGCACCTTCTGGCTCTGCAATATGGTCGTTCCAGGCATGGCCGAGCGCGGCAAGGGTGCGGTGACGATCATCGCGTCGATTTCTGGCTTGAAAGCGGCTGTTGAGCTTTTCGCCTATTCCATCTCCAAGGTGGCAGAACACCAGCTCGCACGGAACCTTGCGGCTGAATATGGCCCGAAGGGTGTTCGCGTGAACGCAATTGCGCCGGGCCTCATCAAGACCGACTTTGCTAAGGCCCTTTGGACTGACCCGGTCCGGCTTGAGCAGGTCAACAATCGCATGCCGCTCCGCCGTCTTGGGGATCCGGATGAAATTGCGGGCGCGGCCATGTTCCTATCCTCCAAGGCCGGGGCCTATATGTGCGGCCAGGTCATCAATGTTGATGGTGGTGCGGCGATCGCCCCATAAATCGCGACTGAGGCCGGGAACGGTGCGGGCTGTCATATCGGCGTAAAACGTCCTAGATATGCGTTCTGCCGCTTCCGGCCTTTTCCTATTCTTCGCGGATTGCCATGACGACGCTTAATGCGGTCCTGCCGCTATTCGCCATGATCGGGCTTGGCTTTTTGGCCGCACGCATGCGTTTGCTGAACGAAGCCGCGATTCAGGGTCTCGTCAACTACATCTTCTTCTTCGCGATCCCACCAATGCTCATTGTTATGTTGAGCAAGGCGGACCCCGAAAAGCTGCTGGCAGGCGGCCCATTCCTAATGGCAATGTTCAGTGCCGAGCTTGCTGTGGCATTGCTGGCGGCATTTTGGGCCAGATGGGCTTACGGCAATGTCGGCCCGGCGGCCTATGGTATCCTTGGATTTTCAGCCTGTTTTTCCAATGGCGTGTTGCTTGCGGTCCCGCTCGTAGTCGCAGCATTTGGCCCAGAAGCAGCGGCACCGGCGCTGGTGCTGGTGACGCTGGATATTCTGCTGTTCGTGGCTGTTACAGGCTTGCTGGAATATGGCCAGATGGGTGGTCGCGCCGCTTTGTCGGGCGCGGCTAAGGCTGCAGCGCTTAATCCTGTCATCGTCGGCACCATCGTTGGTCTGGCGCTGGCTTTCACAGGCACATCATTACCAGGACCGCTGGATGCCTTGGTGAAGTTCTTAGGGCCAGCCGCACCGCCAACAGCGCTCTTCGCCCTAGGGGCCACTTTGGCGCTGCGACCTGTCAGTGCTGCATCTGCAAAACCGGCTGGCGTTTTGACGGTATTGAAGCTGTTCGTGCAGCCAGCATTGGCCGCTCTCATCCTGTTTTCCATCCCTGGTATTGACCCCATATGGCGTGCGGCGGGCATCGTATACGCGGCAGCGCCAATTGGCCTGAACGCCTATCTTTTCGCCCGTCGCTATGAGGTTGGCGTGTCTCCGGTATCAACTGCAATCGTTGTATCAACAGCCCTTTCCGTTATTACTTTAAGCGCAATGCTGATCTGGTTCGGCGACCGGGTTTGATACCGCAAAATGAATGCGGCGATCCGCCTATTGCGCTGCAGCATTTCCAGCGTTAGCCAACTCTAGCGTAAGGCAACGATCCACTCCCAGGTTCATCAAACAGGACCCATCGCCATGGCGAGCAAACCAACGACCCAACCGAATAATCCGCTGTTTTCTTCTGGCCCGTGCACGAAACGCCCAGGCTGGACACCGTCCGCCCTCGCCGGTGCCTCACTTGGCCGGTCGCATCGCTCTGCTGAGGGCAAGGGCAAATTGGCCGAAGTGATTGACCGCTCCAAGGCACTGCTGGGCATGCCGGATGATTGGCGTCTTGCCGTTGTCCCAGGCTCTGACACGGGTGCTGTCGAAATGGCGCTTTGGTCAATGCTGGGCGCACGCGGCGTTGATAGCCTTGTGTGGGAAAGCTTCGGCAAGACCTGGGCGACGGACCTCAAGTCCCACCTGAAGCTCAACAATGCCCGCATCATTGACGCGCCTTACGGCGAGATTGCGGATTTGTCCGCCGCCGATTGGTCTAATGACGTCGTGTTCTGCTGGAACGGCACCACGTCTGGAGTGCGCGTGCCAAACGGCGATTGGATCCCGGATGATCGCGAAGGTCTCGCGATTTGCGACGCGACATCCGCAGCCTTCGCCATGGACTTGCCCTGGGACAAACTGGATGTCGTCACCTGGTCCTGGCAAAAAGCCATGGGCGGGGAAGCGGCCCACGGCATGCTGGCACTCGGCCCGCGCGCGGTTGAACGGTTGGAATCCTACACCCCAGCATGGCCGTTGCCTAAAGTCTTCCGCATGACCAAAGGCGGCAAGCTCATCGAAGGTCTGTTCCGGGGCGAAACCCTGAACACCCCTTCCATGCTCTGTGTCGAAGATGCAATCGACGCGCTGAAGTGGATGGAATCTGCCGGCGGTGGTGCAGCAATGGTCGCCCGCTCTGACGCATCCCTCGCCGCTGTCGCAGATTGGGTTGCAGCCACGCCATGGGTCGATTTCCTGCCTGTAAGCGCCGATATCCGCTCCTCCACATCCATCTGCCTCAAATATGTCGATCCGGATGTGGCGAACATGGCCACTGACGATCTCCACGCGTTCTCAAAAGCGCTGGCAGGCCGACTTGAAGCAGAAGGTATCGCCTTCGACACCAACAACCACCGCGATGCGCCGCCGAGCCTGCGGATCTGGGGCGGTGCCACCGTAGAGCCAAGTGATATGGCTGCATTGCTCCCCTGGCTTGACTGGTCCTACCACGAGACCAAAGCTGCTCTCGTTAAAGCCGCCTAAAGGATAGAACTCCATGGCTAAAGTACTGATTTCGGACAAACTCTCCGAACGCGCCATCGATATTTTCCGGGAACGCGGCCTGGAGGTTGATTTCAAACCCGGCCTCTCGGTCGAAGAGCAGATGGCCATTATTGGCGATTATGATGGCCTCGCCATCCGTTCGGCCACCAAAGTGACGGCAGAAATGCTGGCCGCTGCACCTAACCTCAAAGTGGTCGGGCGCGCCGGTATTGGTGTTGATAATGTCGACATTCCAGCAGCGACCGCACGCGGCGTTGTCGTCATGAACACGCCCCACGGCAACACGATCACCACCGCCGAACACGCCATCGCCATGCTGTTCGCGACCGCCCGCCAAATTCCGGCAGCCGATGCATCTACACAGGCCGGCAAGTGGGAAAAATCCCGCTTCATGGGTGTTGAGCTGACAGCGAAAACACTTGGCCTGATCGGTTGCGGCAATATTGGCGCTATTGTTGCGGAACGGGCACTCGGCTTGCGCATGCGGGTGCTGGCCTATGATCCGTTCCTGTCGGAAGACCGCGCCCGCGACCTGGGCATTGAGAAAGCGGACCTGGACATCGTTCTCGCCCGCGCCGATTTCATCACCCTCCACACCCCCATGACAGATCAGACGCGCGGCATGATCAATGCTGAAGCGCTGGCGAAATGCAAATCCGGTGTGCGGATTGTGAACTGCGCCCGCGGCGGTCTCGTAGTCGAGGAGGACCTGGCAGCCGCACTTGAATCTGGCCATGTCGCTGGCGCTGCGTTCGATGTGTTCGTTGAGGAGCCAGCAAAAACGAATAGCCTGTTCGGCAAGCCAAACTTCATTGCAACTCCGCACCTGGGTGCATCAACCGAAGAAGCACAGGAAAACGTGGCCCTTCAGGTCGCCGACCAAATGGCCGATTACCTACTGACAGGTGCTGTATCCAACGCCATCAACATGCCGTCCATTTCGGCTGAAGACGCGCCGAAGCTGAAGCCCTATATGAACCTCGCCAGCCGCCTTGGCAGTTTTGCAGGGCAGTTGACGGAAACTGGCCTGAAGAAGGTGACGCTGACCTATCGGGGCCAGGTCGCAGCTTTGAACACACGCCCGCTAACAGCGATTGCGCTGGAAGGCCTGCTGAAGCCGCTGGTCAACAGCGTCAATATGGTGAACGCCCCCGTCCTCGCCCGTGAGCGCGGAATTGAGGTTGTTGAGGTCAGCAACGAAGAGATCGAAAACTATCAAGCAACGATCACTGTCAGCGTCAAAACCGACCGGCGCAATCGCTCGGCCTCTGGTGCTATCTTCGGCGGCGAGCCGCGTTTGGTACAGTTGCATGATGCGCGCATGGAAGCCGAATTCCAGGGTGAAATGCTGTTCGTCCGCAATGCTGACAAACCGGGCTTCATTGGCCGCCTGGGCTCTGCTCTTGGCGACGCTGGCGTGAATATCGCCAACTTCCATCTAGGCCGGGCTGAAGGCGATGGCTCCGCAGTGGCGCTTATCCAGCTCGATGGCGCTTGCCCGGCGAATATGGTTGAGACGCTTGAAGCACTGCCGGATGTGCTGACCGTTCGCCAGCTTAAGTTCAACTGATGCGGCTGGCGCTGGCAGCCCTTTGTTTCCTTCTGGCGGTTCCGGCCGCATCCGCACGCGCTGATGCGCCACCGCCAATTCCAGACGGCGGCATCGCTGAGGGCAGCCGCGATATCGCCCGGGCATGGCTGGCGGAACCGACAGAGCGCTATCCCCACGGCGTATTAGGCGACGAGCTGGAAGCCAATGCCCTGGTGGTTGAAAGCCGCGATGGCGCTATCAGCATTCATCGCCTGAACGATGACACCGTGTTTGAGTTCCTGACGCCGATGCTGGCGGACATTGACGGCGATGGCCGGGATGAAGCCTGGGTCGTCCGCGCGGATGCTTGGGATGGTGCTCGCCTTGAAGGCTATGGCTTGGAAGCTGGCAAACTCATCCGTCGCTATGAAGGCCCTGCGATCGGTGCGGGCTTCAGATGGCTCAACCCAATCGGCACCGGGGACTTTGACGGTGATGGTCAGGCAGAAGCCGCATATATCGAAACGCCGCATATCGGCGGCGTCCTGACAGTGCTGAAACCCAAGGGCGACAAGCTGGAGATCACGGCGCGCGCAATCACCGCCTATTCTACCCATAAAATCGGGTCGACATCCCTGGACCTTGGCGCAATCGCGGATATTGACGGCGACGGCGCAGATGATTTCATTGTGCCAAACCAAGTCCATGACCGCATCGCCATCGTCAGTCTCAAAAACGGCAAGCTGATCGAGCGTTGGCGCAGCAAACGACTGACGCGGATTATCGGTGGATTGCGCGTGAAACCATCGGCTGACGGCGTTCGGGTCATGTATAGGACAATCGGCGACGCAGAGACTGAAATCACCGTCAGCGCGAGCGATCTATCATACTAGGTGTTTAGTCCCGGAGATTTATGGTGCACTCTTTTCCCAAGTTTGGAAGGACGCATTATGGGACAGGTACTTCACGGGAGCGCCCGCACGACAGCGGCGATCCGTCGAGCAATACAAGATAGTCAAGAGAGCCTGA
>JBDQJI010000095.1:0-14815 GCA_040263875.1 Alphaproteobacteria bacterium
GCCCTTCAAGGCAGCGATCTGATCTCTCTCGCTGGGCGTGAGATGCGTATAGTTCGACATGGCGACACCGTTTCACGTTGTGCATCAGACAGATACCAAATCTGCCCGCGGTGTTGCACTTCGCTCCGGAATTCACCCAGAACCGGGTCGTGGCCATGTTTTCGTCTAGATGGCGCACGGGTATCTTGAATACGCCGAATGCTTCTGCAGTTGGTGGGGCCGTGCGGTACCCACCGCCCTCAACCCGGAAGGTCTGCGTGACAAATGCTCCTGTCTCCACAGCCAGATCAAGCCAGCGCCGTTCGCCCGTTGACCGGTAAAGCGCCAACGCAGCATCCCCCATGGCGACACTATCCCCAAGATATGCCGCACCCGGTGTTGCGGACCCGTGACCAAATCCACCGCCCTGCAAGCGTCGGGTTTCAACTGCCCAGCTGGCGGCCTGCACAGCTGCATCCAGCCAGCGTTGCTCACCAGAAACATCCGACAGAAGGGCCAGGGCGGCAGCGGCCCAACCGTTCTCCCGCGCATATTGGTTCTTATCGATACGGGGTTGGCGTGCCACCGCAGTGCGGGCTGCGGCGGAAAGTGAATAGAAGAATTTGCCGTCCGTTTCAGCATCCAGGTCCGCATCCTGGCTGGTATAGAACGCGCCATTCGGGCCACGCATCCGGTCTGTCAGATATCCCGCAATCGCCTTAGCACTGACCAGATCACGCGGGTCACCCCAGGCCGCAAAGGAGAGCGCATAAAGGCGAATACCATCCGCCTGGCTCTGCATGATCTTTTCGAAATGCGGCGAAGACCAATCCACTTTGTCGGAATACTGGTAAAGGCCGCCCCATGCGGGGTCGATCAGCATACGGGACCCATCCAGCGATTTCTGCACGACGGCGCGATAACGCTCATCACCGCGTCTGGCTTGGCGGATCGCCCATTCAATCGCTGGCGCATTTATGAACCGGTGAACTTGCCCAAAACCGCCATTCACCTCGTCATGGGCGTTGAAAAAGATTGTCTCCAGAAGTGCGCGTTCCTCCGCCGTTAGGCTATGCGCGCCTTCCGCTCCATCTGGGGAAAGCGATAGGTTGGGCAGCGGTGACGGATCATCCAGGGCGGTCTTGATATCAATCAGGAACCGCGCCTTTTCCCGATAGCCGCGCCGAACCAGAATCTCCGCGCCCTTCGCATCAAACATGATAGTGGCGGGCCAGCCGAACCGTTCATAGCGGCGGGAGATATCCGGGCGCTCATCCTGCTCCACACGCACAGGAATGAAGTGCTTCCGCACTTTGGCAACGACTTCAGGGTCGCGGTACGTCGTGCGTTCCATAACGTGGCACCAATGGCACCAATCAGCACCCAGATGTAGCAGCACGAACTTGTTTTCGCGCGCCGCTTCCTCGAATACGGCTTTGCCCCAGGTCCGCCACTCAATCGGCCCCCGGTCAGGTGCAGCAAGCGCTGAATGCGGCAGGATGAAAGCGATCAGCAGGAGGGCGAAGGCGCGCATAGGATTTCCCCGTGTGTTTCAGCCAGTAGACGCACCCTATACGTCACGGTGAACACAGAGGATCACGTTTGGCGAAGCCGGGCTTCCCGATTGGCGGTATAAATCGCCGCCGCCGCGATCAGCGCCGCACCAATCCAGGTCCACATATCCGTGCTTTCGCGGAACACGAACCATCCCACCAAGGCCACAGTCGGCAGGCGGAGGAAATCAAACGGCTGCAAAAGCGAGGCATCCCCAACCGCAAGCGCACGGCTGATGCCGTAGATATTGATTACCGCACCGGCGCCCAGCGTCACGATCCAAAGCCAATCATTACCCGTTGGCCATTCCCAGAAATACAGTGCCGGAAGCAGCGACAACGGTAGCGGCAGCAGGGATAGATACAGCGTGATCAGTGCCGGATTTTCTGTGGCTGAAAGCTTTTTGCCGGTGATGACCACACCAGCAAACGTAATCGCGGCCAACAGCACGACCAGCGCGCCAAGGTTCAATGCCTCAGCGTCCGGCCGCGTCATGATCAGCACGCCTATGAAGCCGATTGCGACAGCCGCCCCACGCCGCCAACCAAACCGTTCACCCAGCACTATCCAAGCAAGCAGTGTGACAAACAGCGGTGTCGTGAATGAAAGCGCCGTTGCTTCTGACAACGGCAGCAGAATTGCCCCCAGGAACATAGCGACAGATGAGGCCAGCATGATGACCGCCCGCAACCAGAACAGGCCCCATCGCTCCGTCTTCAATCCTCCCAGGCCTATGCGCGCGATCCAAGGCAGGAACAGCAGCACCGCCGCCAAGTTCCGCCAGAATGAGATCACAAAGACATCGAGATGCGCCGAGAGCTCCCGCACGCTCCCGATCATGACTGCGAAGCCAACTGCGGTGAGGCACATCCAAAGTGCAACGCGGATGACCGGGGGGAGCGTGTTCATACTGACTTTCTAAGGGGTTGGTTTCGAAGCTTCAGCCCCTGCCCCCAAAAGGGGCGGGAGATCAGGGTAAGAGGGGGTGGCAGCAGAATAAACCAGACCCTAGACCGTAGGATCATCTCCAACACGCACCAGCAGCTTGCCGAAATTCTCACCCTGGAACAGCTTCATGAACGCTTCTGGCGCGTTTTCAAGCCCGTCGACAAAATCCTCGCGGTATTTGATTTTGCCCTCCGCGATCCACTTGCCCATGCGCGGCAGCGCCTCTGGCCACAGGTGGTGGAAGTCATAAACCAGGAAGCCTTGCATCCGCGCACGCATGGGGATGAAAAAACGTGTGTTGCGCGGCACAAGCTCAGGTTCCGCCAGATTATATTCCGCAATGCCGCCGCACACGGCGATACGAGCACCCAGGGCCAGGTTGCGCGTGATGGCGTCATAAACAGCGCCGCCGACACTTTCGAAATACACATCGACGCCGCCAGGGCAGTGCTTCTGCAGCCCAGCATCTAGATCATCTGATCTGTAATTGATGCATGCATCGAAACCGAGTTCGTCCACGACATACGCGCATTTAGCAGGCGAACCGGCAATGCCAACGACATGGCACCCCATGATCTTGGCAATTTGCCCAACGATGGCACCGACAGCACCAGATGCCGCGGAAACAACAACCGTTTCACCTGGTTTCGGCTCGCCCACGTGCAGCAGGCCGAAATAGGCTGTCATCCCAGGCATGCCGAGCACACCATTGGCCGTAGAAATCGGCGCAATGGAGGGGTCAATCTTACGCAGACGCTCCAGCGGCGGCACAGAATATTCCTGCCATCCAAGCGTGCCCTCTACGATATCGCCGACGGCAAAGTCTGGATGCAGGGATTGCACGACCTCGCCCACGCCGCCGCCGGTCATGACGGCATCAATTTCCACATTGGCGGCATAGCCTGCGACAGCATTCATCCGCCCGCGCATATACGGGTCTAGGGACATCACAATCTGGCGGACGAGCACCTGGCCGGGCTGCGGTGTTGGCAGCGGCGCTTCTTCCAGGCGGAAATTGTCCGGCGAGACCATGCCGTTCGGGCGATTGGCGAGAACGACGCGGCGGTGGGTGTTGGGCAAGCTCATGGGTTCAAATTAGCCTTTCAGGCCGGAAAGTTTGGCAAAATTCACCAGTTCATCGATATGGGCCTGGGGGTTTGGCAGATCAGAATCAATCGTACGGAAGCTAACATGGCTCATGCCCATTTCTTCCCAGGATTTGAGGTCTGCTTCCCATGCCGCTTCGCCACGGTTCCAGTGATGCAGCGTCGCGTTCATGCTGAAGGTCGCTGGGTCCCGGTCATATTCGGCTTGCCATTGGCTGATGCGGCCAAGGATGCGACGGGTCTCGTCATCAGGCTCTGAACGTGGGTTCAGGGAATAGCCGTCCCCCAGACGCACGGCGCGCTCAATGGCTTTGTCCGCGAAGGCGCCAATGAAGATGGGGATGGGCTGCTGAATGGGCTTCGGATTGATGCCCATATCCTCAATCTGATGGAAATCGCCCTGGTAGTTGATGGTTTCCTCAGTCCAGAGCCTCCGCATCACGTCAATTTGTTCTTCAAACAGGCGGGCGCGGGTTTTGAAATTGGCACCGAGGCCCTGATATTCCTCCGGGCTCCAGCCAATGCCGCAGCCGAGGCGCAGGCGCCCGCCAGAGAGGACATCAACCTCCGCCGCCTGCTTCGCCACCAGCGGCGCTTGGCGTTGCGGCAAGACCAATACAGCGGATGCAAAGGTGATCCGGCTCGTTAGCGCGCTCGCATAGGCGAACAGCGTCAACGGCTCATGGAAGGTTTTCTTGATGGTGTAATAGTGCGCCCAAGGTGCGCCTTTGGCTTCCTTGTTGCAAAGCACGTGGTCAATGCAAAGCACATGATCGTAGCCAAGGTCTTCCGCCGTCTGGAAGAAGTCTTTGACCATCGACATATCGTCGCCGATTTCGGAATGGGGGAATACGCAGCCGATTTTCATTGAATGACGCTCCTATTCAGCCGCAACAGCGGCGCGTTCCCGGGCAAGCGCCAGAAGCGCATCGTCGGCGACGGGCTGGATGGGTGCGAAATCACGATGCGCAATCCATTCTTCCCGGTTGAACTTTGTGATGTGGTTGGTGACGGCGCACAGCGTCAGGTAAACGATCTTACGCGGATAAGGCGTGATGTTTGGTGGGCTGGCGTGCACCAAGTTCCCGTGGAACATAATGACGGAACCGGCAGGCCCTGTCGGTGCCACGATGCCGCCTTCGTCCGCAAGCTTGGTCACCTCCGCCTTATCCAGCGTCCATAGCGGGTACGATGTGGTCGAAAGGTCATGTCCTGCTTCCAGAACGCCAGCCTTATGGCTTTTTGGAATGAACATAAGCGCGCCGTTGATTGGCATGACTTCATCCAAAAACACGGCGATGTTCATGGCGCGCGGCTCAGGCATACCGTCATCCCGATGCCAGGTGCCGAAATCTTGGTGCCACTGCCACACATCGCCATCAAACGCTGCTTTGGCGTTGATTTTGAACTGATGCATGTAAAGGTCATCATCGAGGAGCTGCGACACTGGTTCAATCAAACGCGGATGTGCGCCAAGCCGCCGGTAAGCCTCATTATAGGTGTGGGCGGCAAATGCCGTGCGAGGTGCGCCGGAGCTTTCGCGCCACACTTCCTTGCGGTCCTCGGCGTAGATGCTCTCAGCCTCGCTCGCCAGCAGTGCCATCTCTTCCTTGGAGAAGCAGCTGGGGAGGAACAGATAGCCCTCGCGGTCAAATTCTTCCAATTGGGCGTCAGTTAGCAGCATGGAGCACGGTTCCTTCAAAGTAAGGCGACGATAAGATTGCCTGTGTTATATCCCGATTGCGACCGCGAGGGGAGACTGTTCAGCCATGCCGCATTCCATTGAGTTTTTGTTCGATGTCGGCAGCCCAACCGCATATCTCGCCTGGACCCAACTGCCGGGCCTGGCAAAGCGCACAGGCACAGACATTAAGCTAACGCCGATCTTACTGGGCGGGCTGTTCAACGGCTCTGGCAATCATTCGCCCGCTGATGTTCCGGCGAAACGCAGCTACATCGCCGCCGACTGCGCGCGCTTCGCTGAACGCTTTGGCGTGCCGTTCCATCAAAACCCGCATTTCCCGGTAAATACTCTGATGGCCATGCGCGCAATCGCTGGCGCAGACCTTGAAGGTGCGATGGATGTCGTCGCCGCAGCAGCCTTTGAGGCCATGTGGATAGACGGCGTTAATCTTGGCGACCCCACTGAGTTGGAAACCTTTGCCAACAAATCTGGCATCGGTATTGACGCAATCGCGGGCTGGATCACCAGCGACACCGCCAAGGCGCATCTCCGCGCAAACACAGACAATGCCGTCCAGCGCGGCGCATTCGGCGCACCAACCTTCTTCGTCAACAACGAAATGTTTTTCGGCCAAGACCGGCTGGATTGGGTAGAGGCGGCGGTCACCTGATAAACACAGCCTGGAAAACCAAGAAAGGCATGCCATACTCCCCATAACCAGACACGGGGAGCGACAGGCATGCCAGACTATATTCCGCCAGCAATCGACTGGGTCCGCGAGCAAGTTGAGCTTTATGAAGGAAGTGGCGGTACGGAAGGCACGACGCTTCGGGAAACCGGCCTACCGTGCATTATCGTCACCCACCTTGGCGGTAAAACCGGTGGCATCCGCAAAATTCCGTTGATGCGGGTTAAAGTTGATAACAGCTACGTGCTGGTTGGCTCCTATGGCGGGCGGGAGAAGAATCCGGTCTGGGTCTATAATCTGCGCGCCAATCCAGATGTTGAAATTCGCGACCGAACGGAAGTCACCAAAATGCGCGTCCGTGAAGTTGGCGACGGTGCTGAACGCGACCGCCTTTGGGCCGCCAGCGCAGAAGCCTTCCCCTCATACAATGACTATCAGGCCAAGACGGACCGCAAGATTCCAGTCTTCGTCGCAGAGCCTGTCTAGACCCAAGGAAGGCAGCGCAAGCCCCTACCAGCCCAAGTCCTGCCTGACCTTGGCAAATGTCTCCAGTGATCTTTCATGGTCGCCAGCGAAGCGGAGGCAGAAGTGCGCTACGCCAGCATCTGCGTATGCTTGCATGAGCTTTGCAGCACCTGCAGCCGGGCCAGCGTAACAGGCTTGGCGCTTCTTCAGCACATCTGGGCGGGCACCATAATAGCTTCCCAGAAACGCATCGAGCCGCTCACCGGCTTTCGCTTCATCCTCACCAATTGAGAGCGTGAGATAGAGCGCACCCGCAATTCCGGCTGGGTCACGGCCTTCCGCCACCGCCAGCGCATCAATTTCCTGGCGCCGCTCAGCCCACTTGGCCGGGGGCGTGTCGATTGGGAACCAGCCGTCAAAGTGCCGGGCGATGCGTTTGAGCGCAGGTGTGACAGACCCACCGGCCCAAATCGGCGGGCCGCCCTTCTGCACAGGTTCTGGACCAAGCGTGCTCTCGGAGACCTCCCAACGCCCGGACCACGTGACCGGCTCACCAGACCAGAGCGCGCGGGCCAATTGCAGGCCCTCCAGCATCCGCCCCACGCGCTTTTCGAACGGCACGCCGCAGGCCGCGAACTCAGCCCGGATGTTGGGAACGTCCGTCGCAATGCCGATACCCAGGATCAAGCGCCCATCACTTGCCTGGTCCAACGTCGCTGCCTGATGTGCTAGCAGCACTGGATTGCGCAACACCGGCAGCAATACAGCCGTTCCCAATTGCACATGCTTCGTCCGCCCCGCTACAGCAGCCAGCATGGTCAACGGTTCATGGCGGGGACGGGCGAGGACGGAATCGCCGATCCACACGGAATCATATCCAAGGCCTTCCGCTTGCTCTGCCAAAGCCAACAGGGGTTGGGCGTCCGGTCTGTCCTCCATCACGGCTTCGCGGGTGGGTAATAGATATCCGACTTTTGGGGCCATAGGGCGCTCCTGATAGATAGCATTCAGCGTTCGCTTGAAGTATGGTCACGGAATACGCGCACCGGAAGAGGGAAGCTGGTTTGACGCCAGCGCCGCCCCCGCGACTGTATCGGTTGAAGCGTCTGATCCATTCTGCCACTGGCCTCGCTTAGGCTGGGAAGGCGGGTCAGGCAGAGCCGGAGCCAGGAAACCTACCGGAGTGCATCACCGATGAGGCCGTGCGGCGGGCGCGGCTATGGGAGCGATAAGCCTGTGACGGGTTTTCTGTCGTGAATTGGGCCGAACCGGCGATCTGGGCGCGTAATCCGCCCAAGGTCACGCTTGTGCTTGGCGGCGCGCGGTCCGGCAAAAGCCGCCATGCTGAACGGCTCGTGGAAGCTGCAGGCGGCGGCGTCTATCTGGCCACCGCCGAAGTGCGCGACGCCGAAATGCGGGCGCGGATCGACCTGCACCAATCCAGGCGTGGCGATAATTGGCGGACGGTTGAAGAACCCGTCGCCATTGCGGACATTATCGCTAAAGCTGACGCTCCCATTCTCGTTGATTGCCTCACGCTCTGGCTCTCGAACCTGATGGAGCACGAACGAGACACCGCTGCCGAAACCGATGCGCTGATCAACGGCTTCATCAGCGCAAAACACCCAATTGTTCTAGTGGCCAATGAAGTTGGCCTTGGCATCGTGCCAATGAACGCCCTCGCCCGTCGCTTCCGGGACGAATCCGGGCGCCTGAACCAAGCCATGGCCGAAATTGCTGGCCACGTTGTTTTTCTAGCGGCCGGACTGCCGCTTTCCTTTAAGGACCCATCATGAGCCTGCCACAAAAAATCCCCGTCACCGTTGTTACTGGCTTCCTTGGCGCTGGAAAATCAACGCTCCTGGCGCATCTTGCGACCAACGCCAAGGGCAAACGGCTCGCGTTTCTGGTGAACGAATTTGGCGATATGGGCGTGGATGGCGAAGCGCTGGCCTGCGCCATTCCCGATTGCGAAGCCGAAGATATGATCGAACTGGCGAACGGTTGCATTTGCTGCACGGTTGCGGATGATTTCCTGCCCGCCATGCAGGCGCTGATCAACCGCCCAAACCCGCCCGATCACATCATCATCGAAACATCTGGACTGGCGCTGCCAAAGCCGCTGCTGCAGGCATTCCAATGGCCAGAAGTCCGTAGCCGCACGACCGTAGACGCTGTCGTTGCCGTCGCTGACGCGCCCGCCGTTGCAGCCGGGACATTTGCTTGGGACGTCGGCGCCGTCGACGCCCAACGCGCTGCCGACCCATCACTCGACCATGATGCACCCCTGGCGGAATTGTTTGAAGATCAGATGGCTTCTGCGGACATCGTGCTTGTCAACAAGACTGACCTGGCCGATGAGGCATCGCTCACCCGCGCTGAAGCCGCGATCACCGCCGCGGCCCGTGGCCGCGCGCCCCGCCTAGCTCGCACGGCCATGGGGGTGATTGACCCTGCCGTAGCACTTGGTCTTGGTGTCGGTGTTGAGGATGATGTAGCCGCCCGCCCATCCCACCATGACCACGAAGACGACCACGAGCATGATGACTTCGAAAGCATCACGGTCGCGCTCCCAACCGCCCTCGATACGCCTGATGTTCTGAAAGGCAGGATTGAGGCGTTATTGGCGGAACTGCCAGATGTTCTCCGCGTCAAGGGTTTCGCGGATGTGGCTGGCAAGCCAATGCGGTTGCAAGCGCAAGCGGCAGGCCGCCGGGTCGCCGTTCATTATGACCGGCCCTGGCAGAATAATGAGGCACGCGCCAGCCGAATTGTCGTGATTGGCCTGCATGGTTTCGATGAAGCCCGCGCCGCAGCGATCCTTGGTGGTGAGGCTCAGTAATGCACTTACTACTGTCCGCCGGCCCGCCGGAGGACGATCCAGATGCTGCCGTAGACCTTGGTCAGACGCCGGCGCCGCTGCTGTTCCTGTCTGCCGCGGATACGGACTTGGCGCTGGTTGCGGGTGCCCAGCGACGGCTGACGGGTACCGATGCCGATTGGCCCGCACTTCGCGCGGCCAACCTGATGGCGCTCGCCCATAATCTATCCGTCGATACATATATCGACCGCATGGGCGACGCCGCCTGCGTGATCGTCGTGCGCTTGCTTGGTGGGCGCGGATACTGGAGCTATGGCGTGGACCAGCTTTCCGCGTTGGCCAATGCAACCGGTGCGGCAATCGCCTTCCTACCTGGCGACGAAAAGCCAGACGGTGAATTAAAAGCGCTCTCCACCGTATCGGACGCCGACTGGGATCGGCTTTGGGGATATTTGAAGGAAGGCGGCCCGGCGAACGCTGAGGCATTGGTTGAAACTATGGCTGGGCAGGCAGGGCTGGCTGACGGTACGCCCGCTGCACCGGAAGCTTTACCGCGGGCAGGTTTGTACCAGCCCGCCATCAGGGTGAGGGGGGATATCAGCAGGCCTGAACAAACCCGCCCCATCGTCCCCATCCTCTTCTATCGCGCCCATGTCGCCGCCGGGAACACAGCAGCGGTAGATGCCTTGGCAGAGGCCCTCAACGATGCCGGCCTTGCGCCACAACCGATATATCTCGCAGGCTTAAAGGACCCGGAAAGTCAGGCCTTCCTCGCCGAAACCTTTGCCCGCACCCCACCAGCAGCGATCCTATGCGGCTTGGGGTTTGCGACCCGGCAGAGCAGTGGCGCAGACCAATCCTCCCCGCTAGATCAGGCCAATGCGCCGGTTTTACAAATCGTATTCTCAGGCGGCGCGGAAGCGGCATGGCGTGAAAGCGCTCAAGGGCTTGGTCCCCGTGACGTTGCCATGCATGTAGCGCTGCCTGAATTGGATGGCCGCATCTTGACCCGGGCAGTGTCATTCAAATCAGTCCCGCAAGCAGATGACTTGGTCGAATGCCCGATCTCCCACTATGAACCCTTGCCAGACCGCGCCCAATTCGTTGCTAAGCTGGCACGCGCATGGGCGACGTTGCGGGAAACGCGGGTCGCTGACAGGCGCATCGCCATCGTCGTCGCCAATTATCCAGTGCAGGCCGGACGTGTTGCCAATGGTGTCGGCCTCGACACACCAGCCAGCGTTGCCCGCGCGCTCGCTGAATTGAGCGATGCTGGTTATGCGGTTTCAGATGCCCCAGCAGACAGCGTTGGCTTGATGGCTGCGCTGGCGGAAGTTCCGCCCGCACGACTGCCGCTGGCCACATATCTCACCGCATATAACGCCATCCCCGAGGAGGCCCGTGCCAAAATTGAGGCGCGCTGGGGACAGCCGGAGAATGATCCATTATTTGACGCCTCCACAGGCGCGTTCAGGGTCAATTTCCATCGCTACGGTAATGCCTCCGTTGGCGTGCAGCCAAGCCGTGGATATGAGCTGGACCCAGACGAAACCCACCACGACCCAGCCCTACCGCCGCCCCATGGCTACCTGGCGTTTTATATCTGGCTGCGGGAAGCGTTTGGCGCCCATGCAGCCATCCACTTCGGCAAGCATGGCAATATGGAATGGCTGCCGGGGAAAGCTCTAGCGCTCTCTGCTGCCTGCTTCCCAGAGGCCGTATTCGGCACCGTTCCACATATTTATCCGTTTATCGTGAACGATCCGGGCGAGGGTGCCCAGGCAAAACGCCGGTCCGCCGCTGTCATCATTGACCACCTCACCCCGCCAATGGCGCGTGCTGGTGCGGAAGGTAGGCTTGGCCAGATTGAAGCATTGGCGGATGAATATTTCGCCGCCGCCGGCATGGACCGCCGCCGCTTGAAACCCATCGCCGACAAAATCCGAGACCTCGCAGCAGACGCAGGGCTTGATGCAGACGCCCAAGTGACCGACGACGATGATGACGCCGCCGCCGTATCTAAACTGGACGCAGCGCTCTGCGACATCAAACTGCTACAGATCCGGGATGGCTTGCACATATTCGGTAAGTCCCCTGGAGGGGCAGAACGGACAGGTCTGATCTCTGCCCTCGCCCGCGCGCCACGGGGGCTAGCCCCATCCGATATCTCCATATTGCGCGCGCTTGGCGAGGATCTCGCACTTGGCGAGGATCCGCTGACGGCCGACCCAGCCGCCATATGGTCAGGCCCGCGCCCGAATATCCTAGCGCAACAGATTGAACGGCCTTGGCGTACCGTCGCTGACGCGGTTGAGCGACTGGATGCTTTATCCAACGCGCTGATTGCGGGCACGGTTCATCCAGCCCCAAACTGGCCCGCAACCATCGCCGTGCTTGAAAATGTTGAAGCCGTGCTGGCACCTGCCATCGATGCATCAGGTTCAGCCGAAGCCACTGGCCTACTGGCCGCACTGGATGGCCGCTTCATCGAACCCGGCCCCGCTGGTGCCCCAACGCGTGGCCGCCCAGATGTGCTGCCAACGGGGCGAAACTTTTTCTCGCTCGACCCCCGCGCCCTACCCACCTCAACGGCTTGGACCCTGGGCCACCGCTCCGCCGCTATGCTGGTTGAACGCTTTGTGCAAGATCATGGCGACTGGCCGAAAGCATTGCTGGTCACCTGTTGGGGTACGGCCAATATGCGCACTGGCGGGGATGACTTGGCGCAAGCGCTGGCCCTGCTTGGTGTGCAGCCTGAATGGGACCCAGTAAGCGGTCGCGTAACTGGCATAAAGCCTATACCGCTGTCCGCCCTTGGCCGCCCACGCGTGGACGTGACACTGCGCGTCTCCGGCCTGTTCCGAGACGCCTTTCCATCGCAGATCGCATTGTTCGATCAGGCCGTCCGCACAGTAGCCGCACTGGACGAACCGTTTGACCAAAACCCGGTCGCCGCCGCCGTCGCAGAGGAGGCCGCAAGGCTGCAAGCGGCAGGCGCTCTGTCCAAACAAGCAACCCGCCGGGCCTCATGGCGTGTGTTTGGCGCAATGCCGGGGGCATATGGTGCTGGCCTGCAAGCGCCTATGCAATCGGGCCATTGGAACAGCCGGGAAGACTTGGCGGTGCTCTGGCGTACATGGGGCGGCTACGCATACTGCGGCGGCGAAGGTGAGGCAGCAGGCGAAGCCCTGGAGCAACGGCTGAAGCAGACCGAAGGCGTCGTGCAAAATCAGGACAACCGCGAGCATGATCTGCTCGATAGTGATGATTATTTCCAGTTTGAGGGCGGGGCCGCCGCTGCAATTGAAGCTGCACGTGGTGAAGCACCAGCCATTTATCACATGGATCACAGCCTTCCGGAGCAGCCAAAAGCCCGTTCGTTGGAGGAAGAGCTTGGCCGCGTCGTCCATGGCCGCGCTGCCAATCCACGCTGGATCAGGGGCGTCATGCGGCACGGCTACAAAGGTGCCTTTGAGATGGCTGCGACGGTCGATTACCTGTTTGGCTTCGCAGCGACGACCAATGCCGTCGGCCCACAACACTTCGACGCCTTATTCCAGGCCTATCTGGAAGACACAGAAGTCCGCGCTTTCATTAAGCGCGAAAACCCGGCGGCCCTGGCTGAAATGGCCGCCCGCTTCCAGGAAGCCATCGACCGCGATCTCTGGCGACCACGACGCAACTCACGCTATGAAACGCTGCAAGACATCAGGAGCGCCCAATGACTGACGCCAAACGCCCGCCCAATCCAGACGACACAGAAGCCAATACCCGCGCTGACGAAAAATCCCGCAAACGCAAAGCAGCCCGGGATAAAATGCTGGCGACCAAGACCATCGAAAAAGGCTTGCTGATCGTCCACACCGGCAAAGGCAAAGGCAAGTCCACTGCCGCCTTTGGGCTAGCGCTCCGCGCCCTTGGCCGCGACAAACGGGTTGGTGTCATTCAGTTCGTGAAAGGTGTGTGGGAAACTGGTGAGCGTGAGGCCTTACGCCGGTTCGAGCCGCAAATTGAAATCAAGGCCATGGGCGAAGGCTTTACCTGGGACACCCAAGACCGCGCCCGCGATATTCGCGCCGCCCGCCAAGCGTGGGAAGAAGGCAAGCGCATGTTGAGCGACCCGAGCTATGACATGGTCATCCTCGATGAGCTTAATATCGTGCTGCGCTACGATTATCTGGAGCTAGACGATGTGCTTGCCGGCCTCGCCGGCCGGCCGCCTATGCAACACGCAGTCGTCACAGGTAGAAACGCCAAAGAACAGCTTATTGAAGCAGCAGACTTGGTCACGGAAATGACCCAAGTGAAACACCCGTTCCGCTCCGGCGTGAAAGCGCAGATTGGGATAGAGTTTTAGGCGGCCCGCTATCGATCCTTACGGCCATGCCAGACGCGAACGACTAAAATACCACCATCAGTTTGACGGTAACGAATTATATATCCGCCATCGCCAAACGGAACGATGATTTCACGGAAAGTGATATCCGCAGCATAGGGACGGCCTTTTTGCGGAAAAGACTTTAGTGATTCAGCTGCGGAATAGATCAAATCAACTGCACGCGCCGCAGCTTTTTGATTATGCATCCCAATAAACTCATGCAGCAGCTGAATATCCTGGAGAGCTGCTCTCGTCCAGCGAAGTTCTATCATCCCTTCCGGTTGACGCCAGCAGCGGCACAGACTTCATTGACCCATGCTGAAACATCAGCATCATCAACATATTCACCCGTAATCTCATAGTGGCGCCAACGCTCCATCGTCAGCTTGTATTCAGCGGCGTCTGCTTCCTCAGCTTCAAGGTAGCGGTCAACGGCTTCTTTCATCAGGTAGTGAGGTGTTCGGTCCCGGGTCTCGCCCAATGCTTTCAGGCGCGCCTGTGTGTCGTCATCCAAACGCAGGCTTACTGTTGAACTCGCCATTGCATATAGCTCCTCGCACTTTGTCATACAAAGTATAACAGAGCATTTGAGCGTTCGCTACGCCGCAATGAGCAAAAGCGACAACACCAGATGAGTCAAGGAGTGACAGGCTTGGTCTGCGCCGAACAGGGACCAGAAGCTTTGGCGTTCCGGCGTCCACCCAGTCGCAAGACCAATACGGGCTTTGGCAAAATCGATGGAAAAATGCACGACGAAATCGACAAAGGCCAGCCACCAGAGGGACGGATTGATGACAAGCGCAATCGCCAGCGTAAAGGATGCATGGATCGTGCAATGCATTGCCAATGGTGCCAGCCAACCAACTGTTCTGCAAAACAAAATCGGCGAGCATCTGTTTGATTTCAAACAGAATAAAAACCAGGATTATCAACCCAAGCGGCAATTGAATAGCAAGTAATTCTGAAAAGCTCATTGCTGGCTACTGCCCGCCTCATTTCCCGATCCGGCAGAATAACCAGAATTCCAGTTTCAATTGCCCTAATTCAAATCAAGGGGCTGGCCTAGCTAAGGGTTTCTGTTCAGAGGTTTGCCCACTTGCGTAATACTTTCAAGAGGTTTTCGGTGGGCCTGTGATTGAAGCGCCATTCGCACTCCTTCAGGTAGAGATGGAAGTGCTGGCTTGGTACACCA
>JBDQJI010000096.1:0-14488 GCA_040263875.1 Alphaproteobacteria bacterium
CGCCCTTCAAGGCAGCGATCTGATCTCTCTCGCTGGGCGTGAGATGCGTATAGTTCGACATGGCGACACCGTTTCACGTTGTGCATCAGACAGATACCAAATCTGCCCGCGGTGTTGCACTTCGCTCCGGAATTCACCGAGGTAGCAGATGACGTTCTGGCAGCGCTGGATGGTGCGTTCCCACCGCCAGCGCCGGGCGCGCAGTTGGAGATGCTGTAGCCCTAACCACCTGCGATTTTAGGGATTAAGAAGACTTCACTGTCCGGGCCGATTGGTTCTAGATACGTGTCTTGCACGATCACGCCATCAATGGCGACGGCCATGCTTTCTTCTACCTGCGGGCCTAGGCCTGGAAAGCGGCGCTCTAATTCATTGATGAGTGCGCGCACGGTGTCCACCTCAAGCTCGAGCACCTTGGCATCGCCGACGAAGGGGCGGCACATCTGGTTTGAGACATTGACGGTCGCCATGGCTGTTTTCCTGCAGAAACGAAAAAGGGCGGTGATACCGAAGCACCACCGCCCTCAAATCTAGCCCAATTGGACCGGTATACTAGGCCTTAGCCGCATCCAGTGCTGCACGAACGTGCGGCGGGGACATTGGCAGGTTTGGCATACGCAGGCCCGTGGCATTGCTGATTGCGTTCGCGACAGCGGCCATTGGTGGCACGATCGGTACTTCGCCAACGCCCTTTGCACCAAACGGATGGCGTGGGTTCGGCACTTCGATCAGGACCGTTTCAATCATCGGCAGGTCAGATGCGACCGGCACGCGATAATCGAGGAAGCCCGGATTATCGAGGCGACCGTCCTTGTTGTAGATATATTCTTCGTTGAGCGCCCAGCCAATGCCTTGGACGGCACCGCCCTGCATCTGGCCTTCAACGTAAGCCGGGTGGATTGCCTTGCCGACATCCTGCACTGCGGTATAGCGGAGTACGGCGACGTGGCCGGTTTCCTCATCAACCTCAACATCACAGATATGCGTGGCGTAGCCTGGACCAGCGCCTTGGGCGTTGATTGAGGACTTGGCGGCAATCGGGCCACCGGTCCGGCCAGACTTGGCCGCGATATCAGACAGCGACAGCGGATCAAACTTACCCGCATTCTCGCCAGCCGGATGCGCATGGCCATCCCGCCATTCAACGGCGTCTACGTCAATTTCCCAGATGAGCGCAGCACGGCGGCAAAGGTCATCACGAACCTCTTCCGCAGACTGAGTTACGGCCATGCCTGTTGCGAATGTCACGCGGCTGCCGCCCGTTAGGAATGAGTAGCCGACAGATGCTGTATCGCCAACGATGGTGCGCACGCGCTCCACCTCAATGCCAAGCACTTCAGCGGCCATCATGCCCATTGAAGCACGGCTGCCACCGATGTCTGGGTTGCCAGAAACAACGGTGACGGTGCCATCTTCATTGACGTAGGTAGCGCCAGAAGATTCGCCGCCGATGTTGAACCAGAAGCCAGAAGCAATGCCGCGACCACGGCGCTTGCCCTTGGGCGCTTCGCCAAGGTCTGACGTGTAGTGCTGCGACGCAACCGCTGCTTCCAGCGTTTCAACGAAGCCGATGTTCTTCAGCGTTGGGCCATATGCAGCTTTGGTTTCATCCTTCGCAGCATTAATCAGGCGGAGTTCACCTGGGTCCATGCCGAGCTTCTGCGCGAGTTCATCCACAGCGCTTTCAACAGCGAATGTGGAAATCGGTGCGCCCGGCGCACGGTAGGCCGCGACTTTCGGGCGGTTTGACACAACGTCATACCCAAAGGCCGTGACATCCGCGAGATCGTAGCAGGCGAAGGCTGTCATGCAGGCAGGGCCAACCGGGGAGCCCGGGAAAGCGCCTGCTTGCAGGATTGTTTCGCACTCGGCCGCGACGATGCGGCCATTCTTGGTGGCACCGATTTTAACGTTAATCGTGCCGCCGGATGTTGGGCCGGAACCACGGAATACTTCCTCACGGCTCATAACCATCTTGACTGGACGGCCGCTCTTCTTGGAGAGAGCAAGTGCCAGAGGCTCAAGATACACAAGGGTCTTGCCGCCAAATCCGCCGCCAATTTCCAGCGGCATAACGCGGATGGAAGCGATATCCATGCCGAGCAATTTGGCGCAGAACGCGCGAACCATGAACTGGCCCTGGCTGGAGCACCAGATTTGCGCCTGACCATCAGGATTGTAGGAGACGACGCAGGCGTGCGGCTCAATATAGGCCTGATGCACAGGCTGGGTCTTGTACTGCCGTTCAACAATCACATCGGCTTTAGCAAACGCAGCATTGCTGTCGCCGAGCTTGAACTCAACGCGTTTAGCAACATTTGACGCTTTCGTTGGCTTCGGATCGACGCCCTGGGTAAACATATCGTCGTGCAGAACCGGCGCGCCATCAGCCATCGCTTCTTCGACACTGATAACGTGCGGCAGCACTTCGTATTCGACCTCGACAAGACGCGCTGCTTCTTCTGCAATTGCGGCAGAGGTTGCAGCGACGGCAGCGACAGCATGGCCGTCATACAGCACTTTATCCCGGGCGATGACATTGTGGGACATCTCGCGGAAGTTCGCTGGACCTTCGCCAACAAATGCTTCTTCGCTCGGGATGTCCGGCAGATCAGCGCCGGTGATGACTGCGCTCACACCCTTAACGGCTTCCGCCTTTGAGGTGTCGATGGATTTGATCCGCGCGTGGGCGTGCGGGCTGCGCACGACCTTCGCGTGGATCATGCCGGAAACCGCGACGTCCGCGCCAAATGCAGCGCGCCCGTTCACTTTTTCAACGCCGTCAGGCCGGATCGGACGTGTGCCGACGACCTTAAGCTGTACGTCTTTGCCGAGGTAATTCATGGTAGGTGATTACTCCCCACGCATTTCAGCAGCTGCGTCCATGACTGCTTCGATGATTTTGTCGTAGCCTGTGCAGCGGCAGAGGTTGCCGGCGAGCCAGTAGCGGGCCTGCTCTTCTGTCGGGCTTGGGTTGGCGTCAAGCAATGCCTTGGAAGCAACCAGAACGCCTGGTGTGCAGAAGCCGCACTGCAGGGCTGCATGCTCAAGGAACTTCTGCTGCAGCGGATGCAGCGTGTCGCCGTTGGCAATGCCTTCGATCGTGGTGATCTCCGTACCGCTGGCTTCTGCGCCGAACATCAGGCAGGAGCATACAAGGCGCCCGTCGACAATGATCGAGCAAGCACCGCAGTCACCAGAGCCGCAGCCTTCTTTTGAACCGGTCAGGCTCAGCTCGTCGCGCAGGACGTCGAGCATTGTCTGTTGTGGCTCACACAGGAATTCTGCGTCTTCACCGTTGATTTTGGTCGTTACGTGGATTTTGGCCATGTCTTAACGGGCTCCCGCGCGTTTGAATGCAATTTCAGCCGTCCGGCGCGCCATCACGCCAGCGACTTTTGTGCGGTACTCAATGGTGCCGCGCTTATCGTCGATTGGGTTGCAGACGGACTGGGCCGCTGCATCAAGTTTCGCCATTGCGGCGTCATCAAGCTTCGTGCCGACAAGGCAGGATGCGTCGACTTCCACAATGGTCGGGGCGACTGCGCCGAGCCATACACTGGCTTTGGCGACCGTGCCGTCATCCGCCAGTACGATTTGAACGCCGGCGCCAACGACAGCGATGTCCATTTCGGTGCGTGGAATGAAGCGGAGATAGGCGTCGCCAGACTTGGCAGGCAGCGCTGGCAGCACGAATTCTTTGACGAACTCGCCTTTGGCAAGGCTGGTTTTGCCTGGGCTGGCAGGAATATCCTGAACTGCGACTTCACGTTCGCCATTCGGGCCAACGACAACAGCCGTCACTCCGCAAGCCGCCATGGCCGGAACACTGTCCGCAGCCGGGGAGGCGTTGCACAGATTGCCAGCGAGGCTCGCACGGCCTTGTACCTGGGTGGAGCCGATCAGCTCGGCACCCTCAACAATGCCGGGATACGCTGCAACAAGCGCTTTGTCCTCGCCAAGTGCAGCGCCAGGTGTGGCTGCGCCAACGCGGAAGCCAGCGCCTTCGGCTTTAATGCCAAGCAGGCCAGGAACCCTCTTTAGATCAACAATGTGATCCGGACGGTTACGGCCAGACCGCATCTGAACAATGAGATCGGTGCCGCCGGAAAGCGGTTTAGCGCCATCGGCGTCGAGCATACGGACCGCGTCGTCAATAGACTGCGGCGCCGCAAAGTTGGGTGCGTACATAGACTGTCCCTCAAGTGCGCGTGGTGGGTAAAATCCGGTATAGGCTTAGGCTAACTCGCTTAGTCCGAGTCTCCAAGCCCGATAGTTTCAGGCTTAAGTCTAGCAGCAGATTTGCTCCTGTGCGAGCGCCTTATATTGAGCAAATGCAAGCGCATGGATTTGGGGCGTTAAAGCCCCTGCAGGAACGGGTTTGACCGCCGTTCTTCGCCAATACTGGACGTCGGACCATGGCCCGGTAGGAAATTCCATTCGTCATCCAGTGTCAGCACTTGGTCACGGATTGATTCCAACAGCTGATCATGATTGCCGCCGGGCAGGTCTGTCCGACCAATCGAACCCTGGAAAATAACATCGCCTACAATCGCAATCTTTTGTGGCTCATACAGGAAGATCACATGCCCTTGGGTGTGGCCGGGGCAGTGGCGGACCTTAAACGAAAGCTTGCCGATAGTGACCGTATCGCCATGGGCGAGCCATCTATCTGGATTACAAGGCCGACCTTGGATGCCGTATTTTGCACCATGCTCACCGAGGGATTGCAGCAGCGGAATATCCGCTTCCGTCGGGCCTTCAATTTTGACCTTGAAATTCTCGGCTACCTCTGTCGCAGCCGCGGCGTGGTCCACATGACCATGGGTCAGCAAAACTTTTCCCACAGTGACGCCAGTCTGCTCCACGGCAGAGGCGATGACGTCTGGATCACCCCCGGGGTCCACAATCGCCGCATTCATCGTCTCTTCGCACCAGATGATAGAGCAGTTTTGCTGCAGTGGCGTTACAGGCACGATGGCGATCTTGATGGACATGGGCTGGGCATTCTTTCTGTGAGGTCAGAGGCCAGATTTACAGGTGCTGTCTTTGCTTCACAATGGGCGCCGTGAATTTCGAAGCAACGGACGGAGCGCCAGGAGCCCGAGAATTGGCCCTGGGGCGAGTGCAAGGAACAAATATTGCGGGCCTACAATCTCAGCCAGCGTACTTAGCAATTGGATGCTGACGACAGTGATCGAGAAGCCGATGCAGTTGGCGATGGTGAGGGCGGAACCGACATAGGCTTTGGGGGCGGTGACAGCGTTCAATGCTGAGAATTGTGGGGAATCGCCAATTACGGTGATGCCCCAAAGCAGCATGAACGCCAGCCCAAGCGCCGGGTTCAGCATGAATGCTATCGGTGATGCGAGGCAGCATAGCCCGGAAACGGCTAGTTGGGCGCTGGCGACCTTGGCGCTGCCGAAGCGGGTCGATAGATATCCGCCAATGGCGCATCCAAAAAAGCCGATGGCGATAATGATGAATGACCAGAGCGGAATATTGAGCGCAGCGCCACTATGTATCGCGTATGCTGCCAACCAGACGGGCGCGAAGGCCCAGAACGCATATAATTCCCACATATGCCCGAAATACCCGAAGGCAGAGGCGCGGAAGCCCGGCACCTGGAATGCAGCCCGCAATGAACCTTGGTTGAACGGCGATGCGGCGGGCAAATGTGGCCCATCCGGCACGAATAATATCATCATCGCCCCACCTGCGATGGCGAGAACTGAAACACTGACAATCACATATTCCCACGGCAGGTCTGCTCCAAGGGCACGAAGTAGATGTGGCAGCGCAGTGCCGAGGACTAGCGCGCCGACAAGATACCCAAGCGCCCTGCCTAAGCCTTCTGCAAACCAGCCGGTCGCGATCTTCATGCCGACTGGATAGATCCCAGCCAAAAAGAATCCGGTTAAGAAGCGCAGCAGGAGTAGCCCTTCAAAGCTTTCTGGGATGAGGGCAATGCCCATGCTCGCGCCGCCTCCAGCAAGTGCGCAGGCGAAAAAGACTTTGCGTGGGGAGAATCGGTCCGCGATGGCCAGAACAGCGAAATTCAGCGTGCCAATGATAAAGCCGACTTGCACCGCAGACGTCACATAGCCAAGGCTGCCCTCAGGCAAGTGCCAATCCTGCTGCAAATCCGCCATCACCGCATTTCCGGCGAACCAAATGGTCGTGCAGGCGAATTGGAAGAGGATGATCAGCGGAAGGATGTGGGCAGGGCGGGCTGCGGACTCAGCCATCAGGGTCTTCAAAAACGGAATCATCTTCAACGGGTTCATAGTGTGTCTGCGCTTCCGGCGCGGACCCTCGCCGTTTTGCCGGTGCGAGCACGCGGATAACGCGGATCGCATTCCCTTGGGGGAATGTCAAAATATCACCGGGGCGAACGAGACGGCTGGCCTTCTTAACGCGCTCTCCGTTTATGCGAACGCGGCCTTTGCTCACAATCGCTGTCGCGAGCGCCCGGGTCTTGAAGAAGCGGGTGCGCCAAAGCCAGGCGTCCAACCGCTGCGCGCCATCGTCCCCGTTAGCCAAGGGTGAGCGCTTTCAAAGCGGCGAAGGGGCTGTCCTTTTGGATCGGCGGCAGTTTCTGGGGTGGCTTTGGTTTGCGTTTCGGCTTGGTGGCATTGGGTTTTTTGGTCTTGTCCCGGTATGGGCCACGCCGATAGAGCGTCTCGCCCTCTGCCTGTTTCACGGCGCGGAACCCAATTGCGTCTAGCACCTGCGGCATCTCTGTGGCGGTCAACTTGACTGTTGCTGCTAGGGCGTCATCCACCGGGAAGGGCCCTTTCGCTGCACGCGCATAAGCGGTAGCGGCCAGCCGTTCTGCAGCTTCAGCCCTGATCATCTGCGGACCTATGGCGACAAAACCATGCAATGCGAGGGCCGAGAATTCACCCACATCTTTAGGTTTGGTAAGGGCGAGCGCCCGTTTTGAGGGCCGGAAATCCACCCCGCCGTTGAGCCGCCATAGCAAACGCCTGGCCTTCAGTGCGCGCCCACGCATCAGCACCGGCGCCCAGATGGCGAAGCGTCCGATACGGAATCCTGCGTCCGCTAAGGCTTTGCGGTCAGCCTTGGTCAAGCCGTCGATTTGCTGCGAAGCTTCGCAGCGCGCGACGAAGCCCAAAGCTTCGATCAGCTGAAAGGCGAGGCCACGCGCCGGTGGCGAAAGTTCCAGCGCTGCCAATTTATCAAGTGGCGCTAAGGCGCGCGCGAGCCAAGCTGCAAGCCAACGTGCGCAGCGTGCTTCAACATCATCGCGGTGGCGGCCTTCAAGCGCATCTGCAGCCAATAGGTCAATTTCTGGCAGGCGCAATTGTCGCCCGGCTTTCAAGCGCGCGATGGCACCACCTTCCCATTGCAGGCGGCCTTCATCATCTAGCGTCAGTGCGTCATCGGGTGCTTCCAAAAAGCGCGCGACACGGGCTGGGATGGCCGCGGTGATTACTCTGGCGGCGGCATTCTCGATAGCGCGTTTGTCTTCAGCAAAATCACCGAAGCCATCTGCGACGAAGCGGAACCCGGTGAGGCGGCCAACGGCATCGCCCTCAACCACGACAACGCCATCATCATCGACGCCGCCCAAGAATTCTGACCCATCCGCCAGTTTGCGCACCAATGTGGCCGACCGGCGGTCAACGAAGCGCTGGGTCAGGCGTTCATGCAGCGCGTCAGACAGGCTGTCTTCAATGGACCGTGCGCGCTCTTGAAACCCGTGTGTTGCGTCAAGCCACCCGGCGCGGTGGCTTATGTAAGTCCATACCCGAACATTGGCGATCCGGGCCATAAGTAAATCAATGTCGCCATCAGGCCGGTCCAGCCGCTCAATGTGCGTCTCGGCCCACATTGGGTCCAGCCGGTCGTGGGCGAGCAGGCGGAGATAAATTTCGCTGAGCAGCCTGGCGTGGCTGTCGGTTAGCGTTTTACGGAAATCCGGAATTTGGCAAACATCCCAGAGCATCGATACGGCATTGCGGCCTTTGGCCTTCGCTGCCACATCATCGTCTCGCATGAGTGCGGCCAAAGCTTGGACGTCATCACCTTCCCGGCCGCGGGCGAGCAAGCGGGAGGGTGGCGGTTGTTCCAAACTTTGTTTAAGGGCGGCTGCCGTATTGAAGTTCAGTTTCTCATTCCGCCAATAGAAGCGCTTCAGCGTTTGAAAGCGATGCTCTTCAACGCGCTCGATCACGTCCGGGTCAAAGGCACCAAGCTCTCCCGTTGGCCCAAATGTGCCGTCCCGCATAGAGCGCCCGGCGCGGCCTGCGATCTGACCAATTTCTGATGGAAGCAGGCGGCGCGGGCGTTGGCCGTCAAATTTCGACAATCCGGCAAAAGCCACATGGCTGACATCCATGTTTAGGCCCATGCCAATGGCGTCTGTCGCGATCAGGTAATCAACCTCACCGGCTTGATACATTGCCACTTGGGCATTTCGTGCGCGAGGGCTCAGGGCACCCATCACCACTGCCGCCCCACCCCGTTGCCGACGCGCCAATTCTGCCAGCCGGTAGACCTCGCTAATAGAGAAGGCGACGACGGCGGACCGGCGTGGCAGGCGTGAAATCTTCCGGTATCCAGAATATGTCAGCTGCGAAAGCCGAGGCCGGGTTAGCACTTCCACCCTGGGCGCCAGTGCGCAGACCAGGGTGCGTGCGGTTTCAGCGCCCAAAAATACGGTTTCGGTTTGCCCGCGCGCATTCAGCAGGCGTTCTGTGAATACGCGGCCGCGTTCTGGGTCCGATGCCATTTGAATTTCATCAACCGCCAGGAAGTCCACGGCCAGATCGAGCGGCATCGCTTCAACGGTGCATATCCAATATTGCGCGTTCGGCGGTGCAATCTTTTCCTCACCGGTGATGAGTGCGACCTTGTCTGCGCCCTTCAAGGTCACCGCCCGGTCATAGTTTTCACGTGCGAGCAGGCGGAGCGGGAACCCAATCATGCCGGTCTTGTGCGCCAGCATCCGTTCCATAGCGAAGAATGTTTTGCCGGTATTGGTCGGGCCAAGCACGGCCAGAATACGCCCGCCAGGCGGTGCACGGCGGCCTATCGGCGGGCCAAAAGCTTCCGCCATTGTCTCCGTTTCATTGGAGCCATCGGCGGAACCAATATCGTGTCGGCCATTAAGGTCGGCGCGGTCCATAGTGCGGGACTGCCCTCTCGGTGCCGGAAAGGAAGTATCCTGTTTATGAAACTAGCAGACTAGCTGCTAAAAGCGAGGCTTGAACCACGTGCATGCATCGCCAATATCGTTACGATCTCATTTGGGCTGCTTTGGAGCTGAGGATAACAATGACCGATTCGACCGCTGAAACCATGAAGTTTGAAGCCGAAGTAGGCCGCTTGCTGCGCCTGATGGCGCACTCCGTTTATTCCGACAAAGAAATTTTCCTGCGTGAGCTCATTTCCAACGCGTCGGACGCCTGTGACCGCTTGCGCTATGCCGGGCTGTCCCAACCTGACCTGCTGGAAGAAGGCGCAGACTTCGCCATCCAGGTGCGGATTGATAAAGACAATCGCAAACTGATCATTTCCGATAACGGCATCGGGATGAATCGGGATGATCTGATCAAGTATCTGGGTGCCATCGCAAAATCGGGCGCTGCAGACTTCCTGGCCACTTTGGAAGCAGGCGGTGGGACGGACGCGCATATCATTGGTCAGTTCGGCATCGGCTTCTATTCCACATTTATGGTCGCGGACATGGTCGAAGCGCGTACCCGAAAGGCTGGGGAGACCGACGCATGGCTCTGGCGGTCTGACGGCGAGGGTGCATACACCGTTGAGCCCGCTGAAAAAGCAGGACGCGGCACGGACATCATCCTTAGCCTGAAAGAGGATGAGGGGGAGTTCCTGGAAACATTCCGCCTGCAGAGCATCATCAAGTCCTATTCGGACCACATCCCGATTCCTGTGCATTTGTCTGACACTGCTGAGGAAGTTGGCGAGCAGGCCAATGCCGGCCGCGCGCTCTGGACTGCGCAACGCAGTGAGGCGACAGAAGACCAGCACAAGGAATTCTACGCCCATGTCGGCGGTATGGGTGATGGCCCCTGGCGCACTCTGCACTGGAAGGCTGAAGGCACGCTGGAATATGCGGGCTTGCTCTATGTGCCTTCAACGCGCCCATTTAACTTGTTTGACCCCGAGCGCAAAAGCCGTGTGAAGCTGTATGTCCGCCGTGTTTTCATTACGGATGAAGCGGAAGAACTGCTGCCGGGGTATTTGCGCTTCTTGGTTGGTGTGATCGATTCCGAAGATCTGCCGCTCAATGTCAGTCGTGAAATGCTGCAGCGGAATGCGGTGCTTCGCCAAATCCGCAATGGCGTCATCAGCCGCGTGCTGAAAGACCTAACCACAGCGGCAGAGAAAGACGCGGACGGTTATGCCGTGTTCTGGGAGAACTTCGGCGCTGTTCTGAAAGAGGGCGTTTATGAGGATTCGGAGAACCGTGATGATCTGTTGAAGCTTTGCCGCTTCAAAACGACCGCTGGTGAAAGCTCTGTCAGCCTGGATGACTATATTGGCAGGATGAAAGATGGTCAGTCGCAGATCTATTATCTCACGGGCGAGGCGGGACAGGATTTACGCTCCAGCCCACAGCTTGAGGGCTTCAAGGCGCGGGGCGTCGAAGTGTTGTTGCTGGACGATCCGGTTGATGATTTCTGGCCCAATATGGTTGGCCTCTATGACGACAAGATGTTCGCCTCCGTCACCCAAGGCGGTGCTGAGCTGGATGAAATTCCGCTGGAAGATGCGGCAGAGGAAGACGTACCACCGCCCGGCGATATCGCGCCGCTGATCGCGCAGTTCAAGCTGGCGCTCGGTGAGGCTGTCAAAGACGTTCGCATCTCCAAACGCCTGACGGAAAGCCCTGTTTGCCTCGTTGCAGACGCCGGCGACATGGATCTCAACCTGGCACGCATGATGCAGCGCCACGGTGAACCAGCCATGCAGGCACCACGGATTTTGGAACTGAACGCCGGTCATGCGCTCATCCGGGCATTAAGTACTGGCATGACAGACGTGGGATCGGCGGAGAATGTCGATGCCTATGCCCATGTGATGCTGGATCAGGCGCGTATCGCCGCTGGCGAAGCGCCGCTTGATCCTGCCCTCTACTCCAAGCGCATTGCCGAGCTTCTGGCTAAGGGACTTTAGTCCGTAAAGGCGAGGCCGATCATGGCTCTGACAGAAAGCATGTTCGGCCTCGCGGCTGATGTTGAAGATGACCGGCTTTGCCGCGACATCCCGGATTCACAATGTCGGGAAGAGCCGCGTAATCTCGTCCGTGTGACGCTCGCCCATATTGGCAGCAAGGCCGGCGATGCGTTGGCGGATCCTAAAGTCGTGATGCCTTGGCTGATGGGGGCACTTGGTGCGCCTGCATTCCTGACAGCGATGATCGTGCCTATCCGCGAGTCCTTGGCTTTACTGCCTCAAGTGATTGTCGGCGGCGTGATCCGCCGGTTCGCTAAGCGGAAGTATTTCTGGGTCTATGCAGCATTAATCCAGGGCTTGGCTGTGATCGCCATGGCCGGGGTCGCCTATGGCGGGATGAAAGGACATGCCGCTGGGTGGGCGATCATTGCGCTGGTGACGCTATTCAGCCTGGCGCGCGGCGTCGCCTCCATTGCTTGGAAGGATACGCTCGGCAAGACAGTCGATAAGGGGCGCCGCGGGCGTGTGGGCGGCTATGCGGCCAGTGCGGCTGGTGTGATTGCATCTGGCGTTGGCCTCTACCTCGCCTTGAGCCCGGAGGCGGCGCGGCCGGATTGGTTGCTACTGGCACTTCTCGCTGCGGCAGGGGCTAGCTGGATCGCCGGTGCCCTGATTTTTCTGACAGTAAATGAGCACGATGGTGCCACGGATGGCGGTCGCGGCATCAAAGATATCGCCCGGGATCAAATCAGGCTGATCCTTGGTGACGCTGAGTTACAGCGCTTCATTCTTGCCCGGGCGCTGATGACGGCGACTGCTCTTTCCGGCCCATTATACGTTGCGTTGGCGCAGCGCAGTGGCGGGCAGGCTTTGGATAATCTTGGATGGCTACTGCTGGCATCTGGCCTCGCTGGCGCGCTCAGCGGCTCATTCTGGGGCATGCTGGCGGACCGGTCGAGCCGGGCGACCATGGCGATTGGCGCGCTGATCAGCGGATTGCTTGGGTTTGCAGTCCTGGCCTTGGTGACATTGGCACCGGGCTACGCAACCGGCGTATTACCGTTCGCAGCAGCATTGTTCGTGCTGAACATTGGCCATTCAGGCGTTCGTATTGGCCGGAAAACACAGATCGTAGATATCGCTGGTGGCGATGCAAAGGCTGAATATGTTGCCGTATCAAACACCGTCATCGGCGTACTGCTGGTGGTGATTGGCGCAGGTGTCGGTGCCGTCAGTGCGTTCAGCCTCGAAGCGGGCTTGCTGTTGCTCGCAGCCATGGCGCTTTCGGGTGCTGCCGTCTCCATGCGCCTAGAAAACGCACAAGCATCCTAATCTGCCTCTCAGATTAGCGCTGGGTTTGGGCCACCAAGTCTGGTTTGCCAGAAGTCTTCAGCGACCGGTTAATCTTATCCCGGAACTGCTTGAAGCGCTTCATCTCCTTGCCGCGCAGCGCCTCAGCACTTTGGAACCGGACCCGGCGTGGGTTCACCTGCTTAGAGTTTTTCAGGATCTCATAGTGCAGATGCGCGCCGGTTGAGCGTCCACTGGAGCCAACATAGCCAATGACCTGCCCTTGTTTTACCCGCTTGCCCGGCTTGATGCCTTTGGCGATGCGGCGAAGATGGGCATAGGCAGTCTGATAGGTCTTGTCATGTTTGATACGAATGTAACGGCCGTATCCGCCATTCCATCCCGATTTCGCGATGACACCATCACCCGCAGCTTTGATTGGCGTTCCAGAGGGGGCTGCGAAATCAACGCCCTTATGCATTTTGGAATATTTCAGGATCGGATGCCGACGACGGCCAAACCCGGAGGAGATGCGCGCGCCGTCAATCGGCGTCCGTAGCAGCGCCTTCTTGTTGCCGCGGCCTTGCTCGTTGAAATACTTTACTCGGCCATTCGCGAACTCGTGGCGGAAAAGCTTCATTGTCTTGCCGGAGATCGTGAGCGCCGCATAGAGAATATCACCGGAGTGAACGACGGAGCCGTCACGATCGACGAACCGGTCATACATAATATCAAAGCGGTCGCCCGGTTTGATATCGCGCTGGAAATCAACATCGAAGCTGAACAGGCGGATGAAGGAGGCCATTGCCTTCACCGGAACGTCCGCTGCAACACCATCTACGAACAGGCTGCTGGTGATCTTGCCGGCACCCCGTGCGCGCTGTTGTGTCAGTGGTTTCAGAATTTCATAGGATGCAAAGCCGCCATCAAGTGTGCGGCCAACGCCAGCAATCCGGTCATAGCTTTTGACCAGTTGCATACCGAGCAACCGCCCAGGTGCGCCTTCGGACACTTCTGAGGCCAAGCGAATCGATACGGCTTGGCCGTCCCGGAGTGTGCGTGGGTCATAGACCTTACGGAGAGACTGAATGGCCCTTGCTGCTTCGTCCCCACCAACACCAGAGCGCTGAAGGACGGCGGACAGCGTGTCGCCGGAAACAATCTGTGCTTCCGCTTCGAGCGGGCCACCGCCCGCAAGAGGGTCAGACGGCAAGCGCACTGCGCCAGGGATAACAGGTGCGGGTGGCGGCTCAGCCGCTGTGACGAGGCTGGCAGGCTTGGCGAATTTACGGTCAGGGGCCTGCATTGGCGAAACAGCCGTATAGGCTGCGCCAGCGCCAGCGAAGCTTAGGCCCACTACAATAAGCAAGGGCCAGCTGCGGCGCATAACGCGTATATATGCAGGGCGTTGGCGACGGTCACTGGCGAACCAGCGGCTTAGGTCGCGCTTGCTAGGCATATGCAAGCAATCATTCCCTTTCTCGTGACGGGCCGAACTTTCGTTAGGCCGCGCTGTGAAACCTTATGCAGACTTCCGGCTGATCGCAGGACGTCCAATGATCTTGCGCGCGCAGTCTTTAAACTCTGTTACGCAGAACTGGCACGAAAATGCCGATACGCGAGTCGCGTGTCAACTATTTGCGGCGTGAAGTGTCTGATGTAATTCTTTCGTCATATCGTATGGTTAACGTCAGCGGTTAAAGTTCACTCGTCAGTTTGCCGCAGGCAAGTTTTTTGACGGCGGAAATGGCTGTTTCACAGGGGTTTTCGAGGGCGTGTTCTGGTGCATCGAAAAAACTGAAAAGAATCTTCGATAAGCGCGTTGACAGTCTGCTGAACGCCCAGTAGAACCCCCCTCACTCCGGCGGCCACAAACCGTCGGGGTTTGTTTTTGGACATAGAGAATAAGACTGAGAGGGGAGACGTGGTCGGCGTTTGGTCGTCTGCATCTGGTCTTTTTGTTTGTTTGGTTGGGTTGGCTTTTGGGCTGGTTTAATTGGGTAAATGGGGAGGCCGAGGTGTTGGA
>JBDQJI010000097.1:0-14083 GCA_040263875.1 Alphaproteobacteria bacterium
AAGCTTTGCCGATGGTGATGAAGAATTTCACGCAGGCGATATCGAGGTCGCCGATGAAACAGTGGATCACACCCCTGTATCTGGCCCAAACGGCCCCTGCATCTGCCTTGCAGTAACAGACGCCCCGTTGGTTTTCCGCAGCTGGTTGCCCCGGATGATCCAGCGTTTCGCCAAGATTTAGGCCTATACGCGCCGCCTTCTGAGTGTAGCATTGCGTTACACATATATTCAGGAGGCGATCCCTTGAAGCTCAAACTCCACCGTGCTGAAGACCGCGGCACCAAGCAAGCCCCAGCAGAGATGTTCACCGGCACAGTCTACCAGGATGCTGTTGTGGTAGGCGAAGCGCCTTCCCGGATGCGGGCAACGAACGTCACCTTTACGCCGGGCGCGCGCACTGCATGGCACCAACATCCCGTCGGACAAACACTTTGGGTCGTCTACGGCGTTGGCCGTGTGCAGATCGAAGGGGAGCCGGTTGTGGAACTCTGCCCTGGCGATACAGCCATCATTCCGCCGAATGTCCGCCATTGGCACGGCGCAGCGCCAGACCGCATCTTCACGCACTTAGCCATGTCAGAAACCGATGACAATGGCGGTGGTACAGAATGGTTCGAGAAAGTTAGTGACGCTGATTATTCAGGCTGAGTGATTGACCTGTTCAACGCCGCCCACTGCGTGCTTGCAGCGCGTAATCCCATTCAGGCTTGGTCATCTGAATCCCGAAATACACCTTGTAACCACGCAAATTTGCGGCGGTGGCATTCGGGATTTCGAAGGTCAAATAATCGACCTTGCGGATTTCCTGCAGGCCTTTGCTGAAATCAACGTCCACCGTGAAGGATTGGCGGGTCGCGATCTCACCATTCGGCGCTTGAATGGCGATGAAATATTCCAGCGGCTCAACTGCGCGGTCCAGCGCAGGGCCACGCTCGGCGAACAGCTCGATCCCGGCGTTTACTTCCGCCAGAAGCTTGCTTTGGGTGACTTTGCATTTCCCGACCGTGCGGCCAATACGCGCTTCAAAGCGCACGTCCGTCAGGTCACGGCCAGGGCCATCGCGTAACCGGGTCAGCTCCTCGGCTTCCTTCAATGCACCGATAGCCGGGCAGCCAACGTCAATCACATCCTTCGAAAACGGATTGATCGATTCGCCACAAGCCGCGAGGCCGAGCCCCATAGCAGACATAAAAATCGCGCATTTCAGGCCATGAGCCCAACGATTGCGCCTAGAAAGCGTTTCCATAAAGCCCCCGAGCCTGGATAACCACGAGCGCACCCTATATTTAGGGAGCCGACGCCGCAATCAGAACCCGTCCACTTCCTGAATAAGACCCACATTGAAAGCGCACCCGCCATGGCTAACCTGCCGCCATTGACCATCCGCCTCGCTGGCCCTCGTGGCTTCTGTGCAGGCGTTGACCGCGCCATCGAAATTGTTGAGCGCGCGTTGGAGCGCTGGGGCGCACCTGTCTATGTGCGCCATGAGATCGTGCATAACCGGTTCGTGGTGGATAGGTTGGCGGATATGGGCGCGGTCTTCGTGGACGAGATTGAAGAATGCCCGCCGGATCGCCCGGTAATTTTCTCCGCCCATGGCGTGCCGAAGTCGGTTCCAGCCGAAGCCCAGGCGCGCAACATGATTTATGTGGACGCCACCTGCCCGCTTGTCAGCAAAGTCCACCGCGAAGCAGAGCGCCACAGTGCCCAAGGTCGGCATATCATGCTGATCGGCCATGCCGGACACCCGGAGGTTATCGGCACGCTGGGGCAACTACCTGACGGTGCGATGACACTAGTAGAAACTGTCGAAGATGCTGAGACTGTGACACCGCCCGCAGGCGCGTCCCTCGCTTTCGCCAGCCAGACGACACTTTCAGTGGACGACACCAGCGAAATCATCGCCACATTGAGCCGCCGCTTCCCCGATATCGCCGGGCCCAAGCAGGAGGATATCTGCTATGCGACCACCAATCGCCAAGCTGCGGTCAAATCAGCCGCGAAGGACACAGACCTCTTTCTGATCGTGGGCGCTGCGAATTCTTCGAACTCCAACCGACTGGTTGAGGTCGCAAAGCTTTCCGGCGCAGCAGAAGCCCGATTGATCGCCCGCGCACCGGATATCGATTGGGCCTGGTTCGACAGTGTTCAAACTGTCGGCCTCTCCGCAGGTGCGTCGGCCCCGGAGCAATTGGTGCAGGAAGTGATTGAAGCAGCGCGCACACGGTTTAATGTCACCGTGGAAGAAACCCGCGTCGCCGACGAGACCATCCGCTTCAAGCTTCCCCGTGAACTCGTGGTCACGGACTAAAATTTTAGGGCGCGCTCGGATTCAACGCGCCGTTTTGATGAGCCGTACAGTCAAATTTTATCCGGCTACGTCCTAGTTGTTTTCGTCGAACACAATCACCCAACGACCACGACTGCCGCCAGCTTCCAGGGCCGCGTGAGCCATAGCAGCATCTTTCGGCGCTACCGTTCCCGCGACGCGCAGGGTGAGTTTGCCTGTATCCGTCAATTCGCGAAGTTGGTCGAGCTTCTCGTACTCACAGTCATAGGTGCGGACCCAGGTCTGGGTAAACTTGATGCCACGCACGTCGTCTTCCGCTTTGAAGCCACGGATCGCCGTAAACGCGCCGCCGTCTTTCACTGCTGGAATTGCCTGCTCATTTAAGAGCGCCCCATCTGCCAAGCCATCAACGCCATCGGGGAAATGCTGACGCACGGTGCCTGCAAAATCATCACTGCGCGGAATAATGATGTCCGCGCCAAGCTGCTTCAGCAGCGCTTCATCCTTCGGCGCAGCGTCCGCGATAACAATGAGGCCCTCTGTCTTCGCAAGCTGAATAACATAGCCGCCATAAGCGCCTGGCCCGCCGGTGACAGCCAATGTCTGCCCTGGCGTCAGGCCAAGATTATTCAGCGACAGCCGCGCGGTCAGGCTATTCATCGGCAAGGTGCAGGCTTCGACATGGCTGGTCTCAGCGGGTGCTGCCGCGACTGCGCGCTGATCCAGCACAATCTGCTCACGGTAAGCACCGTGCGTCCCGTCCGGGCAAATCATGGCCATCACGCGGTCACCCACTTTGACGCCCGTCGTGACCCCCTCACCCACCTGATCAACCACGCCCGCCGCATCCATGCCAGGAACGTAAGGCGGTGGGTCCTTCTTTTGCGCTTCAGCCCTGGAGCCATTGCGCGCCATAGCATCGGTCGGGTTCACCGCCGCTGCATGCACACGGAGCCGCACTTGCCCAGGCCCAGCCTGTACGTCCGGCACATCCACCACCTGAAGCACATCTGGTCCGCCATGAACCATCAAACCCACTGCACGCATAATCGAGGCACCCCATGTTCGGCATTCGCCAGCGACAGCCGACCTTTACCGCATTCCAACTCAAAGCTTAGAGCAGTGCCAGATCATGGAGCAAGCAAATGCGGTTGGCATATGCCGATTTTGGGCGAAGGATCGAATGATACGCCCGTCAGATCAATACGTCCTCAATCCCAATCGTGGCAGAGGCAATACCCTGCAGTATGACGGAGTCCGAACCCGTCAGGTTGATCAATGCATCCCCACTTTCATCGCTCATCTCCGCCTGGACGGCTGCAAAACTTGCGAAACCATGGGCTGTCAGATCCAAGAGATCTTCAGTGACGTTGAAATCTGTGATCTTGTCGCGTCCGTCACCAACGCCATGAACAAAAGTATCGGCACCCTGTTGGCCCGTCACCCGGTCATTGCCCAACCCGCCAGAGATTGTGTCCGGGGAATTGATCTTATTGGCGCCAGTGATTTGATCCTTGGTCGCGTTGCCGGTCAGGGCAAGGCCCACGTTTGCAAATTTGCCTACCAGCAGTTCGACATTGTCTGGGTTCGTGAAATCAACGAATGCGTTAATCCGGTCCGTCCCTTCGCCAACAAGTTCCGTTACGACATCGCCGACATCGGTAATGGTGTAGATATCATTGCCCGCACCGCCGACTAAAACGTCATCGCCGCCCCGGCCATCTAGAGCATCGTCCTAAAAATCTGAATCGGCGTGGATTCCCATATTAATGGAATTGTGATTCACCTTCTTTGGAGGTGGATCATGGGCAAATCATTGTTTTTGGATATTCGAGACCGTGTCGTGGTGCTTGTAGATGAGGGCCTGTCCTGCCAGGAGACAGCGCGACGGCTGCGCATATCGGCGGCGAGCGCTGTCAGGATCATTCAGCGCAAGAAGCGGACTGGCGGGGTGGCGGCGGCGCGTCAGGGCCGTCCGAGGCGCAGCAAGCTGGACGCCGTCTCGGACTGGCTGAAAATGCGGGTCGAGGCGAAGCCAGACATTACGATGCCGGAGCTGTCCGATGCATTGGAGGCCGAGCACGGGGTGCGCGCGACGCCAGCTATGCTGTCCCGCCACCTGGTCCATCGTCTTGGCTTCACATATAAAAAATCCCTGATCGCGACGGAGCGGCTGCGAAAGAAGGTCCGCGTCGCGCGATACGCGTGGCGGCGCTGGCGCATGCCGAGGATGCATCTTGAGCCGCACCGTCTGGTGTTCATCGACGAGACCGCCGTCACCACCAAAATGACCCGGCTGCGCGGCCGGTCTGTGCGCGGGTCAAGACTGGAGGCGACCGCCCCCTTCGGGCACTGGCGGACCCAGACCTTCATTGCAGGCCTGCGCGTGGATGAATTGACAGCACCCTGGGTGCTGGACGGGCCGATGAACAGCGCCGCATTCGATACCTATATCGAAACCCAACTCGCCCCGACCCTGCAGCCCGGCGACATCGTGATCGCCGACAATCTCTCGTCGCACAAATCCGCTGGAGCCCAGGCCTGTCTGAAAGCCCAAGGCAACTGGCTACTCTTTCTGCCGCCCTACAGTCCTGATCTGAACCCAATCGAGATGGCCTACGCCAAGCTGAAGGCCCATCTGCGCAGCGCTAAGGCAAGAACATTCGATGCCTTGTTTCAATCAGTCGCACAAGCCTGCGACCTCTTCACTCCAGAAGACTGCCACAACTTCTTTAAGGCTGCTGGATATGTTGCAGATTAAATGGACGGCGCTCTAAAGGCCGGCGACTTCAGCATCCGGGCCATAGCGGCGACGCTTAGGCGGGCTGGTTCAACCATCAGCCGAGAGCTAAAGCGGAAGGCCCTGGAGAGCGGCGCCTAACGCCCCGTGCCCGCTGAAGGCGCGTATCTTTTGCGTCGCCAGCGCCCCGCCCGACTGGAGAAAGACGGGAAACTGCGCGGCTATGTGTTGGCCTGCCTGTCGGAAGGCTGGACGCCCGAGCAATTCTCTGGGCGTCTGGGCAAGGGGATCGAGATTGGCCTTGGTCAGATCTCGACCGAAACCATCTATGCCTGGATCTACAGCAAAGCGCGTCAGGGGCCGCAGGGCCGCCGTTCAAGGGCAAACGTCCCGTCGTTTGAGCGGTGCTCCGGCAGCACCAGGACAACATTAAAGCCTGCCGTTAAGGCCCGGTCGCAGGCCTGCGCCAGGACGCCGCCCTCTATGGTTTGACCGAGAAATCCGAATGCACGATAGGCTGAGCGTTGCCGGCGTTCGGCGCAGAGGGGCGCATCGGTTGGGGCGACATTGACCACAGGTAAGCGCGCCACGGCTGGCACCCAAAAGCCTTGCGACAACGCACAAGATTCTGGCCAGCTCCAGAAGGACGATTGCTCGGGAATGGCGACAACCGCCGCGTCGCCCTCCTGCTTGGACGCCGAAACGAGTGCATGGCGGAGCGCGAGCCCATCGCCATATTGGATCGCTTGGTCGACGTTGGCGCCTAGGAGATAGGGGGTCGCCCGTGCTTCATCCATGAGGTTTTGGGGTAGCTGCGTCGGAAGGATGCTCAGATTGGCATTTGCAAAGCTTCTGGTGGCGTTCAAGACCTTTTTCTCGAACCGCCGTTCCAAAAAGACTGACATCCCGGCCGTAAGGATCAGCGCGAGCGTCATAACGGCGGCGATGGGGCGGCGGTCAGGCGCGATATCACCGCCCCCATGACGGTCGATCAGCCAGCCGAAGATCAAGGGAATCGTAAACCAGCGAATGACGTCGAGAAAATAGAGGCCGCTGCCGCCATCGATTAGGACAATGTTAGGCACGGCGATGGCGATGGCGGCTAGCAGGAACAGCGCTTCAATTTCAAACCGGCGGGCATGCTTATCCTTGGCCTTGCGCCAAAGCGCCCAAGCTAGCCCGATACATAGAATTTCCGCCAAGGTGTGGGTGATTGACCTGTCCATGAGATAGTTGAACCAGACGATCCCCATGGAATGGCCTTCGGATAGCAGGGCTATTTTGGTCAGCAACAGCAGCGCCAATCCGGCGACAGCAAGAACGAGTGTTGGCCAGCCAAGGCGGAATTCGCGAAGGCAAATGAAGCCGGTATATCCAAGCAAAAATAGACCTAAACTGACTTTCGTTAATCCGGCTAATCCTGCGCAAACGACGAGGGCGCCAATTGCGAGCGACAGGCGCCCAGACGCATGCTCTCCTTGTCGCTGCCTGAGCGCAGGGGTCACGGATAGCCCGATTAGAGTGACTGCGAGCCCCAATGACCAGCTTTGTGAGTGCCACTCGCTATCGACACCACATCGGTTGGCGATGACGGTGAACACAAGCAAGCCGGCGGCTGCAAACGGAATGGATGATTGGCGTAGCCGCCAAGAATAGACCCTTGAGGCTAAAAGTGCTGCTTGTAGCAGTAGGGGCGCCAGCAATATTTGGGTGGCGGCTGGTAAGGCTTGGAGCGCTTCAACGCCTGTCGATTTGACGAAGCCGCCAAACCAAATGTGGAAGCCGAAATGATAATTGAAGGGCCGTAGGGTGTCCGCGCCGAAGCTGATGACGCCGTATCGGGTGAACATCTCCGTCAAGGCCGCGTGGAAGTAGGCGTCGCGGTGAAGAATGCCAAGCAACGCCCGCTCTGACGTAAATGCGGAAGCGTAGTCGGCGCTTTGATGGTAGGCGAAGATGTACCATCCCCACAGGATGGCGAGGCCGGCCAGAGCGATGCCTGCGCGGTCCCGTGGTCGCGCGGAGCTGGACGCATGTTCGACGTGGCGGATCATGCGGGCAAAGCCGATGCAGGCGACGCTGACGGCAAAGCTAAATGCCGCGATTGGCGAAAGATAGCCTAAGAGCGGCAGTAACGCGGCAGCGAGCGTTGCCGCAGCTTGACCGGCCCGGTTGTAGGGGAAAAGCGCGGGCGCGGCGACGATGGCCGCAACATAGGTCAGTGCCCCGACGATCGCCGATGTCATGTCGAGGTTTGGCGCACGCGCCGCAGCCAAGAGCAGAGCGATGCAGACCCCGCATCCGAAGACCATCGCGGCTGTTTGTCGGATAGCCGTCATATCAGACACAGCGGCCGACGGTCCGTTAGCCTTTATCATCAGGCGCTTGTCATGGGGGTATGGCGGAAGACCCAATAGCGCATTGCCAGGAAATTTATCGCCGGCGCCAGGACCGCAACAGCGAGCGCACTTGCCCAGGAAGACCAGCCCATCAGCGTCATCCCAATCTCCATGACGGCAGAGGACACGACGAGTGTCGCGCCGTGCAAACTCAAGAAGCGCTTCACTTCCTGCAAGAATGGTTGCCGAGACCGAAACGTCGTACGTTTGTGGGCTAGGAAATTCACCGGCAGCAGGCTGATATAAGCCGCCGCGCCAGCCAGTCCCGGCCTGAGGCCAACGGCATCGCCCAATACGCTGGCCAGCACCACATATAAGCCGCTGCTGATTGCGCCGATGATGGCAAACCGGATGACCTGCGCATATGTCTTGTCGCTGACCGCGAGCGTGTCGGTGATTTCCCTAGCCGTGCGCATTGGGTTTCGTCGAGGTCGGCGCTTTCGCGAGGCAATAATACTGAGCACCGAGGGGGAGGCACCCGAACAGGCTGTCCACCGACATGCAGAAGCCATTCAGCGGCGGAACAGAGAGGATGGACCGACTGATCACGTCAGTAGCGTGGGGTTCGAACAACTGTGCAGTTTGACGGCGGGTCAAAAGAATGGCGTTCTTGTCCATGGGGCAAGAGTTCACAATCCGTCGCGTCACGGGATTATAGGGATTGTGTTCGATCACCAGCGCGAAGCCGTCCGGTCGTAGCGCCCTTAGCATTTCCACTGCGAGGCTTTCCCATTGGAGCGGCGGTACGTGGTGAAACACGCATATGGCGATGCAAAGATCGGCGCTTGCGTCCGCGACGGGCAGGCGATCGCCGTCATAGACCGCATAGGAATGCTCAGGGAAGCTGGCGCTCGCTTCCGCGATTGAGGTGGCCGAAATATCGACCCCGAAGACAGACCGGAAACGGGGGCCAAGATGGGCGTGGATTTTTCCAACGCCACACCCGACATCGAGCAGATCCATCTGAGCTGAGTCGAGGCCGCGCGTAGCCAGTAGACGTTCAATCAGCCGCGCCTTATGGCGTGTGAAAAATTCATGATCGGCGCCATAGGAATTGAGCTCTTGGTCGATGGCTTCGGAATAGCCGTCGGCGTGACGGTCGAATTCTGCTTCGGGCGTGGCATCGCGGTACTCCTTGGCGGGCTTGTCGCTCATTCCCAGACTTTCCACGGGGCTTGTCCACTGTCCCAAAGCACATCGAGCAGGTCACGTTCGCGCAAGGTATCCATCGGCTGCCAGAAACCATGGTGCAGATAGGCCGACAGCTCGCCCGCTGTCGCGAGCGATTGCATCGGCTGCCGCTCCCAGATGGCGGCGTGATCGTCTTCGATGTGATCAAGAGCCTGGGGCGACAGCACGAAGTAGCCGCCGTTGATCCAGGTGCCGTCACTGGTCGGCTTCTCAGTGAAGCTCTCCACGGCATCACCGTCCAACTGGATGACGCCAAACCGTCCGGACGGCGCCACTGTTGTTACCGTCGCTAGACGCTTTTGCGCCTGATGAAAGGCAATGCTCTCACTGATATTGACGTCGGCAAGGCCGTCGCCATACGTCATGCAGAATGCAGATTCATCCTTCACCCAAGGCCGAATCTGCCGCAAACGACCGCCTGTCTGCGTATCGAGGCCAGTTTCCACCAGCGTGATGCGCCACGGCTCCGACCCGCCTTTTTCGTACTCGACGCTTCCAGCGCGGTAGTCGAAAGTTACGGCATCGGCAGCATGGAGGCCGTAGTTCGCGAAGTATTCCTTGATCATGTAGCCGCGATAGCCAAGGCAGATGACGAAGTCGTTCATACCGTGGGCCGAATAGCTTTTCATGATGTGCCACAGAATTGGCATGCCGCCAATTTCGACCATGGGCTTAGGGCGGAGATGGCTTCCTTCGGCGATGCGGGTGCCACGACCGCCAGCAAGGATTACAGTCTTCATGATGGGCTACTGTCCGTTTGCGGGGGGCTACTTTCCGGCGGCTGTTCGATATTGATTGTCTGCTCGATGATTGTCAGCGGGCGGATGCGGACCTCGTCGTAGATGCGCCCGATATATTCGCCTTGAATACCGATCAGCATGGCGTTCAGGCCCATGGAGCCGAGTAGCAGCACGGTCAGTGTAGCAAAACCAGCAGGCCATGTCTGGCCGGATGTGAAATAGCTGACAATGTAGTAACCCACGAGCAGTAGGGCGATCAGGAAGGATGCCGCTCCTAGACATACGGCCATGCGCAGGGGCACGATGGAATGGCTGACGATTCCATCCATCGCTATACCGAATAACCGTCGCACGGGGAACTTACTGACGCCGAACTGCCGTTCTGACCGATCATAGACAACGCCCGTCTGCCGCGCCGCCAGTGCCGATATCAGCCCGCGCGTGTAGGGGCGTGCGTCCCGAACAAGACGGAGCCGTTCGATTACCGAGCGGTCAACCAAGCGGAAGTCCCCAGCGTCGTTGATGATCTGATCATCGGAAATCGCCGTCACTAACCGGTAGAAGAGGCGCCGCGCCAGGCGAAGGCTGCGGGCTTCTTGGCGCTTTCGCCGTATCCCAACGACGACATCATGCCCGGCTTCCCAAAGGCGCAGGAAATCCAGGATGAGTTCTGGCGGGTCTTGCAAGTCGCAGTCGAGCTGCACGGCCGCATCGCCGGAGACAGTGCGATACGCTGTCAGAACGGATCGTTGGAACCCGAAATTCCGGGCGAGGCGGATAACTTTTACATCCGGGTCGCAGTCGGCGACTTTTGCCAATACAGCAAAGGTATTGTCGGTGCTGCAATTGTCGGAATACAACAATTCCAGTCGGTATCGATCCTTAACGCTGTCAAACACCGCCCGCACCGCTTTATGGGCGCGCTCGACATTTTCCTCTTCGTTAAAGACAGGAATAATGATCGAGATCAGCGGTAGCAGCGAGGACATTCCATTGTGACTATGCATCGACAAAACCTTATCGCATCTAAAACGGGGTGATTAGAAGCAACTGCCCGTGCCAGGTGAGCCGACAGTCTTGACGCTCTAGGAGCAGATTTTCACCGAGTTATAGTCATTGGGTTATGGTTGATCAAGCGTAGGATGCTAGTATCGCTGAATTCGGCCCCCAGATCGGCCACGGTTCGCAGGTCGGCTACCGTGATGGTGGATGCGCCGAGCGGATGCGCCGCCAAATATAGTTCCAGCAACGCATAGGCGCCGCCGCGGGTTGGCGGCCCGCCGGCGGTCAAGTCGTCGGCGACGGCTCGCTTTTGAGCAATGCGCACCGGCACAATCGCATCATCGGTCAGCCTGAGTGCTTCCGCCGCGGCGCGCACCCGGGTCAGCGGCAGGACCGAACCGCTTAGAAACGCCAGTATTTGGGCGCCAAGAGGGCTGGAAAAGCCGGTTGTGACGTCAAGATCAACTCCATTCAGGTGCGCCTCTCCAGGCTCCGTTGCGAAATCCAGGGCGCCCTGGACGTGCGGGCCAGAGGCTACAATCCGTCGGACACGGGTGCGGCTGTCACGCTCTATCCGCGTCGTGACCCTACAGGTCCCGACCATCAGGCTGAGCGTCACATCCCGGCCGCCATCGGCGGTTTTGACGGCATGAACCTGCATCATGCCGGCTGGAATCAGGCGCCGGATCAGAGACCAGATATGGGGGAATACGTCCTGGAGCACATTGATGGACTGGTCGTAGCCTTTGGTCTCGCCATGACGCAATTCCGCCTGGGAGTCGGCCCAGGTGATGGTCATTTCGGTCACCGACCCCGCCGCCTGGCAGGCCGCCGCGAAGTGCTTGAGATTTTGAGCATGGAGGAACACCAGACCGGTGACGCTGTCGCCTTTGCTTCGAGCCGCGGCGGCGACCACGGCGTTGCATTCACCAATGTTCAGGGCGAATGGTTTCTCGATCAGCACCGACTTACCGGCCTCAAGCGCGCTGATGGCAGTTTCGGCGTGATGGCGCGCGCCACGTGCAATGAAGACCGCTGTGACCGACACATCGTCGAGCAGTTGCCGCAGTGACGGTTCTATGGTAACAGCCCGGCGCGGCGGATTCGCTGCTAGCCAGTCCTGCCAACCCTTGGAATTGCTCGGTGAACAGAGGACGACCTCAATTTCAGGCGACGCTACACGGTCTAGAACACTTGCGATGACGCGCGCCCAACGTCCACCGCCGATGATACCCACTCTGCTGTGAGGGAGCGGCATGACGCCCGCCTCAAACGGACTCAAGACGTGCCGTGTAGGCTGCGATCTGACTAATGGTCAGCTGCCCCATGTCCTCATTGCGCGCGGCCGCCGCATGCCAACTGGCGGTCCAGTCGATTGCGTCATTCAAGTCCAGCGCTGGACGCCAGCCTAGTTCCCTGCGCGCCTTACTACTATCGAGTGTTAAAATCGCGCTCTCCGGCTTGTCATCAGTTGGGACATAACGGATTTCTGCGGCGACGGCGGACTCGGCAAAGCGTTCCAGGACCGAGGCGACGGTCACGTTATCGGTTGCTTCCGGCCCAAAATTCCAAGCTCCGTCCCCAGGCGTATCTCCCGCCATGGCGCAGGCCATCAGCAGCAGATACCCATGGCAAAGGCCGAGCACATGCTGCCAGGGGCGGATTGAAGCCGGATTGCGAATTGTGAGCGGCGTCTGGTCGAGCACGGCCCGCATCAGATCGGGAACCAGCCGGTCCTCCGACCAATCGCCGCCGCCAATGACATTCCCGCCACGGGCGGTCAGCAGCGGAATGGACGGAGCCTTGAAGTAGCTGTGCCGATAACTGGCGACGATGTGCTCCATGGCAGCTTTGGAAGCGCTATAGGGGTCCTTGCCGCCAATGGCGTCCGTCTCACGATACGGCCATGCCCATTCCTGATTGGCGTAAACCTTATCGGTGGTGATGCAGAGAATGCCTTTGAGCTCATCTTGATCGCAGCATGCATCTAACAGGTTCGCCGTCCCCATCACGTTGGTGTCGAATGTTTCCAGCGGCGCCCTGTAGGACAGCCGGACGAGAGGCTGTGCCGCAAGGTGAAACACGATCTCCGGGCGGATTTCCTGTACGGCCTGCCGAACTGCCTCGGCGTTGCGGATATCGAGGGTCCGGCTGTTAACGGCACCCTCGACCTGCGCCGTTGCAAACAAGGATGGCTCGGTCGCCGGTGGGAGCGCGATGCCATGGACCTCGGCGCCCAGTTGCTGCAGCCACAGCGACAGCCAGCCCCCTTTAAAGCCGGTATGGCCAGTCACCAGCACACGGCGCCCGGCATATGGCCGCCCGAAATCGAGATGTTTTTTGGTCATGGCTTGGCCAATCTTTCCGAGCGATGCCTTGATCTTCAAAGACCTGTATTTATGCCGGAACTGATTGATGTCAACTGCATGCGCAAGAGGCGTTGGATTGGAGGGATGATAGGGCCTTCAGGCCATTCGCTTAGATCCCCAGTATGCCTTGGCCTATAATAATCTTGCCATGGCCCAGTATGGGGACCGCCACAATGCGGAGGCCTGTTTAATGTCGATCAAGCGCTGACCAATTTGCCGAACGATTTGGACTTCATCGACACGCGTGCGCATGTGCTGGCCATGGTTGGACGGCGCAGATTGGGTCAAGGAATACCAGACAGCGCTGAAAACCAACGGCCATTATCGGAGCACCATTGATGGCCTCTATGGCGCAGGCACACAGCGCGCGCTGTGTGCCTGCATCAGCGCCGGATGCCGCCTGCTCGAGTGACGCCCACCTGATGTGCTTGGTGGTTTGTGGGGCAATAACGCTCCAGATTATGTGAAAACGCTTCGATCTGATCAATACATCGTTGCTCAGCCCAATTGGGAGCGGTTTTCGTCTCTCAGCTCGATCTGAGAGGTAGAGAATTTGGTGAATTCGGGCGCGGTGATGCGAAGTCCACAGTTTTCACACAGTTTGGGTCGTTATCGGGCAGTTTTCACATGCAATCTACGCGCGATTAAGATTGTAGATCTGAGCAGATGCGTTTCTGACCGGATCGTCAGCTGTGCAGATATTGCTATCCTCAGCACTTACCAAGCGAATGTTTGCAATGAAACTTACTCAGCCGCGCCCAACCACATTGGTTTTTTGAACTCAAGCGCAATCTCTTCGACCAGAGCTTTCACAGGCGCCGACCGGCTTTTGGGATTGATCCGGGCCACAAAAGTGATGTTGGGGGGGCGCCGGAAACATGCCCTCGATCACTTCAATTTCAGGGGTCAAGTGCAACCCGTTCAGCAAGGCAATGCCCAGACCGGACTGAATTCCCGCAGCGCTGGGGCACTCTAGAACTTTCTCGAATGAATGTCCGTGTTGCAGCCCCTCGGAGAACCCCCACTGCCCGTAAAAGCAATTGCTGTCGAATGACAAAAACGGAATGAGACGGGACTGATCCAACTCGAAATCCCGCGATTTGACCCAATGAAGGCTGTCATCGAACAGGAGCTGATCATCAGGTCGGCCATCCCGACCAAGCGTCGCAGCGATGTGTTTAGTCCCGGAGATTGATGGGTCGGATTTATTTTGAACCGATCAGGCTCTTCAGTCCAGACTTTGCAGACATATTCGAATGGGGTGAGACCTTTCAAGGTTTTTAGTCTGCGTGCGAAGTTGTAGGCGTTTACAAAGTCTGCGAGGTGGTTTCGGAACTGGTTGTGGTCATCAT
>JBDQJI010000098.1:0-14041 GCA_040263875.1 Alphaproteobacteria bacterium
TGAACGGTGTCGATCCCCAGGCCTGGCTGGCTGAAGTCCTTGGCCGCATCGCAGACCACAAGATCAATCGCATCGACGAACTCCTGCCCTGGAATTGTCAGCCCATTTGAACCGTCAAGAGCAGGGGCGCCGGACGCTTACCTTTAAGCGTTCCTCGCAGTGCTTTCTTAGGACTATACGGATAGACCTCTTCAAGATATCTTACGCCGTAATTTTGCTACCGTTCGCGCGCGGGTGATTCGTCGCGCTTAGCCATAGAGGGGGAGTCATGGCAGCAGACAAACGTCCGCTATCGCCACATCTACAGGTCTATCGTCCGGAATGGACGTCGATCCTGTCGATCCTGCACCGCGCCACTGGCGTCGCATCCGCAATCGGCGCGGTCTACCTCGCTTGGTGGCTCGTCGCCGCTGCGACCGGGGGCGACTATTTCGAAAGCTTCCAAGGCTTTGCTTGCTCCTTCGTCGGCTACATCATCTTTGCTGGGTTCAGCTATTCAGTGATGTACCACCTCTGCAACGGCATCCGTCATCTGATTTGGGATACGGGCCGTGGGCTGGAACTTGAAGACGCTTATAAATCCGGGCTGATCGTTGTTGCCGCATCTGCTGCGTTGACGCTGATCATCTGGATTGCAGCGCTGGCATAGGGGAGGACAGAACATGATCAATCCACTCGCCCGCGTACGCGGCCTTGGTTCTGCCAAAGAAGGCACACACCATTGGCTCGGCCAAAGAATGACCGCCGTAGCGCTCATTCCCTTGGTTCTCTGGTTCATGTGCAGCTTGGTCGGCCTAATGGGCGCGGACCTAGCCACCATCAAAGGCTGGATGTCCTCACCGTTTAATGCCGTGCTGACAGCATGCTTGCTGATTGCAGGGTTTCATCACGCGCAACTTGGTTTGCAGGTCGTGATTGAGGACTATATCCATAGTCATGGCTGCAAAATTGTTGCGATTTGGCTCGTTAAGGGCCTCGCCTTTTTCTTTGGGGCGGCAGCAGTTTTCTCCGTCGTCAAGCTCGCCGTTGGAGGCTGATCGATGACCGAATCTTATAAAATCGTAGACCATACCTATGACGTAGTTGTTGTGGGCGCTGGTGGCGCTGGCCTTCGCGCGACGTTCGGCTGCGTTCAAGCGGGCCTAAGCACCGCTTGCGTCACGAAGGTATTCCCAACCCGCAGCCACACTGTTGCGGCCCAGGGCGGGATCGCCGCCAGCCTCGCCAATATGTCGGAAGACAATTGGAAATGGCACATGTACGACACCGTCAAAGGGTCGGATTGGCTGGGCGATCAGGACGCCATTGAATACATGGTGCGCCAAGCTGTGCCTTCGGTTGTTGAACTGGAGCACTACGGCCTACCGTTTAGCCGCACACCAGAAGGCAAAATTTATCAGCGCCCGTTCGGCGGCCACATGCGGAACTTCGGTGAAACGCCGGCGCAACGCGTTGCCGCTGCCGCTGACCGTACCGGCCATGCCTTGCTGCACACGCTTTATCAGCAGAGCCTCCGCCACAACGCTGAATTCTTCATCGAATACTTCGCCATTGATCTGATCATGGATGATGAAGGTGTGTGCCGTGGCGTCGTCGCCTGGAACCTTGATGACGGCACGATGCACCGCTTCAAAGCGCAGAAGGTCATTCTGGCGACGGGCGGTTATGGCCGCTCATACTTCTCCTGCACTTCCGCCCATACCTGCACCGGTGACGGCAATGGCATGGCGGCGCGCGCAGGCCTGCCGAACCAGGATATGGAATTCGTGCAGTTCCACCCAACCGGCATTTACGGCGCTGGGTGCCTGATCACCGAAGGTGTGCGCGGCGAAGGCGGGTACCTGACGAACTCCGAAGGCGAACGCTTCATGGAGCGCTATGCGCCAACGGCGAAAGATCTCGCAAGCCGCGATGTCGTCGCCCGGTCCATGACCGTCGAAATCCGCGAAGGTCGCGGTGTTGGCAGCGGATCAGACCATATCAATCTCCATTTGGAGCATTTAGGCAGAGAAGTGCTGGATCAGCGCCTGCCGGGCATCACCGAAACCGCGAAGATTTTCGCAGGCGTGGATGCTGCAAAAGAACCGATCCCTGTGCTCCCGACCGTCCATTACAATATGGGCGGCGTGCCAACGAACTATCACGGACAGGTTCTCCGTCCCACGGCGGACGATCCAGGTGCCATCGTTGAAGGCCTGATGGCCGTTGGCGAATGCGCCAGCGTGTCCGTCCATGGTGCCAACCGCTTGGGTGCCAACTCACTGCTTGATTTGGTGGTGTTCGGGCGCGCAGCAGGCATCTTCTGTGGTGAGAACCTGAAGCCGGGTGCCACCCAGCCAGACCTGCAAGCCAATGCAGACGAACTGGCGCTCAGCCGCCTGGACCGCCTGCGCCATGCCAATGGCTCAACCATGACAGCGGAAATCCGCGACGGCATGCAACGCACCATGCAGAACAATGCAGCAGTGTTCCGCACTTCTGCCGTTCTGGAAGAAGGCGTCAAGTTGATGGAAGAACAGGCAACTGCGCTGGAGGATATCCAGGTGAATGACCGCTCACTGGTCTGGAACTCGGATCTCGTCGAGGCGCTTGAGCTTGAAAACCTGATGGACTGCGCCTTGGTCACCATCGTTGGCGCGGAAGCACGGCACGAAAGCCGCGGTGCCCATGCCCATGAAGACTACCCAGATCGTGATGACGGCGAGTGGATGAAGCACACGCTGGCCTATGTGGACGAAAAGCACAAAGTCCGCCTCGATTACCGCCCCGTTCACACCTACACGCTTTCGGACGATATCGAATATATCGAGCCGAAAGAGCGCGTGTACTAAGGCAGGAGGAGAGAGCAATGGCTGAATTTACCCTGCCGAAGAACTCGAAAGTCGGCGAAGGCAAGAAACACAACGCACCTTCGGGCGCATCTCGCACCAAAGGTTTCCGCGTTTACCGGTGGTCGCCGGATGACGACAAGAACCCGGAAATCGATACGTTCGAGCTTGATCTCGACGATTGCGGCCCGATGGTTTTAGACGCTCTCATCAAGATTAAGAATGAGGTCGACAGCACCGTCACGTTCCGTCGCTCCTGCCGTGAAGGCATCTGCGGCTCCTGCGCCATGAACATTGACGGCACCAATACGTTGGCCTGCTTGAAGCCGATTGATGAAGTGAAGGGCGACGTTAAAGTCTATCCTCTGCCGCATATGCCGGTGGTCAAAGACCTGGTGCCAGATGTAAGCCAGATCTACGCACAGCTCGCCTCTATCGAGCCGTGGCTGAAAACCGTTTCTCCGCCACCGCCCGATAGTGAACGCCTACAGAGCCCGGAAGATCGAGAAAAATTGGACGGCCTCTGGGAATGCATCCTGTGCTTCTGCTGCTCAACGTCCTGCCCCAGCTATTGGTGGAACGGTGACCGCTACCTCGGCCCTGCAATCCTACTGCAAGCCTATCGTTGGCTCGCGGATACCCGGGATGAGGCCAAAGGTGAACGCCTGGATGACCTGGAAGACCCTTTCCGGCTCTACCGCTGCCACACCATCATGAACTGCACAAAAACGTGCCCGAAAAGCTTGAACCCAGCAAAAGCAATCGCTGAGATCAAGAAGATGATGGTTGAGCGCCAAGGTTAACTCTAACTGAGGTGAGCCAAGCTGGCTGATACCGACCACGCTTATAATGATGCGTTTGTCGTCCGTCAGGCGGCGGCGCTGGAAGCGAAACGCGCAGACTTGCGGGCGCTGGATGATGATACATCCAGCGCCCGCGCTGCTGTTGAACTAGACCAAACGCGGGTTGGCAGGTTGTCGCGGATGGATGCGCTGCAGGGCCAAGCCATGGCCCAAGAACAACACCGGCGCCGACATCAGGAAATCCTGCGCATTGGCTCAGCCCTGCAACGTATTGCAGACGGCGAGTATGGATGGTGCCTGAAATGCGGCGAAGCGGTCGCCAAGGCCCGCCTCATCAGCGATCCCGCAACGCCGCTCTGCATTGATTGCGCAACGTAATCAGTCAGCGTCTTCCATCCGGAAGCCGATGTGCATATGCACTTGATAATGGCCGACTTTCCCATCCACAACATGGCCTGTTGTCCGCGTGATCTCGAACCATTGAACGTGATCAATTGTCGAGTTAGCACGGCTAATGGCATTTTGGATCGCGTCTTCAATGCTAGTAGAAGACGAACCGACGACTTCGATCTTGCGATAAACGCTATCGGATTCTGACACTTGGGTATCCCTTCATTTGATGGGCGCAACAGTTTGCGCTTGCACCAAACGAACAATCGAAATCCCGGTTAGTTCCTGTATATCGCGAAAATCGCTGGCCTGATTATACCAGGATGAAATCATCCGCAGCGAGATCGGCTTCCAATACGCCTGACAAGCGCACGATATTCGCGCCGCCGAGCGCGATGGTGGGTGTGCCGTTGATGTCTGTCGTTGCCGCAAGTACAGCTGCGAAATCGGCGAAATTGTGGGCGACCAGATTGACCTGATCCTCGGCAGTATTGAAATCGGTCACGGTATCCCGTCCTTCATCCACACCCACGACAAACTGATCGGCCCCCTGTTGGCCGGTGACAACATCGTTTCCGATACCGCCGTTGATGACGTCCGCACCGGAATTCCCGAAGATGCGGTCATTCCCGGCCCCGCCATTCAGCACATCATCACCGACCAGTCCGACCAAGCGGTCATTGCCGACCTCGCCGGAGATCGCATCGGGCGAATTGATTTTGTTTGCACCCGTAATACGGTTGACCTGGTCATTCCCTGTGAGCGTCAGACCAACAGCTGCGAACTTGCCGACCAGGAACTCGATCTCCAGCGGGTTCACGAAATCTGCCAGCACGTTCACACGGTCCAACGCGCCTTCGCCCGTCTGCTCGGTGACCACGTCGCTTGAGTTATCGACGGTGTAGAGATCATTGCCGGTGCCGCCAGTCATCGTGTCGATGCCAGCCCCGCCGTTCAGCTTGTCATTCCCGGCCCCGCCCGTCAGCTCATCATCGCCATTCTGGCCGAGCAGCGTATCAACACCGTCGCCCCCAACTATCTCATCATCCCCGTCCCGGCCGCGTATCAAATCATTGAAGAGCGAACCTGTGATGACGTTATCGGCGGCATTCCCATTCCCCTCATTGGCACCAGCGCCACTGCTAAGGATTAGGTTTTCGAAATTCTCCGGCAGGTCAAAGTCAAAGACCGTGGTGACTGTATCTATGCCCTCGCCAGCGGATTCAGTGATGAGGTCATTCTCATCGCCTAGTGCCGTCAGCAGGTATGAATCGTCGCCTATTCCGCCAGCCAAGGTATCAAGGCCAAGACCACCTGCCAGCACATCATCGCCGCCGCCGCCGTTGAGCGTGTCGTCAGCGGAGCCACCAGTAATAGTCTCGCCGCCAGCCCCGCCGGTAAGGTTATAGGCGAGGTTATCGAGCTGGATCGTTTCGATGGATTGGAATAACGCAAGCGCTGAAAGGTCCGCTATTCCTCCGCCCGTAAGCTCCAACTGGTCTGCACCGCCGCCGCCATCGAAGCGATCGCCAGCGGATAGATTGCCAGCCGTCAATACAATCCTGTCGTCGCCCGCACCGCCAAAGACGGTATCTTCGCCGTCATCCGTCATCAACAGATCGGCACCATCGCCGCCGCTTAGACGGTCATCGCCCGCGAAACCACGCAGGATGTCGTCACCATCTTTACCGAAAATCTGGTCGGCACCGTCATGGCCAAGACCCATGTCATCGCCATCGCCACCATTCAGAATGTCGTCACCACCGCCACCGCGCAGAATATCGTCGCCGCCGGCGCCTAAAATACCGTCCGCAAGGCCGCCGCCTGTAATGTCATTGGCACCGCTATCGCCAAGGGTCGTTAGATTGCCATTAGGGTCTGACCCAAAAACCACAAACGCCTTACCAGCCCCACCAGCGCCGAATTGGTTCGCCGCACCGCGTGCACCAATTGCAATATCCGCTAACCCATCGCCGTTCACATCGCCGTTGATTGAAACGGATGCGCCTGTGTAATCGTATCGCGCTAGACCACTGATCAGGATGCCTTCCGAGGCGTCCAAGTCCACCAAGTCAAGAACTGCGTTGGCAGGTGCGTCAGCCGCGCCGAACACCACCGTCGCATCGCCTGTGCGCACAGTGTTAGTTCTGCTTGTCGTGGCGCCGATGATGATGTCATCAAAGCCATCGCCGTTTACATCGCCACCGCCACTCGCATTTGATTGGCCGAATAATTGCGCCTGGGCGCCATCGATCCGGAAGCCCTGGCTGGCGTCCAAGAGGTCAAGATCAACTGATGCGCCGACAAAATTCTCATGACCGAACAGGACATAATGCGCACCCTGGTTAAGGCGGCCTTGGAAGTTTGCGATAGGGACTGAGACGATGATGTCATCAAAGCCATCGCCATTAACATCGCCGACGGAATTGATGGTTCTGCCAATGTTGTCTCGGTTACCGCCGGTGAAGCGAATGCCGTCGGTCCCGTCTAACTCGCCAAGATTCTGCGTTGCCTGGAAGCCAGATGCTTTGCCGAAAACAATGTACCCAATACCGTCTCCCAATGAATAACCTGGGGCACCAACGAGCAAGTCAGCAAAGCCGTCGCCATTGAAATCCCCGCCGGAGCTTACAGCGCGTCCTGCAAGGTCTTCCTGTGACATTGGGCTCACTGCCGAGCTTCCACCGAACAAACGGAAACCATCACCGCCATCCAGGGCCTGTAAGTCAAATTCGGCGGGTTGCGGGGTCGTGCTGCCAAAAACGACAAATGCTTCGCCAGCGTTGCCGCGTCCTTCGGGCGACGTATTTCGGACGCCGATGATCATGTCGTCTATGCCATCGCCGTTCGCGTCCCCAGCGCCGCTGACGCTTTGACTCACGCCGTCATTGGTGTCAGAGCCCGGTAGCGCGAAACCTTCTGACCCGTCCAATTCGTTTAGGTCAAAGCCAATGCCGCCTGCTGAGAGTGCAGCAAGGCCAGCGCCGCTAGCGCCAAACACAACATATGCCTCACCGGCCGCGCCGACGCCGTTGGGGTCTGTTGTTATAACACCGAGGCTCAGATCATCCAGACCATCGCCATTGAAATCCCCGCCAGCATTTAGGCTGGTGAGCTCTCGGCCCGCATAATCCAATGCCGCGACACCGTCTAAGCGCACGAATGTCGCGCCGTCGAGATTTCCGAGATCAACGATTGCATCGACCCCGCCACCGAAAACGACATAAACTTCGCCAGCGCCGCTGCGATTGTCGGGATCTCCGTCTGGCGCGCTGACCACAAGATCATCCAGCCCATCGCCGTTGAAGTCGCCAAAGATCGAAACTGCTGTCCCGAGGTCATCGCCAGCCGTGGCACCCTCTACAACAAAGCCATTCGTTCCATTGAGCGTCGTTAGATCAAATGTGTTCTGCGCCATCGGACTCTCCCCAAGTGTTCGTCCTTCAGTACGCCCCCTACCGTAACTTAGATTAACCCAAATTCCAGATTGTAACCATGGTCACATTTATTTTCTCGCAGAATTCTGCGGCTCTTGGACCGCCAGCAGCCCCACCACTATCGTTAACCCTTTTGATTCGCGATCTTTTCAAAGACCGCGAGTGTTTCTTCGCTAACGTGATGTTCGATGCCCTCTGCATCAATCGCAGCCGCCTCGGCCGGGACACCGATAGCATGCAAGAACCCCAAAACGATCTGATGACGGCGCCGGGACGCCTTCGCCATTTCCGCACCGGCGTCGGTTAGGAAGATTGATCGATACGGTCGGGTTTGCACAAGGTCCTCACGCTGAAGTCGCGCCAGCGTTTTGTTGACCGTGGCGTTGCTGACACCAAACCGTTCTGCCAGATCAACCGCGCGAGCTTCGCCTTCCTCGGCAATCAAATCAGCGATCAGCTCGACATAATCCTCAGCGATTTCCATCTGCCGCGCCTGGCGCATGCGGTCAAACCCTGCTGCCTGCCGGGTTGGGTCCCCCAGCCTGGAACGATCTCGCGGTGAGCGCGGCGCTTTATCTTGGTCTGCCATACTGTCCTGCTTCTGCATCGGCGGGAAACAATATCGAGGTTCCAAAGATTTTTGCAAGGCTTAGCTATATTTTAGCTTTGGCTAACTTATGAACCTTATCTTTATAAATTTTTCTCTATGTAAATCTTGCACCCAAGCCTAGGACCGCTATATTCTATGGGTGTTGGAGGACGGATGCGCCAGATTCTTGCTCATTCGCGCAACCTTGCGCGCCGCTTGATCCTAAGCTGCTTATTGGCGGCTTCCGTCACGATTCCAGCAACAGCCAGCGCCAAACCGATGATCCTGGTGACCATCGCCCAACTCGGCGAACCCATGTCTCGCATTCTTGGCGACTGCGCCACTGTGGAAGTTTTGCTAGGCCCTGGCGTCGATCCGCACCTATACCGGTTGACCCGCAGCGATGTCGCTAAGGCGCTCCAAGCTGACGGGTTGATGGCGAACGGCCTTAATCTCGAAGCCCAAATGCGAGACATGTTTGATCGCTTGAGCGCGCGCAAGCCAGTTATCTACGCGGGCGAACTGCTGGACCCGACGAAGATTGTTCTAACGGGCGGTGTCGTACCAGACCCGCATATCTGGATGGACCCACGCCTTTGGGCGGAAGCCTTGGCTGCCAGCGCTGCCGCTGCTGCCAAAGCCTTTCCCGCATGCGCGCCGAACGTCGCCCAGAACCAAGCAGCCGTCCTGGCTGAGATCGCCGCAGTGGATGCTTATATTGAAGCCAAGGTCGCGACCCTCCCCTCGTCCGCCCGCGTTCTAGCGACAGCCCATGACGCATTTGGATATTTCGGCAAGCGCTATGGCATGACAGTGCTTGGGGTTCAGGGTATCTCCACAGAAAGCGAAGCAGGCGTCGCGCATATAAGGGACATGGCGCAGATCATCCATGACCGCCGCATCGCCGCTGTATTCGTCGAAACCTCAACGGCCGCCCGCGCGGTAGACGCCGTAATTGAAGGTGCCCGCGCGCTTGGTGCCACTGTCACGAAAGGCCCAGCGCTGTTCTCCGACGCAATGGGCCCGCCTGGAACCTATGAAGGCGCATATGTCGGCATGCTGGACCACAACGCCACCTCAGTCGTGCGCGCCCTTGGCGGCATCGCGCCAGAACGTGGGCTGAACGGGCGGCTGAACAACGCTCGCCAACTAAAGGATACGTCAGGATGAGCCCGGATATCCGCGCCGTCGCAAATGCCGAAGCCGTGCATGACGCTGTCGAGGCTGGCAGCACGCTTGATGTCTCCGGTCTGACGGTCGCCTATGACCGGGCGCCGGCTTTATGGAATGTGGACTATGTTGCACCAAAGGGTAGCTTGGTCGCCATTATCGGCCCAAATGGCGCTGGCAAATCAACATTCCTAAAGGGCGCTCTTGGTTTGACACCAAAAATCTCAGGCCGGGTTGCAGCCTTTGGCGCGCCCATTGCCCAGGCACGGCGCAGGATCGCTTATGTACCACAACGCGAAAGTGTTGATTGGGAATTTCCGGCAACGGCGCTTGATGTGACCGCCATGGGCCTATACCGATCCATCGGCTGGCTGCGCCCAGTCCGCAAAAAGCATCGGGATGCAGCACTGGCAGCCTTGGCGGAACTGGGTATGGCGGATTTCGCGGACCGGCAGATCGGCCAGCTTTCGGGCGGTCAGCAACAGCGCGTATTCCTAGCGCGCGCGCTGGTCCAGGACGCGGACTTGTATTTGATGGATGAACCGTTCGCCGGCGTGGATGCCGCAACCGAACGCACAATCGTCAGCCTGCTTCGCCGGATTGCTTCGGCAGGCAAGACAGCCATCGTTGTCCACCACGATCTCCAAACCGTGACTGAATATTTCGATCATGCATTGATGATCAACGTCCGCCGCATCGCCGCTGGGCCCATGGCCGATGTGATGACGGCGGAAAACCTACAGAAGGCCTATGGCGGACGCTTGGCAGCGCCCCAACTGGCAGCCGCAATTGGCTAACCTGCCAGGTCATCCGTAATGGACTATTGGCAAAACTTCTGGACGGCGCTGACACTGAATGGCGGCTATAATTCTGTCATTGTGATGGCCGGGTTAGCCGCCCTTGGCGCAGCCGCAGGGCCAATTGGTGCGCTAATGATCCTGAAGCGCCGCCCACTGCTGGCAGACGCCGTCGCCCATGCCACGCTGCCCGGTGTCGCAATCGGCTTCCTCGTTGGTCTCTGGCTGACAGGCGATGGGCGTAACACTGCATTCTTGCTGACGGGTGCTGCATTAACCGGCGCCCTTGCAGCAGGCGCCACGCATCTCCTGAAAGACGGCGCACGCATTAGTGAGGATGCAGCGACAGCCGCAGCGCTCAGTGTATCCTTCGGCCTCGGCGTGGCGTTGTTGAGTTTGATCCAGGCCCTTCCAACCGGAGGGCAAGCTGGCCTCAACGCCTTCCTGCTCGGCCAAGCTGCAACTCTCAATCAGAGCGAAGCTTGGGTTTTGGCTATCGCTAGCAGTATGGCCCTGGTTTTATTGGCCCTGCTCTTCAAGGAATTCGCACTAATCGCCTTTGATCCTGGTGGCGCTGCTGCTCAGGGCCTGCCCGTTAAGTTCCTCGACCTTATGATCACGGGCCTGATGCTACTGCTGATCGCCGCCGGCCTTCGCGCGGTTGGTCTCGTGCTCATCCTAGCGCTCCTGGTGACGCCGGCCGCCGCTGCCCGGTTCTGGACCGACCGCCTGCCACGCCTTGCCGCACTGGCCGCCATCATCGGTGCCGCCGGGGCATATACAGGCGGAGCGGTGTCCACTGCACTCCCAAATGCGCCCACGGGGGCGGCCATCGTTTTGATCCTGAGCGCGATATTCCTATTCAGCCTTCTGTTCGCACCTAAGCGCGGCGCTATCGCGGCTGTCCTGCGGCGCCAGGGCCTGCGTCAAGCGCTTCGCCGCCGCCAGATCCTTGTGGAACTTGCAGCAGGCGCCAGCCCGGCAGACCCCAAATTGGCCCAGGCGCTCGGCTGGATAGATGGCGATGGCTCCTCCACACCTGCAGGCGAAGCAGCAGCCCAAGCGTGGCTCCGCGACGAGCAATTGCGCGACCGCTATTTGGCAGACCGGCCTGAAGATGCAGGCCGTCTCCTCGCCGCCGCGTTCACGCCGCTCAATGATCTACTTCCCCGTGACGTCATCGCTGAGTTAGAGCGGCGCGAGGCATGATGTTCCTACAGCTCGATTTCCCAGCAATGCTTGTCGCACTGCTCGCCGCTCTATCTGCAGCTTTGGTTGGTAATGTCCTGGTACTCCGCCGTCAGGCGCTGATGGGGGACGCCCTATCTCACATGGTGCTTCCTGGTGTGGTTGGCGGCTATATCCTGACCGGCAACACCAAGTCCTGGTCCATGGTCTTGGGTGCGCTTGTTGCAGCCCTCGCCGGAGCAGGGTTGATTGTGCTGATCCGCAGGCTCGGTCGGCTCGATGCAGCAACGGCGATGGGCGTCGTCCTCACCATGTTGTTCGCCCTGGGCGTCGTCATGCTGGAACTGGCTGATGCATCCAACGTCCATCTGGATATCGAACACGCGCTTTACGGCAGCCTGGAAGCCGCGATCTGGATTGGCCCACAATCGTGGCAGGAGGCGCTTCAACCCGCCCAATGGGCCGCCCTGCCCCGCGAGATCCCCATGCTGTTAGCCGTGCTTGCTGTTCTGGCCATCGCCATGGTCGTTGCATTCAAGGAAATCCGGATGGCAGCCTTTGACCCAGACTACGGTGCGGCATTGGGCCTACCTGCATGGGTGAGCGAACTGGCAATCAATACCGCCGCCGCACTCGCCGTCGTCGCAGCCTTTGACGCCGTTGGTTCAATCCTTGTGATCGCGATGCTGATTTGTCCCGCAGCATCTGCCCGGCTGATCACGGACAGGCTGGCAGCGCAAATCTATGTAAGCCTTCTGATTGCAGGCGCTGTCGCCCTTGGTGGATATGGTGCGGCGGCATGGGGAGCCCCTGCGATTGGCCTTCCAGCGGCCTTGAATGCCGCAGGAACCATCGCTGTCACAGGCGGCGTAGCACTTGCCGCCGCCGCCGGATGGCGGGCGATGCGACGCCGCCAAGCCCGTGCCGCAGACCCTGCATCTGCACTCAATTAGCAATCTGTCTCAATTAGAGATAGACGACACAGCGCGACACCTGCTAACAGATTCCTATGGTTCGCCAAACCAAAACCACATTCGCCAGTCTGCGCGTTATTGCGCTGCTTCTAGCCATCACTTTCACAGCTTTGCTGGCGGCGACGCCTGCGGCAGCGAATAAGCCTCCGCGCACGTTTATCGTGATCGACGCGGCTTCTGGCCAAGTGCTGTTTGACCAAGCACCAGACCTGGAAATCCATCCTGCGTCCCTCACCAAAATGATGACGTTGTATCTTTTGTTTGACGCTCTGCGGTCGGGGCGGCTCAAGATGAGCTCGCGCATCAAGTTTTCGCGCAAAGCTAGCCGTCAAACGCCCTCTAAGCTTGGTGTCCGTGCAGGGCGGAGCATATCTGTGCGTACAGCAATCCAGGCACTGGCCATCAAGTCCGCCAACGATGTTGCCGTCGCTGTCGCTGAACGCCTTGGCCGAACAGAAAAACGCTTCGCTGAGAAAATGAATGCGAAGGCCCGCGCGCTTGGCATGTCTCGCACGAACTTTGTCAACGCCTCTGGCCTGCATGATCCGAAACAGGTCTCGACTGCTCGGGATATGGCGCGCTTGGCCCATGGGCTCCGCTATAAGCATCGCCGATACTACAAATATTTCAAAGCCGGGTCTTTCCGATACGCCAAACGCACATATCGCGGACACAACCGCTTCCTGAAGAACTACAAGGGCGCTGACGGCATCAAGACCGGCTATATCCGGGCATCAGGTTTTAATCTTGCAGCATCCGCCGTACGCGGGCGTAAGGGCAAAGAGCGCCGCCTGATCGCAGTTCTCATTGGCGGCGAAAGCTCCGCAGAACGTAACCTGGATATGATCGGGCTGATGGATGCAGGCTATCGGGCCGCGCGATCCATGAAGCATAGGCGCTATGTAGGCATCGCGCCCTTAGCGCACGATTGGGGAAGCGGCGGGCGGGCCAAACCACCTAAGCGCCGACCTGGCTCCAAGCCCACACGAACAAACCGTGCGCCATTGGTCGCCTCAGCTAGACGCGGCGGCGGTAAGGGCGGATATGCCGTGCAGGTGGGTGCTGTTCAGAACCAACGCGCTGCCCTGAAGCTTGCCCGGAAGCGTATGAACCAGCTTGGTCGTATCGTTGGCGGCGGCAAGCCTGTGACCGTGCCGTTGGCGCGGCCAAGCGGCCGATTGCACCGCGCACGCATCGCTGGATTGCCAGAAGCCCAAGCCGCGAATGCGTGCGTCATCTTAAAGCGCGCAGGCCATGGCTGCCTCGTGGTGGCGCCCGCAGGCTAATATCTTTGGCTACCAGTAAACTGAACACTTGCAATTGAACCACCGCCCGTTGCACATTCTGCACGTAATCAGGTTTCCGAAGAGGACGCTCCCATGGCGGCGAAAGCACGTATTTATCGGCCTGCCCGCACAGCAATGCAGCAAGGCCTCGCCAAGACCAAGCTTTGGGTTCTCGACTTTGAGCCATCGGAGCAGCGCCGCGCTGATCCTCTGATGGGCTGGATTTCATCAGGCGACACCCGCCGCCAGCTCTCTCTCAGATTTGACACCAAAGAAGCCGCCATCGCCTACGCGGACGACAAAGGCCTTACCTACTCCGTGCAAGAACCCAGAGAGCGCACACCAAAAACAAAAAGCTATTCAGACAATTTCCGCTGGTAGCACACCTGCATGTCCCATCGTCATGCAGTCCCAATAATTACCCCAATGCGCCCTTAGCTCGGCCGGATAGAGCACGTACCTTCGAAACTGCGGGTACTGGGAGACAATATTGGAAAAACCTATCGTTCGGAAAATGGATAAAGATTCCAACCGTTTTTCGAACCATGTCGTGGCCCCGTAGCTCAGCTGGATAGAGCA
>JBDQJI010000099.1:0-13584 GCA_040263875.1 Alphaproteobacteria bacterium
GGGCGTTCCGCTTTAGCTCCCGGCTGATGGTTGAACCAGCCCGTCTAAGCCTCGCCGCAATGGCTCGGATGCTTAAGCCAGCGCCCTTCAAGGCAGCGATCTGATCTCTCTCGCTGGGCGTGAGATGCGTATAGTTCGACGTGGCGACACCGTTTCACGTTGTGCATCAGACAGATACCAAATCTGCCCGCGGTGTTGCACTTCGCTCCGGAATTCACCATTTGAATTCTCATCTAGCTATTCGGTAGGAATTTTGCAATCGCCACAAGTCAGGTGTAGCACAAATCACAGAACCCTCCAGGATATTTTCCATATGTTCAACAATGATCCTCATTGGCCGCCGCCCCTCATGCCGAGCCGGAAATACGTTTTCATGCCGGAAGATATTGGAGATATAGACTTGGTACTGAGAACCAAAGCGCCTGGGACTATTTTCGTCGAAGAGCGGACATTCGAAGAGAAACCAGTTGATACCCAATATCCCATCTATCAATCTTTGACCGATATCGATTATGGAAAAAATGGGTTGGGCATCGTCGCGTTACTTGGCATGAACACCTGGCGCCCCAACTGGGCCTTCAATGATTCAAGCTCTGAATGGTATGACAGGACAGCGCTTGATTGGTTCCCGGCAATGATGTTCCGGCTTCCTGATCCGCCTTGGCTCATCGATATGACTGACGATCATCCAGCCTATGAGGCTAAATTCGCGCAACCCTTCTGGTTTCGCTGCCGCCGTGACGTTCGTGAGGATGCGATGTTAGCACGGCGTATCATGGGCGCGCTTGGCAAGTTCTCATCACAAAGTGGGTTTCGGCTTGCCCGTCCGCCAGATTTCGCGCCAACAGATGAACTCGACAACACTGTGCGGGTTAGCGAACGCGCCCGCGCTTGGTCGGCTGATAAGTCTAACCGTTTGCTTGATCCATTCGGTAGTGCGGACGATCCAATTATGGGCCTTCGGCCGTTCTTGGAACCGGAGTGTTAAAGACCTTTGAGTTCTCCGTTCAGGTCAAAAAAGATCCTGTTGGCTGACGTTGAAGCAATCCAACCTCGGTAGAATAGGCTCCTATTCTCACTGCCTACTCTGGCAACGGATGCGCATCCAGATACGGCTGGTAGCTGTTCTCTACGTCTATCCCGATGGAGGGGAGGATGCGGACTATGGCGCAGTAGAAGCCGATGGTGATGGTGAGGTCTATGAGGAGGTCGCGGGGGAGATGGGCTTCTAAGGCCTTGAAAGTGTCGGCGTGCATTTCGCCGCCATCCGCCGCCATTTCGCGGGCGGCTTTTAGGGCCAGGCGTTCTAGGGGGGAGAGATTTGTGGTCTCGCCTGCGGTTTCGGCTTTCAGCGCTTCGATATCGGCGTCTGTCAGGCCGAAATCTTTGCCGATCTTGACGTGGTGGGACCATTCATAGGGGCTTTTGGCGAGCCAGCCGACTTGCAAGATCGCCAGCTCGCGCACCCGCCCATCCAGCTTCGAGCCATGGCGGATATAGCCACCCAAGCCAGACATCGCCTTTGCAGCACCCGGTGAATGCACCAGCGCGCGGAACAGGTTGATTGGCCGGTTGAGCAGATGCTTGTGCTCCTCCGGCAGGTCTTCAACGTCCAGGTAAGGTACGCGGGCCATGCGGGAGGTCTCCTTCAGATGCCAATTGCTCTAGGCGGTCTCAGCCAGGTATTTTGAAACGGCAGTCAGCGCGCCATCGCCATGAGGGATGCCCATGTGCTTTAGCGTGACATCCAGGCCGCCAAGGGCGCCGAGCAGCATGGGTTCGTTCATCTCCCCCATATGGCCGATGCGGAAGGCCATGCCTTTCAAGTCCGCCAATCCGCCGCCTAGGCTGACGTTGAATTTCTCCCGCGCGATGGTGCGGATGGCGTCAGGATCTGTGTTCCTAAGTGTGCGAATGCAGGTGATAGAATTGGAGCGGGATGCGGGATCAAGCGTGTTGAATTCCATCGCCCCGCCTTCGGACCAAACGCCGACAGCCCGGCGCGCGGCTTCACCCAGGCGCGCATGGCGGGCGATGATGTTGTCGATGCCTTCTTCGCGGATTTTCTCCATGGTCTGCATCAGGCCCCAGACCATGTGCATGGGGGCAGTGCCGCAGAAGCGCCGATACATTTCCAGCGCCATTCGGCTTTTCCAGGACCAGTATTCCCGGTTCGCCGTGCATTTTTCTGATACTTCCAGCGCCTTCGGGCCAGCCGCCGTAAACGACAGCCCAATCGGCATCATCAAGCCTTTTTGGGAGGCGGCGATAACGCAATCAACGCCCATTTCATCCATTTTTAGCTCATGACAGCCGAAGGACGCGATGGCGTCCACGACCAGCAGCGCTGGGTGGCCAGCCGCATCAATCGCGGCGCGGATGGCGCGGAGGTCCGTAACGGAACCGGTGCCGGTCTCCACATGGACGATCAGCACGGCTTTGATTTTTCGTTCCGTATCCCGGCGCAAAGCATCCTCGACCTGTTGTGGGTCAATCGCGCTCCGCCAGTCGTTTGGAATTTCTTCCGCGGTGATACCGAACGCCTTGATCATGTCCCGCCACACAACGGAAAACCGCCCCGTTTCCGGCACCAATACGTGGTCTCCGGGGGAGAGGAGGTTGACGATGGAGGCTTCCCACGCGCCGTGGCCGTTCGCGATATAGGCGAAGACCTCGCCTGTGGTCGCGAACAAGTCTTTCAGCTCACTAAACATCGCCGTCATGGTGGCGATGAATTCCGGCGTCGAGAAATCTTCCGCCGGGCGGTGCATGGCGCTCAGAATATCGTCAGGGATATTCGTAGGGCCAGGCGTTTGCAGGAACATGCGGCCGGTCATCGTGGGGGACCTTTCCGTTGGGCTTTGAGATAGAACATTAAGAACTGAGGCGACGCCACCAGCCAGATTTAGGCGGGCCAGCAGGCTTCTCTGGCTCCGGCTCAGGAGCGGTTTCAGCGACAGGCTCCGGCGTTGCTTCCACAACGGGTTCTGGTTGTGGTGTAGGTTCCGGCTCTGGCGCGGGCTCAGTGACAGCTTCAACAGGGGCGGGTGCCGGTTCTGCTGCAGCTTCAACTTCAACTGGCGCTTCAGCCGTTGTCTCGACAACAGCTGCAGCTTCTGACTGCGTTCCTTCGTCCGTTACCGGTGCAGCTTCAGCACTTGCGTCTGCTGACCCTTCACCTGCTTGGTCTAACGTTTGGTTCTCACCATCATTGGACTTCCGGTTGCGGCCACGGCCACGACCCCGGCGGCGACGCTTGCGGCCACCGGATTCTTCGCCGTCTTCACCATCCGCCTTAGTTTGAGCATTTGCGGCCTCGCCTTCGGTCTCTGGCGTTGCGGTATCTGCGTTCACATCAGCTTCGCCGTTCTCACCATTTTCGCCATTCCGGCCCCGGCGACGACCGCCACGACGACCCCGGCGACGACGGTTGCCGCCGTCTTCGTCCGTATCAGTTGCTGCATCAGGTGCTGGCGTGGCCTCAGCCGTTGCTGTTGCGTCTTCGGTGTCTTCAGCATTGCGATTGCGATTTCGCCCACCGCGCCCACGGCGACCGCCGCGGCCTTCTTTTTCGCCGCGGTCATCTTTATCGCCACCGCGATTGTTGCGACCGCGACCGCGGCCACGACCCTCGTCACGGCCACCTTCGCGTGCTTCAGGTTCTTCCTGGCGTGCGGGCTTCGCTTCGGGTGCAGCGGCAAGCGTGCCACCACCTTCGCCCTGGCGGATGATTTCGGCCTTCCGCTCATGCGGTGCCATCTTGTCATCCTGATTGAACAGAATGCGCACGCCGTAGCTTTCTTCTATGCGGGCGACGATATCGCGCTTGTTGTTCAGGATATACATGATGCAATCCGTCGCCGCCGTTACGGCGATATCAGCACCATTGCCGGCTGCATTGGCGGCGTCTTCCGCCGCGCGCAGTACGCCCAACGCATTGCTTTCAAGCGAGCGAACGCGGCCAAGACCAGAGCAGCTGGGGCACTCATGGAAGCTGGTTTCGAACATGGATGGACGCAAGCGCTGGCGGGAGATTTCCATCAGGCCAAGCGGACTCATCCGACCCACATGCACGCGGGCGCGGTCAACCTTCAGGGCGTCTTTCAGCTTCCGTTCGACGGCGGCATTATTGCGCCGCTCATCCATATCGATGAAGTCGATAACCACGATGCCAGCCAGTTCGCGCAAGCGCAGCTGGCGGGCGACCTCAACGGCAGCTTCCTTGTTGGTGTTGACTGCAGTTTCTTCAATATTCCGCTCACGGGTGGAACGGCCAGAGTTCACGTCAACCGCAACTAAGGCTTCCGTCTGGTTTATGACCAGATAGCCGCCAGATGGCAGGCGCACAATCGGGTCAAACAGCGTTTCCAAGCGGCCTTCAACGCCGTGTTTCTGGAAAAGCGGCGTGGTTTCTTTGTAGGGCTGCACACGCTTCGCATGGCTCGGCATCAGGGATCGCATGAAGTCTTTGGCTTCGCGGTAAGCGCCGTCGCCTTGCACGGAAACGGAATCAATATCGCGGGTGTAGAGATCGCGGATTGCCCGCTTGACCAGGCTTGCCTCCTCATAAATGAGGGCAGGTGCGGTGGAGGTTAGCGTTCGTTCGCGGATCTCATCCCATAATCGCAACAGGAATTCATGGTCCCGTTTGATTTCCGCCTTGGTGCGGCTTGTGCCTGCTGTGCGGACAATCGTTGCCATGCCCTGGGGCAGTTCCAGATCGTCGATGATGCCTTTAAGGCGCTTGCGATCCTTGACGTCTGTAATTTTCCGAGAAACGCCACCGCCTTTGCCGGTATTGGGCATGAGCACGCAATACCGCCCGGCGAGGGAGATATATGTGGTCATAGCGGCACCCTTACCGCCGCGTTCTTCCTTGGAGACCTGGACTAGCATGACCTGGCCGCGCTTCACGACTTCTTGGATTTTGTAGTGACGGCGCGGCTGGGTTTTCCGCGTATTACGGCGACGGCGCGGTGTCCGCGCGGCAGGCTCAGCTTCAGTGTTTTCTTCGTCGCTGGCGCTTGATCCGCTGGAGGCGTCTTCGGTCTCGGCTGTTGCCTCTGCTTCTGGTTCAGCGCTCGCTTCAGGTGCGGCACCGTCATCCGCTGCAGCTTCTTTTGCTTCAGGTGCCGCTTCAGCTACTGGCTCTTCAGCTGCTTCTGCTGGTTGCTCGTCCGCGCTTCCCTCAGCCGCGTCTGCTTCTGCAGCCTCCGCAGCAGCATCAGTCTTCTCAATTTTGTCTTCGGTGCTCTCAGCAGACATAGCCATGGAGCGGCCGTCGCCATTTTCACCATCTTCGCTGTCATCACCGTCTTCGGTGCTGGTGCCGTCATCGTCAGCAGCTTCGACTGATGCGACAACAGTGTCGCCATCAGGCGCGCTATCGTCAGCGGCCTCTGCGGATTCTTCTACGGCATCGCCTTCATCTGAGGCGTCAATTTTTGCCGTGTCATCATCCGAGGTGTCATCGTCCGAGGTGTCGTCGGAGTCAGCAGCACTGTCTTCGGTAACATCCTCGGCTTCTGCTTCGATGACGTCATCTTCGGTATCTTCGTCTTCGTCATCCTCGACACGCTCGGCGCGCTCAGCGGCAGCGGCCTCAGCGATTGCTTCACGGTCCGCGATGGGAATGCGATAATAATCTGGATGGATTTCATTGAATGGCAGGAAGCCGTGGCGATTGCCGCCATAGCTTACGAACGCCGCCTGCAAGCTTGGCTCAACCCGTGTGACTTTCGCCAGATAGATATTGCCCTTCAGTGTGCGAAGGGATGACGATTCAAAGTCAAATTCTTCTAGGCCGTTAGGGCCTAGCACCACCACGCGCGTTTCTTCCGGCTGCGCGGCATCGATTAACATAGACTTGGACATTGGGGGTATTCTCCCTCGCGGGCCCTTCAGGCCGGCGCGGGCGCCTTAGAACGACCGAGCCCAATTGGGGATCGGACGGTTCAAACTGTATGAAAGAACGCAATTCTAGCGGCATCGGGCGCGAACGCTCCAACGCAGATTGCTGATATGGCCGAACCCCGACGTCTTGGGCGCGTCGAAGCGCGCTTGCCTTAAGGGGGGATCGATTGTGTCTTTCAACGACGCACATGCCGGAACGGAACTTCCGCAAGCAATTAGATGTGAAACTCAACAAGATTCGACCCATACGGCGATTTTCCGCCAATAAAGGCCTTATTCAACGGTGCCCCCGCGCATGACCGCCATATTTCAGGCGTTTCTGACTCGTTGCGGCAAGGGGGCGGCACGTCAAAACGTGAACCCAACTACAGCTTTTAGAGAGAGACCGCACTAATAACAATCAAAATCGACATAGGCCTTGCGCTGATTCGTCAGATTCTGCATTTTGACGGCGCTCTAACAACAGGGCGAATCATATTGATGCAGCGCACTTTCTTCATATTGGCGATCTTGGCTTTGGCAGTCTTGCAGGCGGCCGCGCCTCTGCCTGTCCGCGCCGATGTGCTGGGGGTGCGGGGGGCTGCGAAAGCGGGCGGTGCCAGGTTAGTCGTAGATCTATCTCATGCAGTCAATTTCCGGGCCTTCGCGCTGCAGTCACCGGCACGATTGGTGGTTGATCTCCCTACGGGCGCATGGCGCGCGAGCCCTGCAAGCCTTGCCGTCGCCGGGGTCACAGGGCTTCGACATGGCCAATTCCGTCCCGATATCTATCGTTTGGTGTTTGATCTGAAGCGCAGTAGCGCCATTCAATCGGCGGGCCTGCTAGCGGCGGCTGGGTCCCGCAAGAACCGTCTTGTTGTGGATCTCGCTTACAATAAGCACCCGCCCTCTAAGATCTACGGCAAGCTTCGCCCGAAGCCAACAGGGCAGCCGCGACGGAAGGCGCTGCCTAAGCGGATCATCGTGATTGATGCCGGCCATGGCGGCCAGGACCCCGGTGCTACAGGTGTCGGCGGGGTGATTGAGAAGCGGGTCAATCTAGCTGTTGCAAAAGAATTGAAACGGCGGCTGGAGCGGCGTGGCGGCTATAAAGTCGTGCTAACCCGCAGCTCCGATATCTTCCTGCGCCTGCGTGAGCGCGTGCGGCGGGGGAGGAAAGCGAAGGCGGACCTTTTCATCGCGTTGCACGCAGATTCCCATCCGGACCGTCATGTTGCCGGCGCATCGCTCTACACGCTATCCGAACGCGCTTCTGACCGGGAGGCTGACCGGCTTGCCCGACAGGCTAATGCGGCGGATTTGATTGGTGGCGCACCGCTGAACGATGGGCCGAAAGAAGTCGTCGGCATCTTAATCGATTTGGCGCAGCGGGAGACGAAAAACCAATCCTCCGCCGCCGCAGACGACCTGCTGTTCGCCATGGCCAACACTGTACCGCTGCTCAATCGCCCAAAACGGTCTGCGGGATTTGCGGTGCTAAAAGCGCCAGATGTGCCATCGGTCCTAATCGAGCTCGGCTTTCTGTCAAATGCGGAGGACGCCAAGCGCCTCAATAGCAAAGCGGGCCGCCAGGAAATTGCTGAATCCATAGCATCAGGCGTTGTGCGGTATTTCGAAGGTGCCAACACGGCCCACACGCAGCGATAGCGCCGGGCTCCGGTTGCGGCTTAGTTTTTTGTAGGCTGCAAACTCTGCAAATAGGCCTCAATCGCTTTCACTACGACAGGTAAAGCGTCGCTTGAGAACTGGGCGTCGGCACCGGGGATGGGGCGGACGCTGACAAATTGGTTTTTAACGGCGGAGAGGCGCTTCGTGACGTCGTCATTATCCGATAGCGGGTCGGGGAGTAGCGCCAGCACGGGCGTTTTAACATTGGCGAGGGCGGTTGGCGCATCCCGCTTGGGCTCAACGCCATAATAGCTGTTGATTGAAGCACGGGTCGCAACGACGGAGCCGCAGTGCAGGAACGGCACATTGTCGATGTAGTCATCAGGCTTGAAGCTTGCGATCCGGGTCAACAATGCGGCGATGCCATTTGTGTAGCGCGCGCGATATTCCATATCTACAGAGCGGGGCGTCCATCCGCTGGGTGCCAGGAGCACAGCAGCATTGACGTGCCTGCCGCCCGTCTTTGCCAGATACCACGCAATCTGTGCACCACCACGGCCATGACCGACCAACGCTACTGGTCCTAAGCCTTCACCCAGCAGCCAATCTGCCCAGGCATCAATTTCTTCAAGCGCATCTTCATGGCGATGGCGATGGCGTTCATTGCATTCGAACGCTGTCATGCGCGCACTCACGCCAAGGCTAAGATTGATCGCAAGTGTGCTGAGGCCATCCTCCGCGAGTGCAGTTTGCAATTCGGTAACCAGCGTCGATTCAAATCCGCCGAGCGTGTCATGGACCAGTATGATCGTATCCAGCCCCGCACCCGGTGGGCGGACGTGCCGAGCCTTTAAATCAAGCGCGCCATGGCGGATGGTTTCAATAAAGGCACCTGATGGAGCAGGGATATCGGCTATAGCGGGGGATGCGGACAGCATGAGGCAGGCTAGAACCAGCCCGAATCCATGCTTTAGTATCCGCAGGCGCATCTGGTTGTTCGCCACCCTTGCCGGGCCGCGAAGCACGGCTGCCGGTATGCCAATTTCAATTAATCCCAGCCTTTTTAGGCTAGCTATATGACAAGCTTATGGCGGAATCCTGCTTCGCGCTAGTCACGAGCGAGCATTGGCGCTTAATTTTTTGTCATTTCTCAGACATTTGCCACACGCCGTCCCAGTCATCGGGCGGCGGGGTTTCCTGATAATAGCCGCAACGGCTTAGATATACTTTCGCTGGACCATCGCCTGGGCGGACATCCAGAACTTGCTGAAATGCTGTGCTGGCCGCTGCCCAATTCCGCGCCCTGAATTCTTTGATTGCGCGTTGATACGGGTCCAGCATCGCCCGCACCGGATCACCTTCAAGCTTAGCGGCATGGTCTAATGCCTCAAACATTTCGACCGGCGTTTCGCGACCTTTAACGCGGATCAAATCAACGGGGCGGATTAAGTGGTCATCTTTAAGGGCGGCGACCGTTGTTTCAGATAGAAGAATTCCGGCACCATAATGTTTGGTGGCACCCTCCATGCGCGACGCTAGGTTCACACTGTCGCCGATGACAGTATATTCCAGGCGTTTCTCTGACCCAATGCTGCCGGAAAGCACTTCGCCCGTCGCCAAGCCAATGCCAATATCAATGGGCTCCTGGCCGCGCTCAATCCGTCGGGTATTCAGGATGGCGAGGGCAAGCTTCATGTCCGTCGCCGTCGCCACAGCGTCATCGGCATGGCGGCCCGTCGCTATAGGCGCGCCAAACACAGCCATGATCGCGTCGCCGATATATTTGTCGAGCACGCCGCCGCTCTTAAAGATCACCTCGACCATATCGGTGAAATATTCGTTCAGCAGCTCAACCACGCCTTGGGCGCTCATGCCTTCCGCCAGTGAGGTGAAGCGCCGGATATCAGAGAACAGAACGGTCGCTTCAACGGCCTCGCCGCCAAGCGCCATCGTGTTTGCCTCTAGCAAGCGATCGACGACTTCTTTCGCCATGTAGCGGGACATCGCGCCACGGACGCGCTTCTCAGACGTGATATCTTCGAACGCAAGGACACAGCCCAACGGCTCATCCTTAACGCCACGCAATGGTGAGACTGTCAGGTTGATAGAAACCTTGGAGCCGTCGGCAAGGGCGAAGTCCGCATCGGCATGGTAATCGTCAGCACCGGTGCGGGTTACATAGTCGATGCTTTTCAGAATCCATTCATTGTGTGCGCCGAATAGAGTATCTGCCTCACGCGGGGCGTTACTGGTTTTGGCCAGATCGAAACCCAAAATACGCTCGGCTGACTCATTTGCTTTAACGAGCGCGCCATCCGCATCCAGCGTTACGACACCGTTGGATAAGGATTTCAGGATCCCTTCATTGTAGTTCTTCAAAGACAAAACGTCTGAGAACAGCTGTGCGTTCTGCAAGGCGACGGCGAGCTGGGATGAGAATGCGCGCACGCGCCGCTCTTCATCTGGCCCAAATGGCCCACCACGCTTGTTCAGCGCCTGCACGACACCGACGGATGCGCCGTTCCGATCCAGGATTGGGGATGCCAGAATTGAGCGGGTGTTGAAGCCCGTCGCTTTATCGACGGCTTGATTGAAGCGCGGGTCCGCATAGGCATCCGGCACATTGTCAATTTTGTGGCTCATGAACGCAGCGCCCGCCACACCAGCACTGGTTGGGATGCGGATTTCTTTGACATCACCGCCGCTGGCGACACGGGAGACAAGCTCGTTCTTGTCTGGGTCCAGCACGAAGATTGTGGCGCGCTCGCAGTCCAACAGCTCCATAGTTGCGTCGCCAACGCGACTGAGCAGGCGATCCAGGTCTAATTCCGATGAGACCCATTCCGCCATTTCAAGCAGCTTGGTTTCATCCTGCTTGGCGCGCTCCAGCCGCTCATGCAGCCAGGCTTTCTCTAGCGCGGAAGCCGCCTGCCGGGCCATGGACAAGGTCTGGTCTTGATCGGCCTCTGTGAACGGGCCGCCAGCTTTGTTGAGAAGCTGCACCACCCCAACCGTCCGACCGTCCGCTGCTAGAACGGGGGCGGCCAGGATGGTTTCGGTCTTGTAGCCGGTGGACTTGTCGACCGCACGATTAAAGCGCGTATCGGCATAAGCGTCATCAATGCGTTCAGCTTTGCCAGACCTGAATACTGCGCCAGAGATACCGCCATTTTGCGGTATCCGAATTTCCAACACACCACTATCGCTGGCCACGCGGGAAAACAGTTGCTGTGCTTCAGCATCATGCAAGAAAAGCGTTGCGCGATCTGCGTCGAGCGCAGCCGCCATCAAGCTGACCAGGCGTGGCAAGATAGCGTCCAGCCCACCGGAGCCGTTGACGGCCTCTGCGACTTGATTCAGCAAACGACTCTGCCGCAACTCCGTCAGGAGTTGATCGGCTAACGCATGGTCCCCGGCAACGAGCCGCGCCGCCAAGGCTGCGTCGTCCGCCAAACCAGTCTTGTTTTGTAACGAATCCGGCATATTTGTTCCGAACGTTCCGCAGTTTATTTGCGGCGGCTCTAAAGGACTGGTAGGCAAGCATACTGTGCTACGGCGGCTTCGCCAATGCTGGTATTAATGCGCTACCATTAATGGGCCGCCAGAATTCGTTTTTTACCTCAGGAGCTTCGTCCGCCATGGTGTTTTGGATCTCTGCAGCCGTTATCGCACTTGTTATCGCGGGCTGGACCATGATGCGCATGTTCTCGGCGCGGCCAAAGCCAGTATGGCCAACGGCGATGATGTTCGCGGTTGCTGCAATCGCCAGCCTTGGCGCAGCCGTGCAGGCGACAGTCGCCAGTTTGGAGACGCCGGACCGGCCAAGCCAACGCCCGGCGGACCCCGTGACGGTCGCGTCAAACCATGGGGACGGTGCGGAGGCACCAGCAGATAGTTTCGAGGCGTTGATCACCCAATTGGAAGCTCGCCTTAAGGATAATCCGAAGGATGCAGAGGGCTGGGGCCTGCTTGGCCGATCCTATGTGGCCATGGGGCGGATGGACGATGCGGCGAAAGCCTTTGCTTCAGCCGTAGAACTCACGGACCCGCCGGATGCAGACTTGATCGGCGAATATGGTGAAACCCTCGTTGCTGCAGCAGATGGCCGTGTCATGCCAGCAGCAGAAGCGGCGTTCGAGCAGATTTTGGCGATCCAACCGGATGATCCCCGCGCGCGCTTCTATCTGGCGCTGGCGTATCTGGAGAAGAATGACCGTCCTGGTGCTATTGCGGCTTTGAAGACCTTGCTGGCCAGCGCTCCGCCTAAAGCACCTTGGGCCGATACCGTGTTTGAGCGGATTCAGGAATTGGAAGGCCGTCCAGGAACGGCAGCCCCGACGGCTGCGACACCTTCGGCTCCTGCTTCTGCCACACCCACTTCTGATGCAACCGGTGCCGCCTCGGCACCTGGCCCGACGCAGGAGCAAATGCAGGCGGCGCAGGACATGACGCCGGAAGATCGTATGGCGATGATCCAAGGCATGGTGGATGGCTTGGCCGGTAAGCTCGAAGAGGATCCGAACAACTACCAAGGCTGGCTCCGCCTCGCGAACGCCTACATGGTGCTGGACCGGAAATCAGATGCGGCAAGCGCGCTCGCCAATGCGCTGAAGCTGCAACCGGCCAATGTTGGCTTGTTGATTCAGTATGCAGAAATTGAAATCGCCGCCAATGATGGGCAGGTGACGCCGGACGCTGAGAAAGCCTTCGATCGCGTCATTGTCCGCGAGCCGAAAAACCCTCAAGCCCTCTGGCGCCTAGGCCAAGCCGCCGCCGCCCGCGGTGACAAAGCCACCGCCCGCCAAAACTGGCAAGCCATCATGCCCCGCCTCCTAGAAGCCGACCCGCTGAAGGCAGAGGTTAGAGCGGCGCTGGAGGCGCTGTGAAGTTTTTTAGCATTACATGCTGGAGTGACTATAAAGCCGCTGATCGAAACTCGTCGTGAACGTATGAGTTCGTGAACAGAGTTTCGGGGGAAGAGAAATTGCGACAAGAATTCGATACAAGAACGATTCAAGCTTTAGGCTACTATGTCTATTGTTTAGTAGACCCCAGATCAGAAAAGCCATTTTATATCGGCAAAGGAATAGGTAATAGGGTTTTTTCTCACGCATGAAATGCACTCGAACAAAATACGCCCACAGATAAATTGGACATTATTCGCGAAATAATTGGAGAAAAATTTCAGGTTGATGCCATTATCATTCGGCATGGAATTGACGAGGCTACGGCTTTAGCAATTGAAACAGCATTGATCGACTTTGCGGGCCGATTTGATGTTGGTTTGACAAACATAGCGCTAGGTCATAATTCCAGCATGTTCGGAGTTATGACTATAGATGAAGTTCACAGAAAATATACGGCAGAGCCACTCACTAATTTGGGGGATGGATGTGTAATTATTAATATCAATAAAACCTATAAACAGGCAAAAGGAACAAAGAGTATATATGAAGTTACCAAACAAAGCTGGGTTATAAATAAGGCGCGTATCCCTGGCTTGAAATATGTATTGTCGGAATACGGAAGGTTTATTGTTGAGGTTTTTGAGGTCGATGAAGACGGCTGGTATCAAGTTAAGGATCACAATGGGAAAACGCGCTGGGGATTTAATGGAAAGCAGGCACCCGCTCATATCAGGAATTTATATTTGAACAGGTCCATTGTGAAAAAGCGGGGAGCAGCGAACCCTATCAGCTACAATTTATCATCCTTATGAATTTGAGATTTCCCCTATCCAACTCCAACATCCAGCACGCCTCTCGCCACATGGCGAGGGTCATTGAAAGGGCGGGTTTGCCAGTGCGGGTTTCTATTCCAATGATCGCAGCTATGGGTAATGGACTGGCGCAGCCTGCGATGGATGGACCATATTGATACGGTTTCGCGTTTAATTCGACCCATTTTGTATCTCCTCAAGCCTTAGGTGTTTAGTCCCGGAGATTGATGGGTCGGATTTATTCTGAACCGATCAGGCTCTTCAGTCCAGACTTTGCAGACATATTCGAATGGGGTGAGACCTTTCAAGGTTTTTAGTCTGCGTGCGAAGTTGTAGGCGTTTAC
>JBDQJI010000100.1:0-13433 GCA_040263875.1 Alphaproteobacteria bacterium
CCGCACAAATGATCCCCTGGGCATCCGCGCCTTCGTCTTCAACGATCCAGAAGGATATCAGATTGAAGTGCAGTCAGCGCTGCGGGATGGAGCGTAGCGCCACTACTCCACCGTAACTGACTTTGCCAAGTTCCTGGGCTGATCTATGTCCGTGCCCTTGGCTACCGCCGCGTGGTAGGCGAGGAGTTGGATGGGGGCGGAGTATAGGATGGGGGCGATGAAGGGGTCGCAGGCGGGCATTTCTATGGTTTCAGTGGCGTATTTGCCCGCCTCTGCAATGCCCTGTGCATCCGAAATCAGAATTGCCTTACCGCCACGCGCGACGACCTGCTGGAGATTGCTGGCGGTCTTTTCGAACAGATTATCGTAGGGCGCTACGAACACTACGGGCACCGCCTCATCAATTAATGCGATGGGGCCGTGTTTCATCTCACCAGCGGCATAGCCTTCAGCGTGGATATAGGAGATTTCTTTGAGCTTGAGCGCGCCTTCCATAGCGATGGGATAGGCCGAACCGCGTCCGAGATAGAGCACATCCCTGGCTTCTGAAAGCTTGATCGCGACCTCCCGGATATGGCTTTCATTCGCGAGCACATGGGCAAACAGCGCAGGCACTTCAATCAAGGCATGGGTCAACGCGGCAGCGCGGGCACCGTCAATCGACTTTCGTTCCGTTGCTGTCTGGATCGCAAGCGCGGCCAGGACGGTCAATTGTGTGGTGAAGGCTTTGGTAGACGCAACGCCGATTTCTGGCCCGGCGAGCGTCTGCAGCACGCCATCACTTTCGCGGGCAATAGCGCTTTCCGGCACGTTGACGACCGAGAGGATCATCTGCTCTTGCCGTTTGGCGTACCGAAGCGCTTCCAGTGTATCGATGGTCTCGCCAGATTGGGAGACGCAGATCATAGCATCGCCTTCTGGCAAAGGGGCTTCGCGGTAGCGGAATTCAGATGCGATATCGACATCCATTGGAACGCGCGCCACCTGCTCCATCCAGTATTTCGCAACGAGGCAGGCATAGAATGCGGTGCCGCAGGCTGTAGCCGTGAAGCGCGTGACATCAGCCAGATTGAGTGGCAATTCTGGCAGTTGCACAGAATGCGTCGTGTGGCTGTAGAGCGCGCGCAACGTATCGCCAATGACGGTCGGCTGCTCATGGATTTCCTTTTCCATGAAGTGGCGGTGATTGCCTTTGCCGATCATGGCACCTGAAAGTGCGGAATGTTTGACTTCGCGGGCGACCACGGTGCCGTCCCGGTCCATGATCGTCGCCTGATCGCCTTCGATGACAACCCAGTCGCCTTCTTCCAGATAGGAGAGCTTCTGCGTCAACGGTGCCAGCGCTAGAGCGTCGGACCCCAAATACATTTCACCATCGCCGTAACCAAGCGCCAGGGGGCTGCCTTGGCGAGCGCCGACCATCAGGTCATGGCGGCCCCGGAAAATTACTGCGAGCGCGAACGCACCGGTAATCCGGCCTAGCGCCTTATGGGTCGCCTCTTTCGGCTCCATGCCGAGCGCTTCCATATGATACGTCACCAGCTTGGCAAAGACTTCTGTATCTGTGTCCGTTTCGAACACGGTACCTTGGGCTGCAAGCTCCTCACGGAGCGTTTCGAAGTTCTCAATGATGCCATTATGAACAACAGCAACTTGATCTGTCGCATGGGGGTGGGCGTTTCGCTCACTTGGCGCGCCGTGTGTCGCCCAGCGCGTGTGCCCAATGCCAATCACGCCTTCAAGTGGCTCACGGTCCACCAGGTCCGCCAGATTAACGAGCTTGCCCTCCGCCCGTCGCCGACCGATGTGACCGTTGACTAAAGTGGCGATGCCAGCGGAATCATACCCGCGATACTCCAGGCGCTTCAGTCCATCCACCAACAAAGGTGCCACGGGGCTTTTACCGACAATTCCAATGATGCCGCACATCAGCGGATACTCCTGGTTTTCAAGATTTTTTCGCGGCCGCTTTGGCCTTTGACTTTTGTGCCCGGAATGACTGCGCCCAGCCATCCCGATTAGTCTGATCCGCCCGTGTGACAGCCAGCGCATTTTCCGGGACGTTCCGGCCAATAGTGCTGCCTGCGCCGACAATCGCACCCGCACCGATAGTAACCGGCGCTACAAGCGACGAGTTGGAGCCGATGAAGGCACCGGCACCGATATCTGTTTTATGTTTGAAGTAGCCGTCATAATTACAGGTGATCGTACCAGCCCCGATATTGGCACCTGCGCCCACATGCGCGTCGCCGATATAAGATAGATGATTGGCCTTGGCCCCTGCCTCAATTGTCGCGGCTTTGACCTCAACAAAGTTGCCAATGCGCACACCCTCGCCAATATCAGCACCTGGGCGCAGGCGGGCATAAGGGCCAATGACTGCGCCGGATGCAACGACCGCACCCTCAATATGGCTAAAGGCCCTAATATGCGCGCCGCTGTGTATTTTGGCACCTGGCCCGAATACGACATTCGGCTCAATGATGACGTCCTGGCCGATTTCCGTATCGTGGCTGAAAAATACAGTTTCTGGCGCTGTCAGGGTCGCCCCGCCCATCATAGCAGCCGCGCGCTTACGGCGTTGGAATTCAGCTTCAGCTTGGGCCAAATCCGACCGGTCATTCACGCCAAGCAGCTCACTCTCGAGCCCCTCAACAACCGCTGCAGAACCGCCTGCAGCCCGCGCAAGCGCCACGATATCCGTCAGGTAAAATTCACCCTTGGCATTGTCATCGTCGACTTGGCGGAGGAGATCAAAGAGAGCAGCGCCATCAACCAGCATGACGCCAGAATTACAGAGCGGTGCGGCGCGCTCCTCCGCGTTCGCATCCTTGAATTCAACAATACGGTTCAGTGCACCGTCTGGCGTTACGATCAAACGACCATATGCGTTCTCGCCAGCAGGCCGCATCCCCAACACAACGACCGTCGGCGCATCTGCGGCGCGGCGACGATCCAACATTGCCTGCAGCGTTTCTTGGCGAATCAGTGGCGTGTCGCCGAATAGGATGAAGATATCTCCGGTGAATCCATCAAACAGGTCCGCTGCCGCCAAAGCCGCATGCGCCGTTCCTAGCGCTTGTCCCTGGATAGCAGTTGGAACCGGGGCTACTGCTTTCGCGACATTCTCAAACCCAGGTGCCACAACAACGCCGAACCTCGCGGCGTCTAGGCTCGCGACGGCATCCAAAACATGGCTGACCATTGGCTGACCACCAACGCCATGCAACACTTTAGGCAGCCCTGATCGCATGCGTGTGCCCATGCCGGCGCCCAGAATAATCGCGCCGACACCTGTCGCATTCATAGTCGTTAGATCGCTCACTTGTCGTCCCCGCCCCCGGAATCGTCCTGCAATATACAGGCTTCACCGCTATTTGAGAGATAATAGAACCACATGACCCTTTATATATGCCTATGCAAAATGTATCGAAGCAGCGGTAATCACATTTGCAGCGGTTTTTCGCGGCGTAATAAGGCAAAACTATGAACAATCCGTCCGATGGAGCCCCCACAGATTTACCATTGCTTAAGGGGGTCATCTTTGATTTGGACGGCACATTGAGTGAAAGCGCGCCTGCAATCGCCCGCGCACTTGCCGCGACTTGGCGCGATCTGGGACGTGCAGAACCTACGCTGGAGGCAACACGTGCGATGATTGGCGACGGGCCAGCCCTGCTTGTTCAAAGAGCGCGTGCCGCAGCCGGACTTCAGGACGACCCTGATGCGGTAAAATCCGAAACCCGCCAATTTTTGGATAACTATGCCCTTGAAGCCCCCGGCGGCGATCCATTCCCTCGGGCGCTTGAAGTTCTTGCCGCTTTGGCAGGCATGGGCTTGAAGCTATCGGTTTGTACCAATAAACCGCAAATAGCAGCAGAACGATTGTTGGATGGCTTAGGCTTCTCCCAATACTTGGAAGGTCTTGTTGGAGGCGATGCAGTTCCCGCACAAAAGCCGGATCCAGCCCACGCAAATGCGGCATTAGCGTTGCTCGGCGACATACCGCCTGACGCAGCGGTCTTGGTCGGCGATGGTCCGCAAGACATTGCGTCAGGCGAAGCCGCTGGCTTGCAGGTCATTGTCGCTGCTTATGGGTATGGCGGCGTCGCGGAGGCACGGCCTGATCTCCCAGTAATTTCGGATATCGGGGCCTTGCCAGCACTCCTGCAACGCATTCGTGTCCTGCCATCCTAATTCAGCCCTGGCGAAACCATGTATAAAGAGCCACGTTATAGACAGAGCGCTATTCGATTCCCCGCGCCGTAATTCATGGAGGCCTGACATCCCATGCGAAAGTTTGCCGCCCTCGCCGCCTGTGCTGCGGCCCTATCCTTCACTGCCCCTGCGTCAGCAAAGGATGGCAAAGACCTTGCGACCTTCAAAGCTAAGAACGCTTGCAGCAAGTGTGATTTAAAGCGCGCCTCAATCAGCCGTGGCCAGCACGAAAACGCCAACTTATCCCGTGCCACATTGCGCGACCTTGATGCCAAAGAGATCAATCTGCGCAACGCTGATCTCTCCCGGTCGGACATGCGCCGGGCGGATTTCGAGAAAGCGGACTTAAGCGGGGCAAATATGTCCCGCGCGAATGCCGCCGGTGCTGATTTCGAGAAAGCCATGCTTGCCAAAGCCAACTTCTCCCAAGCCGACTTGGCAGAAGCCGACATGGAAAAGGCGGACATGACGGGCATTAATCTGAGTGGTGCCATAATGACCAATGTGCTCGCCAAGCGCGTTAAGCTCATTGGGGCGAATATGACGAAGGCGGACATGGAGCGCATTCGCTTGGAGCGCGCGGACCTCACATCCGCTGGTATGCAACGTGCGAACTTGAAATACGCAGACCTAGAACGCGCGATTCTGCGCAATGTTGATATGAAGGACGCCAATATGGAGGGCGCCCGCCTGACGCGCGCTGACTTCACGGGTGCCGCCTTGCAGGACGCCCGGTTTGACGATGCGCTCATTCGGCTCGCCAACTTCTCAGGCGCTGATTTGACCGATGCCAGCGGGTTGGACCAGGAAATGCTGAATTTGGCTTGTGGTGACGCCAAAACAAAGCTGCCGAGCGGTCTTAATATCCCGCTGTGCGCCAAATAGACGATGTCCAAGATCGCAGCCGTTCGCGAAGCCCTTGCGCAGTTTCCACGGGTGGAGGCAACGCATGCCCCAACGCCAGTGGAAGCGCTGCCCCGACTTGGTGCCGCATGTGGGCTTGATCTATGGGTCAAGCGTGATGATTGCACGGGCATTGCTTTTGGCGGCAACAAGGTCCGCCAGCTTGAATTCTATATTGGTGCGGCCCAGGCTAAAGGTGCCGATACTCTGCTCATCACGAGCGCCGTACAGTCCAACTTCATGCGAACTGCTGCTGCTATGGGGCGGCGCTTTGGCATGGAATGCCATATCCAGCTTGAAGACCGTGTGCCGGATGTGAGCGCTCTATACCAACGCAATGGCAATGTCTTACTGGACAAACTTTTTGGCGCGACATTCCATTCCTATCCAGAGGGCGAAGATGAAGCAGGGGCAGATGCGTCTGTCGCTGCCATTGCCGAGGGGCTAAAGACTGAAGGCAAAACGCCTTATGTCATTCCGCTTGGTGCCGATAGCGCTCCGACCGGCGCTCTCGGATATGTGTCCGCGGCATTGGAATTGGTCGAAGCCGATCTTCCGTCGTTTGATGATCATCGTCAGTTCCGGCAGTGCCCTCACCCATGCGGGCCTGCTGCTTGGCCTAAGGGCGCTAGGCGATACGACGCCAGTCTATGGTGTCTGTGTACGGCGAGATGCGGAGGCGCAGTCGGCTAGGGTCGCTAAACGGACCGCCGATGTTGCAACGTTGATGGGCCTTGATGTCCAAGTACCATCGGAGGACGTCCGCTTATTCGATGGTGTTCTGGCACCAGGATAAGGCCAGTTGAACGACGCTGTCCTGTCTGCGATCAAGCAGACGGCGCAATTAGAAGGCCTATTGCTTGATCCCGTATATACCGGCAAAGCGATGGCGGGTGCGCTCGCACTTGCAAAGGCCAAGAAACTGGCGGGACGGAGAGTATTGTTCTGGCATACTGGCGGCACACCAGCGCTGTTCGCCTACGCAGACCAACTGGCCTGAAGCGCTTAAACTTTCAGATTGATAAGGCTACCGCGCGGCAGGTTTGGATTTGGCGGCGGCAATGGCTGATCTGCCTTTGGCGCTGCTTCAACCGCACGGGCATGCATTAAGCCTTGCTGGAAGTTTTCCGGTGCCGGATTTCTGCTATTGATTGGCGGAATCGCCTCGACCGGCTTGTTCGCCGGGCGGTTTGGTTGCGTACGATCGAGGCCCATGCCGCCGATCACTTGGGTGAGATTTCCACCGCCTATTTGCATTGAATGTCCTGACCTCAAATTGCTGCTCGAATTCTAACCCGAGCACTATCAGGCAATCCTGCTAAACATCTCCTAAATGCCAGAATTTATAGTGCGTTAGGTCTAATTTAACTGTGCCCGTAGCCGTTGCCGAAGCACATCAATCGGCTGATTTGGGCCAGCGCCAGAATTAAAGTGCCAATAGGTCCAGCCATTGCATGCAGCAGCACCTTGAACAGCAGCGCCTACCTGGTGGATGGAGCCCCGGTGATTGCCCTGTCCACCGCTAACAATCAGGCTGCCGTCCGCATGGACGCGCGCGGCAGTAAGACCGGAAGCGTCGGTCAAAACGTCCCCCACACTCAACAAGCCGCGCTCGACGACCCAACCGAAGGGGATGCGTTTCTCGGCGCGCTTGGAGGGTGCCTCCGTCACTTCGTCATCATTGGCGGGTGTCACCTTACGGATACGGTCCTTGGCAATCTTGGCGTAGGCGGGGTCTTGCTCAATCCCGATCCAATGGCGATGGAGGCGCTTGGCGACCGCACCCGTCGTACCGGAGCCGAAGAACGGGTCCAGTATTACGTCACCGGGCTTGGTCGATGACATGATTACCCGTGCAAGCAGCGCTTCAGGCTTCTGCGTCGGATGGGCCTTCTTGCCATCGATCTTTAGGCGTTCACCGCCGGAGCAGATCGGCAGCGTCCAATCGCTGCGCATCTGCAAGCCTTCGTTCAAGGACTTCATGCCGTCATAATTGAAATAGTGGCGGCTGCTTTTGCTACGCGCGCACCAGATCAGCGTTTCATGGGCATTGGTGAACCGGCGGCCACGGAAATTGGGCATTGGGTTGGTCTTATTCCAGATGATGTCATTCAACATCCAAAAGCCCAGGTCCTGCAGGGTCGAGCCAACACGGAAGATGTTGTGATAGGCGCCAATCGTCCAAAGCGTGCCATCGGGCTTTAGGATGCGGCGCGCCTCGCTCAGCCATGCACGGGTGAACGTGTCATAGGCTTCAAAGCTCTCAAACTGATCCCAATCATCATCGACGGCATCAACAACGCTATCATTCGGGCGACGCAGGTCACCGGAGAGTTGGAGGTTATAGGGCGGGTCGGCGAAGATCACATCTACCGAACCATCCGGCAGCGTCTTCATCTGCTCAATACAATCGCCGATTAAAATCTTGTCCAACACGCCGTCGTCCCCTCTGAATGAAGAGGCCAACTTATCCACAAGCAGACTCACGTCAAGAATCTTTTTGAGTCAGCACCTTGGAGACGGGAGTGAATGTTCTACGATGATGAATCGTTACACCTAGTGAATACAACCCAGTTTTATGGGCCGGCACGCCATATCCTGCGTTTTGCTCCCAGCCATACCCAGGATATTGAATTGCGAGGTCGGCCATATATTGGTCCCGAGCGACCTTTGCAAAAATTGATGCGGCTGCAATTGAGGCCGAAATTCCGTCCCCTTTGACGACTGATTTGGTGTTGCAGGAGAGTTTCGGCGGCTGATTGCCATCAATTAGAGCGAGCCCGATGGGGGTTTCGATTTGCGCTTCCAGCGCCTCGACGGCCCGTTTCATCGCGAGCTTAGTGGCACCCAAAATGTTGAGGTTTTCGATTTCCGTTACCGACGCTTCTTCGAGGGCGATCAGCGCATGCGATTGTATTAAGGGTGCTAGCGCCTCTCGCTTTTTGCGGGAGAGCTGCTTTGAATCGCCGAGCGCATCGAGGAAATCTTGGGGTGCCGGTCGCTCGAACAAGAGCGCCGCACAGGCAAATACAGGGCCAGCCCAAGGGCCGCGGCCCACCTCATCGACACCAATAATGGGGCCTGTGACGCCGTCAGCGCGGGCAGCTTGTTCTAGAGAGAAATCTGGCACGGAGGGCTGTTACTGTTCTGCAGCCTCCCCTCTCACCCGGCCCTCTCCCCGTTGGAGGGAGAAGGTTCAAGAAGAGGGGGTATGACTGCGGAAACGGAGGATTATCGGGCAGCCCGAGGCGGCCAGTTGACCTGACGACGCATTTCCAGCTTAGCGATCTGCTGGCGATGCACTTCATCCGGGCCATCCGCGAAGCGAAGCGCGCGCATGCGGCTCCACATGTAGGACAGCTTGAACGCCTGGCTCATGGCACCGCCGCCATGGGCCTGCATCGCGTTATCAATCACCTGCAACGCCATGTTCGGTGCAGCAACCTTGATCATCGCGATCTCTTGGCGCGCTTCCTTGTTGCCAACCGTATCCATCATGTAGGCCGCTTTCAGCGTGAGCAGACGGCACATTTCGATGTTAATCCGGGCATCGGCGACGCGTTCCAGGAAGTTGTCACGCTCAGCCAAAGGCTTGTCCCAGGTCACGCGCTGTGTCGCCCGTTCGCACATCATTTCCAATGCGCGCTCGGCGACACCGATGATGCGCATGCAGTGATGGATGCGGCCTGGCCCGAGACGGCCCTGAGCGATCTCGAAGCCCCTGCCCTCACCCAGTAGCAAGTTGGAGGCTGGTACACGCACATTCTCGAACAATACTTCGCCATGGCCGTGGGGCGCATCGTCAAAGCCCATAACATTCAGCATGCGCTCGACCTTGATTCCAGCCGCATCCCTTGGCACCAAGATCATGGATTGTTGACGGTATGTCGGGGCTGATGGGTCTGTCTTGCCCATAAAAATCATAATTTTACAGCGCGGATCGCCAATACCACTCGTCCACCATTTGCGACCATTGATGACGTACTCGTCACCGTCACGTTCAATCCGGGATTCAATGTTAGTCGCATCCGATGACGCAACCGCCGGCTCTGTCATGGCGAAGGCTGAGCGCATTTCTCCGTTCAGCAGTGGCTCCAGCCATTCCTTTTTGTGCTCTGGCGTGCCGTAACGCTCTAGCACCTCCATGTTGCCGGTATCTGGCGCAGAGCAATTGAACGCTTCAGACGCCCAGTGCACGCGGCCCATGATTTCGCAAACGGGTGCATATTCCAGGTTGGTGAGGCCAGCGCCGTTCAAGCTTTCCGGCAGGAAATAGTTCCACAGGCCTTCATCCTTGGCCTTCTGCTTCACTTCTTCCAGGATTGGAACGACTTTCCAGCGGTTATCGCCTTCTTCAAGCTGATCATAATATTTCTGCTCATTTGGCAGAATGTAACGGTCCATGAAGTCTTCTACGCGTGCGCAGACTTCCTTGGTTTGATCGGAATAATCGAAATGCATAGATGTCCCCTCCCGGGCAGGCTTTTTGATATATCTGACTCAAGCTTAAACCGATGCCACAGGGCGGGCCAAGCCCTATCAATCGGCGCGGCGGAGCCAAATAAGATTAAGGCCGTTCAAGCCATTAAAGAGCGCCTGAAAATCCCTGAGAAATACGTCTTCAGTCAAGCTGCCGTCCGCCGCATGGATATCTAGCAGAATATCGCTGAGCGCAGACACGCCATCCACCCGCCTTAGAATTGCTGGTGCCCGCCGCGGGAGAATCCGCGTGAGCTTCACCCCCATCGTATCAGCAACCAGCTTGCCGCTGCGTGAAGCGTTCGCGAGCGCGTCGCGGCTTTCAGGGTCACGTAGCACGGGAACCCAATTTAAGTCGCTAGGCTGCGCTTTAGCTTCCCCAGCATAGTCAACATCCGCCAGGTAAGCGACATGGGTCGTCATATTCCCAGCCAGACGTTCCGCAAAAATGGCTCGCTCTCGCGGCGACAATGCTGACGTCGCCGCAATTAGCTTGGGATCAGTCAGATAGGCTGAGGGCTCATAGCGGGCCGGTTCAATGAAGGAGACCACGCTCATGCTCGCACTAGCAGCAAGAGCTACGAAATCACTCACCGTATACGCGCGGTCTCGTGCATGCAGCAGCAGGTCATAGAACCCGGCTTCGCCACCATCCAAATGATCGCGAACGAATGGATTGCGCTTCAGCCAGTTAGACGGCGGCAGGTCTTTGAACAGGCGTTGCCCGATTGCGAGCCGCTGTTCTGGCGGCAAATCCGTCGGTGCCAGCGTTTCTGCCATCTCCTGCATGTCGTATACGCCGCGTCGGCCAAGCGCGCCATAGACCATGACGCCCATGCCACCATCAGGCTTCAACACAGCCTTCAGCGCAGCGAGCCCGGCCTCTGGCTCATCCAGATGATGCAGCACCCCGCAACAATCCACGTAATCGAAATCTCCGCCTACAAGCGCTTTCGCTTCAAGTAGTGACCCCTGGACGAAACGGATATTGGTGAGGCCGCGCACGTCTGCACGCGCCAAAGCCACAGCCTTGGATGCAGGCGAGAGATCAAGCCACACGACCTCACCGTCAACACCACGCGATGCCATATGCTGCGCCAACTGAATGGCACCGTCGCCAGTGCCGCCGCCAGCAATCAATGCCCGGAACGGTGACGGCAGGCGACCTTGAAACAGATAGTGCTCAACCTCAGCTAAACGGCTGGGAGAGCCTTCAATCAGGCGTTTTGCCTCATCCGCCGGATCGCGGGCGGGATATGGGTAGGCCACATAGTGGTCAGCAACAGCCTTGTCTTGAGATTCCGGCACACGCATGTCGCCTCTTCCGTTGTTAGCCATTTGGGATAAGCTTTCCGCAAAAATTGGACAATAGGGATGGCTTCAATGGCTGATACGTTCGACTACGTAATCGTTGGCGCGGGCTCTGCTGGGTGCGTGCTGGCGAACCGGCTATCGGAAGACCCAAAAACCAGCGTTCTACTGCTAGAAGCAGGTGGGCCGGACAAGAATTTCTGGATCCATGCGCCTATCGGTTTCGGCAAGCTGATGAACGACCCACGCCACAACTGGATGTTTGAGACGGACCCTGATCCGGCGACGGGCGACCGCAAAATCCCCATCCCACGCGGCAAAGTCCTCGGCGGGTCCTCCTCCATCAACGGCATGCTGTATGTGCGTGGCCAGGGCCGCGACTATGACGGCTGGGGCCAGCTCGGCAATCGTGGCTGGGGCTACGAAGATGTCCTGCCCTATTTCAAGAAATCAGAGAATTTTCATGGGGGTGAGGACGAATTCCATGGCAAGGGCGGCCCCCTGAATGTCGCTCCGCCCAATGAACAACACCCGCTAGCTGATGTCTTCCTGGACGCTGCCGGCCAAGCCGGGCACACGATCAATCCGGACTACAACGGTGCCGACCAGGAAGGCTTCAGCTACGCCCAATCCACAATCGCATCCGGTAAACGTCATAGCACCGCGGCCGCATTCTTGGACCCAGCAAGGGGGCGGCCGAACCTGAAAATCACCGTTCACGCTATGACCGAAGCCGTTCTTTTTGAAGGCAAACGGGCAACTGGCGTTAAGTATCGGCAAGATGGCGCGCTGACAGAAGCAATGGCTGGAAAGGCCGTCATCCTGGCTGCAGGTGCCGTCCAATCCCCCCAATTGCTGGAGCTTTCAGGCATTGGCGACCCGGACGTACTTCAGGCCGCAGGTGTGGATGTCAGGCATGCGTTGAAAGGTGTTGGGGCAAACTATCAAGATCACTATGCGTGCCGGGTAAACTGGCGCGTCAAGAATATTGCCAGTATGAATGAGCGCAGCCATGGCCTGCGGAAAATCTGGGAAGGCGTGAAATTCATCACTGCCAAACAAGGGCTATTGACCAATACTGCGGCGACAGTGATGGGCTTTGCACGCACCCGGCCAGAGTTTGAAACGCCAGATGTTCAGTTTTTCATGACACCCGCCAGCTTCAAAAGCGCGGCTGACCGTACCCTGGATAGCGAGCCCGGCTTTACAATAGGACCAACACAGCTCCGCCCAGATAGTCGCGGGACCATCCATATCCGCAGCAATAACGCCGCTGATGCCCCATCGATCCGCCCGAACCTGTTGTCAGTAAAAACGGACTGCGACGCCTTTATCGCAGCCATCAAAATCGCCCGTAAAATTGCTGAGCAGCCGGCATTGGCACCCTATATCTCATTTGAAATGAGCCCAGGAGCTGATTGCGCAAGCGATAGTGAAATCCTGGATTATGTCCGCCGAACCGGCATGACGATCTATCATCCGGTTGGAACCGCGAAAATGGGTGCCGCGACAGACCCTATGGCCGTCGTAGATGACAGGCTACGCGTGCATGGATTGGAAGGGTTGATGGTCGTTGACGCGTCCATCATGCCGTTGCTCGTGTCTGGCAACACCAATGCGCCAGTCATTATGATCGCGGAAAAAGCGGCGGATATGATCAAGCAGGACGCCGCTTAGGCGCAAAGTAAAAGGCCGATGCATAAAAATTTCACGCTGACAGCCAAAGAGTTAATCCAGAACCAAACCTAGCCCGTACATCATACAAGAGGGTGGCGGCTAGAACGGCATGAGGCCCGGACGCTTCCTGCGGTCCGGGCCCCGGCTATTCAATGCTCTTACGCGATCATGCCATCCAGCGGGAGGCGGAATTCTTGCTGGATGAGCGGTATGACCAATTGATAGCCTACCGTTCGGCGATGACTTGGTACCTTCGTGGCTGCCGCCCTCGCCTTTTCAATAAGTGGCTATGTCAGCCATTATTGCGAGTGACTGATGTCACAAGTCGGCGCGGCGATAATTAAAGCTTATCGTCGTCAGACGTCGGTGCCGCTGTGGCATTCACTTGGCCTTCAGTTTCTGAGCGACGAATGACGCCTGCATCAGCCAGTCGGCGAGCAAGATCCTGCATCATCGCAAGGCCGCTAAGGAAACCCTGAGGCGTCACGACAAGCTTGTGGTGGCTTTCCAGAGAAGATTGCATATCGCCTTCACCAGCTGTTGGCAGGCTGCCAAGTTCAATCCTGACCATGCCATTGCGGAATGTGACGTTCGTAAAGCCGTCGGCGAAAATTTCGGGATTCATAGGAATTTGCTCCGGTTCGATTGCATGTGGACAATCGAATAAATCGTTCCGGCAGTGGGTGATAGAGTTAATACAGAAGAGACGTGTTGTTAGCTGGCGGAGTTTTGCAACTGAGCTTGCGCATTTTTGAGTTTCTCAATCAATGCGTCGCCAGCCTCGCCGCCATCACCTTCAATGCCTGCAGCCAACACACCTTTGGCCGCTGCAATATGTGCGGCAG
>JBDQJI010000101.1:0-13211 GCA_040263875.1 Alphaproteobacteria bacterium
GATTGCCATGGCCCTGAACTCAACGCCGCGAAAGTGCCTCGGATTCAAAACACCCATCGAGGCCATGCTCGCCGAGCTTGGAAATGACGTTCAAATCAGGTTTGCTTGATCGCGTTGCGCTTCGCGTCGGAATCCACCCCCTGTTCACCAACCGGCAGATTGACTGACCAACGACGTAATAAACGCCCGTCTGCCCGCCTGTGCCAATTGTCACGAAAGTCTCAGCCTGCGCCGGAGCCGCTGCCCCGCCGATCGTAAACGCTAACGCGGCTGCGCCAGCGACAAATCCAGTCCGTTTCATTGCCGTCTCCCTTTTGATTAACGAGGGTTAACCTGCGCCGAAAACTTGCCCTATGCAATATATGAAATCGAATTCTATTCAGGCATTTGGATGTGTTTCAAAATAAACTGCTGCAAGTGTTCGATATTTTGAACAAATCGCTGATTTTACTCAATTTCAACTGTTGTCCTATTTTGAAACAACCAACTCATGCGACGCCAATACCAAATAGACATGAAATAGCATCGATGCCCATGGCCCTTTCCCTGATATCAGTGGCTTATCTTGGTTCGAAGGCTTGTCTTTACCAGTGGGAAGATTCTACGTTCTGGCCGTCTGCCCGTCCCGACATGCCCTTATTCAACACCGCCACAGAGACAATTTCATGCCGATCCTCTGGCTCGCCTCATTCCCAAAGTCTGGAAACACCTGGGCGCGCGCGCTCCTAGCGAACTATATCGCGGGCAGTGAAGCGGGCATCGATATTAATAAGCTGCCAACCTTCGCATTGGCGGATTCTGGCATATGGGCCTATGAGCGCGCTGCCGGACGTAAACTACCAAACGCTGTGCTTGAAGACATCATGCCGCTAAAGCCCAAAGCCCATGCAGCCATCGCTAACATCAACCAGAACCTCGTGTTCGCGAAAACCCATAGTGCGTTGCGCATGCTGCACGGCGTACCAACGATCACCCCGGACGTAACGGCAGGCGCAGTATATATCCTCAGAAACCCTCTGGATGTTGTGCTCTCCTATGCCGACCATTATGGCCTTTCACACACCGACACCGTGGATGCAATCTCAAGCGAAAACCTGATCACGATGAGCCGCGCTGACCGGGCGCCAGAATATCTCGGCAACTGGTCTGCCCATGTGCGCGGCTGGACGCGAGCGCCCGGCCTCGCGCGTACAGTGCTGCGCTATGAGGATATGCAGGCCGATGCGGGTAAGGCGCTACGGCAGGTTTTGGATATGCTGCGCCAGCCGGTTGACGAAGCAAAGCTCGCCCAAGCCGTCCGCAATTCTACGTTTGACGCCCTGCAAAGCCAGGAAACGCTTAAGGGCTTCAACGAGAAATCCCGCAACCAGGAACGATTTTTTCGCGCTGGCACAGCCGGGCAATGGCGCACGAACCTAGCGCCAGATCTCGTCAAACTCATGGTCGAACGGCACCGGGACGTGATGACTGAATTCGGCTATCTTGACGCCGACGGCAATCCTACCTGAAGAGACCGCCCGCTATGTCCCAGTCCTCCATCGATGCTGAAGTCGCTGCGAACTTAGAAGATGTGCGCACCGCCATTGCCCAGGCAGAGGCCGATGGCGGCCGCACCAAAGGTGCAGTCACGCTGATTGGCGTATCAAAGCAACAGCCAGATGAGCGGGTGGATGCTGCATTGAAAGCAGGATTGCGCATTTTCGGTGAGAACCGCGTGCAGGAAGCCGATGGCCGCTGGACGCCACGCCGCCCTAGCTATCCAGATATGGAACTGCACCTGATCGGCCCACTCCAAACCAACAAAGCAAAAGATGCCGTGCGGATATTTGATGTGATCCAAACGGTTGACCGTCCCCGCATCGCCTCCGCTCTCGCCCGCGCTATGGCAGACGCAGACCGCGCGCTCCCCTGCTTCGTTCAAGTCAATACCGGTGAGGAGCCACAAAAGGCTGGTGTAGCACCGGCAGATACAGCTGCGTTCGTGAAAGAGTGTCAGGACGTACACGGCCTCAATATCGTCGGCCTCATGTGCATTCCGCCAGCCGAAGATGCGCCCGCCCCCCATTTTGCCTTTCTGAAAGACATGGCGGATGACCTTGGCTTAGCACAAGTCTCCATGGGGATGAGCGCCGATTTTCCCGCAGCAGCAGAACTTGGCGCAACCCATGTCCGCGTCGGCAGCGCCATTTTCGGGGCGCGCGCAAAACCCTAAACGTCACATCCTAAAAGATGGCGTAGCGCTCCGTCGCGGACAGCGCTATAAATCCCCATACGGGAAATTTCCCGCAGGGCCTGTAGTTCAGCGGTCAGAACCCGCCGCTCATAACGGCGTTGTCGCAGGTTCGAATCCTGCCGGGCCCACCAACATCATTTGCATAGCAAACGATGGACACCACCCCGCTATCGCATTCGGCTGGCAGGGTTTTCCGCAGGAAAAGCCCGAGAGATCGTTCGAAGAAGCTCCCGTCCCCTCCACCACCGATTTCTCCATTTCATTACAATACCCTAAGGGCATTTTTAACCCACTGATATCGCGTTGTTATTTGGCGTGATCGGCCTAGGAGTGCCCTGCCGGAGATGGTTCATCTGGCACGTTTCGGGCGGCATATGGCATTCGTCTCTGTTGGGCCAATTTGCCGACAACAGCCTAGCCGCGGTTAACGCGTCAATGCCTATTGCCGCTTTGGTCTTTCCTATCGCGATGTTCGGGGGAGGGGCAATTTTCTGACAGACATCTAAAGATCGATCGGGAAGATCGGCCGCCGCAAATTCCTATACACGCGCGTGCGAACGTCTTCCGTGGTGATGCCGTCGCCATCGTCGACGACAGCGATCGCTGCGGCACGGTCGCCGTATGCGGCCCGGAAGTGTTGAGCTGATTTCACTGCGATGACCGCAAACTGCTGGAGATCGACGCCAAATGATGCAAAGAACATTCGGTCGTAGTTCTGATAGCGCCTAGAGGCCAAGACGATTTTCACGCCATTCACTTCGATCAGCGCAGAAGGGCCCATATCGACTGGAACGCCCGCCTGCATTGGGCCTTCCAGAACGAACTTGCCATCCGTCAATTTCAGTACGTCCACCATGACGGTCACAGGCGGCCCAAACTGCGGATCCACCTTGCCGCCCAGTGACAGCGCAACAGCGCCTCCCGCGCCTGCTTGATGGCATAGTTCAGCGCTTTCTGGATCATAGAGCGCGCCGTAGCCGACATCTTGCAGGTCGCTTTCGATCAAAGAACGAAGCAGGCGGGTTGAGTCGCCGTACCCACCGCCGCCTGGATTGTCGGCAAAATCCGCAATGACCACCGGGCGGCCAGGCCTACCTAAGCTGCGCGCCAGCGCGATGGCTTCCTCCGTGCTCTGCAGGTCAATAGTGCGAACGTCTCGGGTTTGCCATATATGGGCGATAAGCTGATCGGCCTGGCGCACGGCTGAACTGTTCGCTTGATCGGACACGACAACGACGGAAGGGCCAGCGTCGGGAATATCTGCTTTGGCGAAGCCAGCCAATACAGAAACGGCATAGATGTCAGGAGAATCCGTGAGCGCTGCGGCTTGCAGAAGGGCCTCCCGCATTGGACCAGGTGCGGTGGTTCGGCCCTGGTCCAATCCAGTCAACTGCGGCGGCCGCCGTACATAGCAGATCGGCCGGATTTCACCGTTGAGGGTTTTCGCGATCAGCCCGGCACACTCCCTCGCGACCTCCCGTTGATCTACATGAGGATAGGTTCGATAGCTGACGATCACGTCAGCATAGCGCGCCATGTCTTCAGTCACGTTGGCGTGCAGATCGAGGGTGATGCCGATCGGCACATCAGGACCGATAACGTCCCGCATCAGTCGCAATAATTCGCCTTCTCCGTCAGAGAGATGTTCGGTCGCCATCGCGCCATGTAACTGAAGGAGAACCGCGTCGACGCCCTCGCCAGTGTTTGCGTCCTGGAGTAGCGCCGTCGTTATCTCGTCATAGGCCTCCTGCGTCACCGCTCCGGAAGGGCTTGCGTCGCCCACAATCGACGGAACCGGCGTCCATCCTTGTTCCGTGCAGGTGTCAAGAAACCCTGCGATTTCCGAGTTCGTACCCTGAAATACACGGAAAACCTCCTCACCACGGTATAGGCAGCGCGAAGAATAGGCGTCCAGGTCCGTGGGCAGGATTGAGAACGTGTTGGTCTCATGCTTGAAGCCGCCGATCAGAATACGTTTTGACATGCGGTCTTTGCCTCCGGAAGCAAGTCTGCGTGACGCTGGCCGCCAATCTATTGCAATCTCGACGGCATTGACACTTTAACAGCCGCTGTCGATCTAATTTCAAGTGACCTCACTAAAGCGGGCACGCCGCACTACCGCCACACCTGAAATGCAGTAGTCCTGAAACGCTTGAAAATTGTTCGGAGCAAAAGGCAGCGCTGAATGAAGAAGACGTATTGGGCGGCGGCTTTGGGCAGTAAGCTTGAAGGATATTAGCTGAATCGTCCGAACCTAACGGCCAAACGGCCTTGCCCTAATTTACCTGTCAATGCCAACAGGTTTCATGACTGAAATTCCCCTTGATGCCAGCGCGGTAGGCGTTCTTGATTAAAACTGAACAAAACGCGCGTTGTCGCGCACTTCGGATGCCGGTAGCTTCATTGCTTACATCTTATCGGAGCCAATAAATGTCCCAGTCTGAAATCATTATAAATCGCCCAGACGATATGCATCTGCATCTCAGAGACGGGGATATGCTAGCCGCAGTCGTGGACCATTCTGCGCGGGATTTTGAACGCGCGATCATTATGCCGAACTTGGTGCCGCCAGTGGCTAAGGTCGAGCAGGCTTTGGCCTATCGCTCGCGTATTTTGAACGCTGTCAGTTCGGAGTATTCCTTTAACCCGCTTATGACCTTGTACCTGACAGAAGCAACGACTGTCGCTGATATTGAGCAGGCGGTCGCGTCGCCTGAAGTCCATGCGATCAAACTGTACCCGGCAGGCGCTACGACAAATTCTGCCAGCGGCGTGCGTGACCTCAAGACCTCATACCCCGTGCTGGAGCGGATGGCGGAACTTGGTCTGCCACTTCTGGTGCATGGGGAGGTGACGGATGCAGAAATCGATATTTTTGACCGCGAAGCCGTCTTCATTGAGCGTGTGTTGGAGCCCGTACGCGCCCGGTTTCCTAGCCTGAAGGTCGTCATGGAGCATGTCACGACCAAGGATGCTGTCGACTATGTTTCGGCAGCTGACGCGAACTTGTATGCCACGATCACAACGCATCATTTGATGCTGAACCGGAATGCACTACTGGTTGGCGGCATTCGCCCGCACTACTACTGCCTGCCGATCCTCAAGCGCGAGAAGCATCGCCAGGCGCTGCGGAAGGCGGCGACATCTGGCGATAAGCGCTTCTTCTTAGGCACAGATTCCGCACCCCACGCCACCCACACCAAAGAAAACGATTGCGGTTGCGCCGGCGTATTCTGCGCAGCCAATACACTTGGCTGCTTAGCAACGGTGTTTGAGGAGGACGGCGCGTTAGCCAATCTAAATGCGTTCACATCTCTGAATGGCGCTGCGTTCTATGGATTAGAGCCAAACGTCGCCAAAGTCCGTCTCGTTCGGAAGGCTGAACCAGCGCAGTTCCCAGGCGCTATCGCCGCCGGAGGTGAGACGGTCACAATCTTTGATCCAGGCTTCCCGATCTATTGGCACGTTGATCATACAGGAGGCACCTAGGCTTTAAGGCGGCATTGTTAGAGCGACTTGGCTTGAGGCGATTGCCGAGGCTCCATAGCCTTTGCGGATCAGAAATCCGTTCCGCTGCCTCAACCGCATTGACACGTTAAAAGCCGCTGTCGATGAAATTTCATGTGACCGCATTCAAACGGGCACGGCGCACGACCTCCACACCTCAAATGCAGTAGTCCCGAATTGCTTGAAGATGCGGCGTGGGACGAAATAGCGTTGAACGGTGAAGACGTTTTGGACAGCGGCTTGGATTGAGAGAAAGCGTTAAGCAGAGCCGGGCGATTTGAAGCGCTGCATCTTGCGTTCTCGCCCCCGGACAGGCTGATGAAAATTTTTCCGCTCGATTGTTTGCCCTGAGATCTTGATCCTGAACGGCCGATAGCCGCTCGGTTCGGATAGGCCGCAGTCTATGGACGCGCGCGCCGAACTCCCTGTTCGACCGTCGCTCTTTCCCTGTCGCGGCGAGAAGAATTCCCTGTTTTTCGCTTTAGGGAACTTGGCTACAAGCCATTGTTCTTTGGTGTAAAATCGGCCAAATTTCGGCATGATTGGCCGACAAAACGGCGGATTTCCCTGTAAATTCGCTGTTATTCAGGCCCAAGTTGCCCGAGACGGGTTCGCAGAAGACTGCGTCGCCCATCGACGCCTTTTCTGCAGGAAAAGGCGGACGCCATCCAGCTGTCCCATTTGATTGGCAGGCGATTGCGTTAGCAAACGCCGAGAGACCGTCCGAAGAAACTCCCGCCGCCGCCACGACGGATTTTTCCCGTACCTAATTGTAAGACATCGAAGCTGGGAATGCTGTTGGGCTAAAATATCTAGGCGATCATCAAGGGTCGATCCGGTGCTTCCAGGCATAATTCTGACTGCCACGACTGCGATCAAACGCTTCAAGGATGCATGCGCGCGTTTCTGCTGGCGCAATAACATCATCGATTAACCCCATGCCTGCGGCAGCGTAAGCGCTGGATTCAACCTCAATACGCTTTCTGATCTCGTCGCGTGCAGCCGCAGGGTCTGCTGCTTTGGCTATGTCGCGGCCATGCACGAGTTCAATACCTGCTTCTGGGCCCATCACGTCAAAACGTGCTGTCGGCCAAGCGACCAGTAGGTCTGGGTCAACTGCCCTTCCACCGAGCGCGATATATGCAAGTCCAATCGCCTTCCGCAAAACAACCGTGACCAGGGGAACTGACGCCCCAAACATGGAATTCAGTAACCGTCCCGTAAGGCTAACCATGCGCTGGTTTTCAATTTTGGGGCCGACGAGAAAGCCTGGGCAATCCAACAAAGACAGCAATGGAATATGGAAGGCGTCGCAAAGGTCAACGAATTTTCGGACCTTCATGGAACCCATGTGGTCAATGGCACCAGCATAATGCCTTGGTTGGTTTGCGATGATGCCAACCGGGTGCCCATCCATGCGGCAAAAGGCTGTAATCACGCTGCGCGCATGGTCTGGCTTCATCTCGAAATAGTCGCCGCCATCGACAAGCAATGCGATGAGCTTTTGCATGTCGTAGGCGCGACGATGGTTATCTGGAACCAATTGTGCGATGGCCTCACGCCCTTCTGGGCTATCGCCTGGTGCCGGTTTGGGCGCAGCACGTGGCGGGGCCTCGTTGCAATTAGATGGTAGGTAGGACAGGAATTCGCGGATTGAGGCGATGCATTCTGCCTCGCTTTCAGCCAGAAAGTCGGCCTGCCCCGTTTCGATTGCAGATTTCTCGCCGCCGCCAATTGCCTCGTTTGTGACTTCGAGGCCGATCCCGACCTTCACGACGGGCGCGCCCGACATCCCCAGAAACCCGGTTCCTTTCACAATCGGCACAAAGTCAGATTGCGCTGCCGTGAATGATGGCCCGCCAAAGCAAGGTCCAACCGCAGCACCGACCTGGGGAACACGGCCAGACATCTTGAAATGATCGCCAAACCGATAGCCAAGCCCTGCGGCAGTGGCACCATAAGCTTCTTGCACACGGGCTGCACCGGCTTCCATCAAGGCCACGAAGGGCTTCTCGTGCTTTAAAGCAAGCTCGCGGATGCGCTTATTCTTCGCTTCCGCAACGCGCCCACGCGTGCCGACCAAAACTGTGCCGTCATCTGCGGTGACATACACTGTTCGACCGTCGATCTTGCCAGACCCAGCCAACATGCCATCAGCCGGTGTGCGATCTTTCAAGTCCGCGTGCTGGCTATGGGACAACAAACCGATTTCAACGAAAGAACCCGCATCAAGCAAAAGATCTAGGCGTTCGCGCGCGGTGAGTTTTCCTTGGTCGTGTGCTCTTTCAATATACTTTTGCCCGCCCATGCCTTCAGCGCGAAGCCGCCGGGCCGCCAAATCATCTATCGTGGCTTCGTCCATAAGCATTCCCTTTGCTTAGATCGACATCGGGCCGCAGCGCAGGTCACGCGAGTCTTGCTGATGGCCCTTCGCTATATCTCCAACAAATCCTTTATCACCACGTCCCGGACTTCTTCAGCGCCCAGTCCATATTCTGCGATCATCCCAGCGGCAGCCACCAGCACAGCGTCTGGGTCTTGCATCAGTTTGAGTTCTTTGAACCGGTCGGCCTGCGCAAAGCCCATGCTCTCACCCAGCAATTCCATGTAGTTTTGCAAGGTGAACGGCCAGTCCCCCTCACGCCCGGCAAACTCGCGGTGGTCGCCGTGGTAGATGCCTACCAGCACATCGACGCCTGCCGCCTCAGCGTCTCGCAAAGCGGATTCGACTGTATCAGCATGGTACTGCCCCATTGGCGCTAATGCGGTGCCGTTATAACCGATGGCCGAGCTTTCGATCTCCACAATCTCAATTCCAGGCACGGCACCAAGTAACGTGCGCACCGCCTCCATCACGCCCAACTCGCCAGCGTATTCGAACAAGGCGACGCGCTTCTTCACTCGTTGCGTCATCATTGGCTTCAACGCATCCAACTGCGCCGCCAACCAGACTGGGAACATGGTCATGTCCAACGCGGAGCCGGTGATTTCCCGGTAGCTCGGGATCATGGTTTCGCCAAACTGGATTTGGCAGGTCGGGCACCAGGACAAGACCTGACTGGTTTTGGATGCAGCCATTTTGTCCAATATGCCGAAAGCCTGGCGCCCACCAAGCGACGTATCGCCCGGTCGCGACGGCAGGATGCCACAGCAGGCGCTAGGGCCACCTTGGACCTCATAGGTGAAGCCAAGCGCTTCTATCACATCCAGGCAGAGCAAACCGATATGGGGCGTCTTCAACATATTGCAGCCGGTGTAGAACACCATGTCTGGCACCTCATTCCGCTCTGGATGGGATCGCGGGCTGAGCTTTTCAAGCATCTCTGGCGGCAAGGAAAGGCGAGAGAGCACGCGTACGCCGCGGCTCATTTTCTGGAACGCTGCCTTACCTGCGGCCCTGCGTTCGGGTTCTGGATTTGCTTGAGTAAGCGCACGACGCGCCATAGTCAGCATGAAACGAGGGTTGATGCCTTCTGGGCAGACGGTCAGACAATCGCCAGAGCCACAACACACCTTTGACCATTGCTCGGAAGCTTCCGGACCCTCGCCTGTGCGCAGGATGTCCCGGACGCCACTGGTCAGCGCTTGCGTATCGTTGCCGTCGATACCTGCGACTGCAAGCGTTGGGCAAGCGGATGCGCAGGCACCACAGGCTGTACAAGTAGCGGCAATGTCAGTGACGCGCCGATCCAGGGAATCGATAAATGCAACGCTGCGGTCGGACATCTGACTTCTCCTGGGGGAATGAAACCTCATCTTACAGGAAGGTTGCGGCATGAACCAAGATTGCGGCGGGAAGCGGGGCTAGGCCACATCTTCCCTTCCGCGCTAGCATGGGATGAATGATCGGAAGGCGGACCAAGTTTAGCGCCATTCGAACGCAATGCCCTATTGGAGAACTTAGAAGTGCTGCCATCACAACGCCACCTTTTCGATATGCCGCGAGAGATTTGCTACCTCAATGCAGCGGCATGGAGCCCACTTCCGCTCGTCGCCGTAGAAGCTGGCAAAATTGGAGCAGCGCGCAAAGCCAAGCCTTGGGAATTGGCAGATGGATTCCCGGACGTGCAGATCGAACGCGCCCGCGCTGCCGCTGCGGGGCTGATTAAGGCGGACCCAGATGATGTCGCGTTAGTTTCCTCTGTCGGATACGGCGTCTCCACTGCTGCGAAAGTAATGGACTTGCCTACTGGCAGCCGGATTTTGATGCTGGCCCAGGATCACACGTCCCCAGTGTTGGAATGGATGACGCGCGCCGATGAACGGGCTTATCAGATTGAAACAGTCGCACCGGACGACAATGGAGATTGGACCGAAGCAGTCCTGGCTGCTCTGTCGCGCCCCGGTGCACCACCTGTGGCGCTGGCGACAATATCCAGTATTCACTGGTCTGACGGCGGTATTATTGACCTGGAGCGGGTGCAGGAAGCGCTCCGTCCCCAGGGCGGTAAACTGCTGGTAGACGCCACGCACGCCGTAGGCGTCGTTGATTTAGATGTCACGCGCCTGGACCCAGATTTCCTAATCTTCCCAACCTACAAATGGCTGTTAGGCCCCTATGGGCGCGCGTTCTTGTATGTGGCTAAGCGTTGTCAGAGCGGCATTCCTCTGGAACAGACCAGCTATGGCCGCAAGCGCGTCCAAGCAACCGATGACGTGTATTTCAGTGATCTAGCTTATGTAGAAAACGCCCGTCGGTTCGACATGGGCGAGCGCGATTTCTTTGTCTCGCTGGATGTCGCCGCGACCAGCATGGAACTCATTCTATCCTGGAGCGTCGATGCAGTTCGCGAGCGCCTAAACATGCTGACAACAGAGATTGAGACCGGACTGCGCGCAGCAAATGTTCCGGTTGAAATGCTGCGGCACGACCTCCGGGCACCAAACATTCTAAGCCTTGGCTTTCCTGACGGCATGCCCCACGACCTATCAGACCGGCTTGCTGCAGCGGGCGTATATGCCGCCGCCAGATTAGGCCGACTGCGGCTCAGCCCACACGTCTATAATGACGAGGAAGACTGTGCCCGATGCGTCAAAGCACTGAGCGATATTCTGAACTAATGCGAAGCACGGTGCTGTCAGACGTGATCCCGCTGGGATAGGCTGTCCTTCGGCTGATACCGTCGTCTCACGGACACATGTGCGTCTGCACTTGTTATGTTTGCGCAGTTGCGGAAAGATCTTGCCTGATAGCTCCAGCGACGCAGCTGCTCAATCGGTTTGGTGGATCAGAAAGCACAAGAAGATGATGCGATGAGCCGACTCCGCCGTGGAGGACTAAAGATTGTTGTCTTTACGGCGCTGGTTGGGGGCATTGCAATCGGCGTGACGGAAGGCCTGCATTGGTGGCGCCATGTCATTGTCACCAATGCCTGGATTGATGCCGACTTCACGATTATGGGCAGCGGCGTTAACGGTCGTATTGCAAGGATTGAGGTTCGGAAAGGTGATACGGTCAAGCGCGGCGACCTGCTTGCAATAATGGATTCTGAGATTGCTGAACTGAATATCGCGTCGATCGATGCAAATCTGGCGAAAGGCCATGCAGACAAAGCGCGGGTCGAGGCAGAGTTGTCAGCCTTTCAGCGGGACATGATCGATCGCGCCGAAACTTTCCAAGCTGTGTTGAAATTTCAAGCCCGTGAGCTTCAACCTTTGCGCCGTCGCCACACGCTTGCCCGCAAAACCGTTAAGCGAAACGACCTTCTGATCAAGCGACGGGTCATTTCAAAGCAGACTGCCGATCGCGCCCGCGACCAAGTCTTAGACATCGAAGCAGATATTCGCAGCCTTGAAACCAAGATGGCGGAGCAACGTCGCAAGCTCGTCGAGTTAGAGGGATACAAATCCAAGGAGGCAATATTTCAGTCCCGCATCGCTGTGATTGAGCGCGCGAATGATGAGTTGCTTGTGCAGCAACGGCGCGCCAAAAGCTTGCTGCGCAAAATGCACATCTACGCCCCAATAGATGCCGTTGTGAACGAAGTTTACGTCAATGCCGGCGCCTATGTGGAGGATGGTGACCAGGTCTTCCTTCTGCATGATCCGCGCAAGCTTTGGATTGAAGGCCCGGTTGATGATTCTGAAGTGCGCCACGTTGTTGTCGGCCAGCGTGTAGACATCAACGTTGATGCCTACCCCCACGATGAATTCAAGGGCCGGGTGGCCGCGGTCGGTCAAGTCACCGTTGGCGCCATGACGAACAACAATGCAGCGAACCGCGCCGCACCGCGCATTCCTGTCATCATTGATTTAGAGCCAACTGACCAGCAGCTGTGGCCAGGGGTCCGCGCCACCGTGAACATTCGTATCAGGTAAGCGGCAAAGTGGACCTTTCACGGTATGATTGGCGAACGGTGCTGACCATCGCGACCGCCGCGATGTTGATCCAGCAGGCCTTTTCCTATGTCTGCCAGATCGCTATGCCCATTCTGGCCGACCGCTTGGCCGAGGAATTCGGCATCTCCCGCGGTTGGCTTGGGTTTTACCTGGCCTTGCAGAACGTGATCGCCATTCTGGCGGCTATCGGTTGCGGCGGGTTTATTCTGCGGTATGGGCCGCTTAGGGTTAGCCAGGCCGCGTTGGTGATGATGGGCGGCAGCCTGGTCATCATTGCTTCCGGACAGCTCTGGTTGTTTCCGCTTGGCGCTGTGCTCATGGGTGCTGCCGCTGTATCCACACCTGCCAGTTCCCATATTTTGGCCCGTGTTTGCCCGGCCAAACTGGCACCTCTGGTGTTTTCTGTGAAGCAAACCGGTGTGCCAGTTGGTGCGCTGATCGGCGGGCTGCTGATCCCTTTCCTGCTTGGGCTCGTTTTCTACAGTGATGTCTTTGGCGGCACGGTCCGCCTTGGCCACTACGGTGCCGCCTTCGTGACAGCGCTGATTGTTTTCCTGGTCGCTATCTGCCTGCAGCCGGTTCGCACATATTTTGACCAAGAGCGCGATCCGAATACCAAGATTGGGATCGGAGACCTGCGGGCAACCTTGCGGATGGTGCTAAGCAATCCACCGCTGCGCGATATCGCCTTCGCCGCCTTCGCCTTTGGCGGGCTACAAGCCTTGTTCGCCGGGTTTTTCATCCTCTACCTGATCGACGGTCTCGGTTACTCAGAAGTCGAGGCTGGCAGCGCCTTTGCTGTAGCGAGCTTCATGGCAATCTGGGCGCGTATTCTGTGGGGCTGGTTGGGCGGTAGTTACGTAACGCCGCGTTTACTCTTGGCGGTGATCGGCCTCATCGGCGGCGCGGCATCCGTTGGCGTCGGACTGTACGACCAACAATGGAGCTTAGTTGAAATCACCGGGATTGCCGTGATCTACAACATGACCGCGATCAGCTGGCACGGCATTTTGTTAGCGGAAACTGCCCGCCTGGCACCCGCAGAAAACGTCGGCGGCGTTACCGGCGGTGTGCTGTCTTTCACCAGCATCGCCATGATGATCTATCCAGCGGCATATGGCGGTATATTGGC
>JBDQJI010000102.1:0-13152 GCA_040263875.1 Alphaproteobacteria bacterium
ATAGAGAGCCTGATCCAGCGCCGTTTAATGTGGAATTGGAATGGGAGATTAAATCATTCGACATATCCCAGTTGCCGATCGAGCAGCTAAGAGATTATTTTTCTGATCACAGTATCAGGCAGGCGTTGAAGAAGCACTTAGACAAAAATGGTCCTAATCAAATAAGAGGCGTTGAATACATTCAGAGCTTAGGCAAAAAGATTGAGGGCGCTGGCCCATAGAAGGCTATCCGATCGGCCATGATAATGCTTGGGCTACCGGAGCGTTTTCAAAGGGTAGATGGGATTAGCTTCGTCCGGAGCGCCCAAAAAACAGACTCAAACTGACTCGAACTATCGAGACGACGCCTGAGGGGCCATTGGCAGCAAATGGGCAAAAATTAATTAAGCCAAAAGTGTACCAAAAAACGTACCACTCAGAGTTAGTATTTTATAAATATGCCGAATAATCAACATGTTGTGTAGCTGCATATGGTGCGGGTGGGGAGACTCGAACTCCCACTTCCGAAGAAAACAGATTTTGAATCTGCCGCGTCTACCGATTCCGCCACACCCGCATCGTCGCAGGGTAGATAGCGCTACCTGCGCCGGACGGCAAGCCATCAGTTGTTGCGGTTTTGAATATCCTGCAACGGCGGCATGGCTTTGAGGGCGGCGGTGTCTATGCGAGACCAGTCTATGCCGGTGGGGGCGTCTGTTGGGTCCGCACCCGTTAGCCACGCTTTTGTGGGCGTGGCGATGGCGGCTAGGCGTTGGTCTATGGCTTCTGTTGGTACGCTGTCGATCACCTGAACATCATGCACGGTTGTTGCTACGGGGCAGGGTGGGTGGCCGAGCTCGCGGAGGATGGCGAATTCTAGGTCGCTATAGCCCGCTCCCTTACCGGCCCGCCTGCCATCCGCCGTTACAGCGACGGAGCCTGCGACGATGGCATCCATGTGGGGCAGATCATCCAACGGGATGGGCACGGCGTATTGCGGCCAGTTCGCGCGCGCACTGGCCTTGTAGATTGCGTCTATGGGGATGCGCGCCGGGTCCAGCAGCATGAACCCGCCTGCTAGTTTTGGCGTTGCCACGTGCACTTCCACGCCGCGCCGCAGTGCCTCTGCACGTACGAAGCGTTGGGGGCTATCGGGGTTTATTTTGATGCGCTTTGCACTGGCCCACGGCTCCAGCGTGAACAGGTTCGTGGCAGCAGCTTTAGCGCCCTTGAAGTTCGGAATGCGGCCTTTGGGCGGGAAGGGATATGCGGCGAGTTTTTCTTGGTCCAGCCGCTCCCATACGTGCTCACGGGCGGATTGTTTGTCCGGGAAGGTGGTATTCACGCGGCGAAGCTGTCCAGCAGGTCCTTGGCACCGTTACTGGCTTCGACGGCGGCTTCCAGGCGTGTAGCACCTTCTGGATGGTTCAAATCCGCGAACAGCGCATGCGCCTTTTGACGGAGCGCTGATTCCCGGTTCGGATTGGCGGTGGAGCCTGCTGGGTCTTTGATGAAGGCCCGCGTATTGCCAACCTCCGCCCAGCCGGAATAGTGGGTTGGGTACAGCTGATCCAATTCGAGGTCCGGCACCAACTCGATGCGCTGGGCCAGTGCCGTAACAGCGGGATCATTGATGCGATCATCCCGGAACTGTGCGGGCAGGGCTTCGCCATCCAGCAATGCGACGGCGAGGCAATAGCGGAGGCTCATCTGTGAATTCAGAACCGCGCCCGGCGTATAATCATAGCCGCACTGCACATCAACAACGCGGGCGACGCCAGCGCGGATTGGTTGGTCACCAGATGGCGCACCGCCAATTTCGCTGCGGATTTGCTTGGCGGCATCCACATAGCAATGAACGCTGCCGCAACAGGCATAGGGCTTAAAGTTGACATCAAGCAGGCGCCAGTCCTGGCCAAGCCCATCCGTCACCGGCTCCAGTTTCCAATCGTCAGAGAATGCGCGTAGGTATCCGCCGTCCTCTACTTCCAGCACAGTTGCTGGCCCGGTGAAGCCCCGGGCGGCGAGTTCTGCTGCCATAATGCCAGATTGAGCGGCCCTGCCTGGGTGTAAGCGCTTTGACATCGCACCATCAGCATTGAATGCGAATAGTCCTGCACCCTGTGTTGCGGCGAGGCCGAGCGCCCAGGTGGTTTGTTCCGCCGTCAGATTCATGAGCTTGGCGACTGCAATGGCCGCGCCAAGTGGGCCAACGACGCCAGTTAGGTGCCAGCCGCGCAGCCGCGCCATGTTCGGATCAAGCGCCAGGCTAATGCGGATCATTGTCTCGTAGCCTAGGGCTGTTGCAATGAGTAGGTCTTCCATGGAGGACCCGCGCGCTTCTGCGACGGCCAAGGCGGCGGGTAGCACCACCGCACCCGGGTGCAGCTTGGCGGAGAAGTCATCCAGCTCAAACGCATGGGCCGCGACGCCGTTGACCAGCGCTGCATCAGCCGGGCGCATGGTCGCTTCTGTATCGCCCCATAGCCGCGCGAGGCCTGGCGTTCCGGGCGCTGGCGGCAAGGCCGCGGCCATTTCATGCGTCATCCTGGTCCATGGTTCTGGCATGCCGTAACGGCCTGCAGCCAATGTATCGAGGATTGCGAGGCGCGTGGCGTGACGGCAGGCGTTGTTCAGGTCAGCGCCTGTAAACCCATGAGACCAGTCTGCGAGGGTGCGGGTGGGGGCGTTCATATCCATCGGGATTTTCCTATTCGGCAGCGGCTTGGAGTGCATCCATGCCGGGCGTGCGGGCGGCGGAGGCATAGACGTAGCCATCCATCAGGCGTCGTTGGGTGCGGATAACACTAGCGCTTTCAGCACGCCATCCATCCGCTGTTTCTGTCATATCCGCCTCAACCACGGTGAGCCCGGAAGCCTGGGCGACACGGACTTGGTCTACGCCATCCCGGCAAAGTTCAAACGGGATCGAGCCCGGCAGTTTGGTCGCGACCGCAAGGCAGAGCGCGCCCGTTAGCGGCACGGCTTGGTGCGGCTGGCCGATGGAGATCATGCGGACGACGATGTCAGTTCCATTCGCTGGTAATAGCTCGCCGGACAGCAGGGTTTGATCTGCGGGTGCAGCCACAGTCGCGACCTTGGGGATGCTTGGGATTTTTGCTGCCTCTTCCAGTGAGCCAGAAAGCCCCATAGCGACGCTTGCAGCGCGGCGGACGGCTTCCATGCGTTCCAGGAAAGCCTTATCTGCCTCAAGCGCATCCGGTGCCTCTGCGCCTGTGATGCCGATATCGCTGGCGCGCACGAAAACGCAAGGGTTTGCAGCGTCGATCATGCTGGCCTCAATCTGGCCAACGCCTGATACATCCAGCACATCGCGCGTATTGCCGGTTGGTGTCAGCGTTCCAGTTTTAGCGCCGCCTGGGTCTAGAAAATCAAGCGTTACCTGGGCGCCAGGACCACCAACGCCGGGCAGCGCGAACGGACCGTCTACGGCGGCCATCCCATCATCCACATCAAAGCGGGCGCGGATGATCTTGCCGGTGTTGGTGTTGTGAATGCGAACTTCGGTCTTGGTGCCATTGGCCTGAACCAAGCCTTCGTCCAACGCGAACGGCCCCATTGCGCTCGACATGTTTCCGCAATTGCCGGAGATATCGACGGAGGCGTTACGGGGGGTGAGTTGGAAGAACGAATAGTCGATGTCCGCGTCATCCCGGCTCGGCGGCCCGATAACGCAGATCTTCGAAAGTGAGGAAATGCCGCCGCCCATGCCGTTCAACTGGCGGCCGTTCGGATCGTCAGCGCCCAACGTTGCGACAAATAGTTCTGGCCAGAGATCACGGTCTGCCGGAAGGTCGCGCGCATGGAACACGACGGCTTTACTCGTGCCGCCACGGATAAAGGCTGCAGGGATTTTCCGTTGACGCATCTGGCGTCCTCCAAAAGGCGCGGTATGATCTGGATTATTGAGTTTCCTTGGCCTTCCACGCAAGAGCCAAAGAACTGACAAGGGGCGGGGGACGGATCATGACTTGGCTGGTGGCAGACGATTGGGATTCAACACCCATGGGAGAGCGCTTTCAGGCGCTGGTTGATGGGCCGGGCATTGTCCGCGCACCTGGCGCTCATAACGCTATGGCGGGCGTGCTAGCGAAGAATGCAGGATTTGACTGCCTGTATGTATCCGGTGCCGCCGTAACGGCCTCCATGGCACTGCCGGACCTTGGCGTGATTACGCTGGATGACCTTTGCTTTGTCGTCCGCACAATTCACCGCGCGACGCAATTGCCGCTGATTGTTGATGGCGATACGGGCTATGGCGAAGTCTTGAACGTCATGCGGACGGTGCGCGAGCTTGAAGATGCAGGTGCTGCGGCCATTCAAATGGAAGATCAGGTGTTGCCTAAGAAATGCGGCCACCTGAACGATAAGCTGCTGGAAACGCCGGAAGGCATGGCGCGCAAAGTCGCTGCTGCCCGCAAGGCGCGCCGCCATCTCCGCATCATCGCGCGGACGGATGCCGTGCAGGCTGAAGGGCTGGAACCCGGTATCGCGCGGGCCAAGCTATATGTTCAGGCGGGCGCAGACTTGGTGTTTGCGGACGGTATCAAGACGCCGGAAGAATTCCGCCGCTTCTCCACCGAATGCGGCGCGCCCTTCATGGCGAACATGACGGAGTTTGGCCGTACGCCTTATTACACAGCCAAGCAGTTCGAAGAATTTGGCTGCAAGGTAGTGATTTGGCCCGTTTCTAGCCTCCGTGTCGCCTCGAAGGCGATGCAGGAGATGTATGGGGCGCTGAAAGCAGAGGACACGCTGATCAACCATCTCGACAAGATGCAAACCCGCGCTGAGCTATACGAAACCATTGGGTATCATGAGTTTGAGGCACTGGATGACAGCGTGGCAGAAACAATTGTTCCGGATGATATTCGGATCGCCGGGCCGAGGAACTCCTGATGCCAGATTATACAATCCGGGCACTTCCTTCGGGCGAAAACCCCCATTGGGAGGAGCAATTGGCCGGGCGCATGGCCGCTTGGGCAGCGTCCAGCCCTGATATTCCGGCAAACATTGGCCAGATGGTGCGCCTTAGGGTGCTCGACAGTTTTGCCGTGGGCTTGGCGGCGATCAATCGCGGACCCGTCGCCTCTGCCCGTGCAATGGCGTTGGCGCATCCGCGGGCCGGAGGTGCTGCGTTGCTTGGGCTGAGCCCAGATATTCGTGTCGATTGCGAATGGGCCGGGTTCGCGAACGGCGTCGCTGTCCGGGAATTGGACTACAACGACACCTATCTGGCAGCTGACTTTGCCCACCCAAGCGATTGCATCGCGCCGCTACTGGCCTTGGCCCAGCAAACCGGTCGGGGCGGCGTCGCGCTCACGCGGGCAATCGCCATTGCCTATGAAATCCACGTGGCGCTGGTTCGTGCAATTGATCTGCATTCTTTCAAGAAGGATCATGTTGCTCATCTCGCGCCCGCGATTGCAGCGGGTGCGGGATCACTCATGGGTGTGGCACCCCGTGTGATCTATGAGGCGATCAACCAGGCGGTCCACCTGAGTTTTGCCACCCGGCAATCGCGTAAGGGCGATATCAGCTCATGGAAGGCATATGCGCCAGCGCAGGCGGGAAAGATCGCTATTGAAGCACTTGACCGCGCTATGCGGGGCGAGGGTGCGCCCAATCCGATCTACGAAGGTGAAGACTCCATTATCCCATGGATGCTGGCGGGAAAGGATGCGCAATACACCGTGAGCCTCCCAATCCGGGGCGCGCCACCAGCCGGAATTCTGGAAACCTTCCCGAAAGCCCATTCGGCGGAATATCAGGCACAAGCCATCATCGATCTGGCGTTTGAAGCGCGGAAATCTGTTGACCCCTCGTTGATCGAGCGGGCGGTATTGCACACGTCGGACCATACGCATTTCGTGATTGGCACGGGCGCGAATGATCCGCAAAAAATGGACCCGAAGGCCAGTCGGGAAACGCTGGATCACTCCATCATGTATATCCTCGCAGTGGCCTTGGAAGACGGTGCCTGGGACCATGAAGCGAGCTACACGCCGGATCGGGCGGGTCGTGAAAGCACTGTGGCTTTGTGGAACCGTGTTGAAACAATGCTCGACGACGAATGGACGCGCCGATATCATGCTGATGATCCAACCGAACGCGCTTATGGTGGCCGGTTGGAACTGACACTGAAGTCTGGCGAAGTCCTGAACTTTGAGAAAGCTGCGGCTGATGCGCACCCAAATGGTGCTGCACCCTGGCAGGAAGCGGACTATGTCGCCAAATCCACCCGGTTGGCTGAACCCTTGCTTGGCAAAGATGAGGCCGCTCGGGTGGTTACGCAAACATTATCACTTGGCGGACTGGACGCGGCGGGTCTCCTCGCCCTAAATCCAACAGCAGCGCATGGCGCTGTTACGCCGAATGCGCCGACGGGCGCTGGCATTTTTGATTTCGGAACGGAAAGTTAGAACAGCATGACATCGACCTCGCAGACGATCGCGATCCTTGGCGGCACCGGCGACCTTGGCACAGGCCTTGCCCGGCGCTGGGCGAAAGCTGGCCACAAAGTCATCATCGGCTCCCGCACCACAGAAAAAGCGGAGGCAGCGGCAGCTGACCTAAAGGACTTCGGCGTAACAGGCTTAGAAAATCTCGCTGCGGCTGCGGCGGCGGATATCGTTGCGATCACCGTGCCTTACGCCAACCAACTCGGCACGCTGGAAGCTTCCCGGGCCGGGCTCGAAGGCAAGATTCTGATTGACGCGACCGTCCCACTGATGCCGCCTAAAGTGGGCACCGTGCAGCTGCCAGAAGGCGGGTCTGCCGCCGTAAATGCGCAGAAGGCGCTCGGCGAAGGCGTGACCGTTGTTTCAGCCTTCCAGAACGTTGCGGCGGATAAGCTCAAGTCATCCGCTGATTTGGAATGCGATGTGTTGGTCGCTGGCGATAAAGTCGCGGCGCGGCAAACGGTGATTGACCTGGTTGAAGATGCGGGCATGCGCGGATGGCATGTTGGCCCGCTGGCGAATTCCGCAGCAGCGGAGGCAATGACCTCGCTGATCATTCAGGTGAACCGTCGCTATGGCATTGACGGTGCTGGCATCCGCATCACCGGCACGCCAACGAAAGACGGAAGGCATGTGCCGAAATGAAGAAGCGCGATGGCGATCCTTGGATGCCAGCAGGGGCCTACAGCAAGTCTTTGACAGGCTTTAGCGTTAATTTGCTTGTGCAGGATGTCCCCGCTGCCGTCGCGTTTGCGACAGACGTGCTGGAAGCCGAGGCTGTGTATGCAGACCCGGACTTTGCCGTTATGCGCGCCCAGGGTGCGGAGTGGATTCTGCATGCGGACCACACTTATGACAGCCACCCACTCCATGGCAGCCTGTCGGAGGGCGCGCATCGGGGTGTGGGCGTAGAATTGCGCCTGCACAATATGGACCCCGACGCCGCTGAAGCGCGCGCCCGGGCGCGCGGCGATGTGATTTTCGCAGGCGCTCTCGATAAGGGCCATGGTTTACGCGAAGCCTATATTATTGATCCGGACGGCTACCTTTGGGTCGTGGATCGTCCAACGGACTAAGGTCCGAGAAAGCAGTATGATGTCTCCTGATAGTTCCCCGTTCTCAACCATGAGCGCCGGTGCCCTTGCTGGGTATAAGGTCATTGACCTGACCCGCGTTCTAGGTGGGCCGTATTGCACGATGATCCTGGCCGACCATGGCGCTGAAGTGATCAAGGTCGAGCCACCCCAAGGCGATGAAACGCGGGATTGGGGCCCTCCATTCAATGACGAAGGCGAAAGTGCGTATTACCAGGGCGTCAACCGCAACAAGCGTTCTATTGGCCTCGATCTCTCTAGTGAGGCGGGCAAAGCCGTGCTGGGGAAACTGCTTGAGGACGCGGATGTTCTGATTGAGAACTTCAAGCCAGGAACGCTGGAAAAATGGGGCCTCGGGTACAAGGATGTATTGGCGGAGCGCTATCCGCGGCTCGTCCATTGCCGCGTAACCGGTTTCGGTGCAGATGGGCCGCTCGGTGGCTTTCCGGGCTATGATGCTGTGATCCAGGCAATGTCCGGCATGATGAGCGTTAATGGCTCGCCAGAATCTGGCCCCGTTCGCGTCGGCACGCCAATGGTGGACATGGGCACGGGCCTGAATGCCGCTATCGCGATCCTTATGGCGCTTTTGGAGCGTGGGAAATCAGGCAAGGGGCAGTTCCTGGATATCACGCTGTATGACAGCGCCGTGGCACTGCTGCATCCGCAAGGCAACAACTACCTGATGAGCGGTAAGCCGCCGGTCATTACCGGCAATGCTCATCCGAATGTCTATCCCTATGATGTTTTCCCAACCAAGGACAAAGACCTGTTTTTGGCCGTTGGCAATAATGGCCAGTTCAAACGGCTGGCTGATGCGATTGATGCGCCTGAACTGGCTGATGACCCGCGCTTTAAGGACAACGCTGACCGGTCATCCAACCGTGATGCCCTGAAAGCGCTGCTCGCGGAGAAGTTGGCGCAATATGAGTGCGAGCCGCTGGCTTTAGGGCTTCTACAAAAGGGTGTGCCGGCGGGACCGGTCAACACGATCCCTGATGTTATGGAACATCCGCATACGATCTTCCGGCAGATGCGCGTTGGCGCTGAAGATGGGTATGGCGCGCTTGGGGTTCAGGCGAAACTGTCCCGCACGCCGGGCGGTGCGCGATCTGGGCCGCCGAAATTTGGTTCAGCCACACGGGCTGTGTTGTCGGAAGCGGGGATTAGTGCTGACGAGATCGAAACGCTGGTCAATGATGGCGTCGCCTTGGTTAACCGGCGTAAATAGCGCTACGAGGCTGCTGCGTTCAGCGCCGCCGCAATATCCTGCACTGCAGCGATTTCAGCGGCAGAGGCTGAGCCATCGGCGCTTGCGACAGCGTCTGCAATCCGCAGCACGATGGTCGCAGCGTCAGCGACGCCTTCAATTCCCGCCAGCGCATCCAACGCTGGGCGGCGGCCTTGGCTGCTGTTTGCGCGAATGCCGTCCACGAATTCATTGAAGAGCGCTGCTGCATCTTGGGTGGAAATCGCACCGAGGTCTGACAGCGCATCGATTGCTTGATCGATCAGCGCACGTTCAGCGAATGAGACGTCGCCTTCAGCTGTCGCCACGAGAGCCGCTGCGGCCATGCTGGCTTCCGCTAAGGATTGCCCACGGCGACTGTCAGCCCGGTCACTGCCGAGAAGCTCGGCCAATGTGTTGGTTAATTGCGTCAACTTCAGCCCCCGTCGTTCGGCTTGGCGATTCGACGTTTGTATAATAACACGCGGTGCTAAATCTAAGGCGAATTTCTGGCGTTGGTGGGGCAGCGGCGCTGAGGGCATAGACATTTGTTTCCGCTCGATTTGGCTTTGATACATCTCAAGTTTTGCCAGTTTGACTTAACGTCGCGTTATCTGGGCCTGCATAAAGTTGTGGAAATCGATAGTGAGTGAAGGGTTCTGTCATGGATGCCAACGCACGAAGAATTCCCGGTCGGCTGGAAGACAGGTTTGAAGCGCCTGACGCCACTGCGAAAATTGATGGGCAGGAATATTCCTTGCGTGACTGGAGCGCGCGGGGTCTGTCCTTGAACGATTTCGCACATCCCTGTGAGCGCGGCGATAAATTTCACGGGTCGGTGCATTACCGCCTTGGCGATCAGGAAAAATCTTTTGAAACAGGCCTCTACGTTGTTCGAATGGACCCGGAGGAGAATACACTTGCTGTAGTATTCGTTGATTATGACCGACAAGCGGCGCTGAGTATGGATGAAATCTTCTACCCTAACGGGGGGTAACCAGTGCGCCGCTGCGCATTCAGCGACTAACCCATCTTCTGTGCGAACTTATGACGGCTTCTCTCTTGGGCCTAAGCTGTGTAGAACACTCCGAGAATTTGCGGAGAAAACACACTTGGAAGACGTATGCCCAAAGAAGATCTAATCGAATTTGAAGGCGAGGTTGTTGAAAAACTCCCGAACGCCATGTTCCGAGTTAAGCTCGAGAACGAACATGAAGTTATCGCTAGGCTCGCCGGAAAAATGCGGAAATTCCGTATCCGTGTGATGCCAGGAGACAAAGTCTCCGTTGAGATGACGCCCTATGATCTGACCAAAGGTCGGATCACGTTCCGCCACAAATAGCGGATAGTCTGCGATGCCGCTCTATGCTGTGACCTGCGTTGATAAACCGGGCATGGCAGAAGTGCGCGCATCAATCCGTCAGACGCACCTGGATTACCTGGCGATCCATGAGGACATCGTTGTGCTCGGTGGTGTGACCTTCGGCGCTGATGATGCCAAGGACGGCAGTGTGTGGATCATCAACTTGTCCAACCTTGAAGCTGCAGAGGCTTTTGTCGCTGCAGAGCCATTTGTTAAAGCGGGCGTGTTCCAATCCGTTCGTCTTAGGCGGATGAATAAGGGGCAATGGAACCCGCCAGCGGCTGATGGTGCGGAAAGCATCTGATTATGGCGAGACCTTTAAGGCATCGCATTCTCACCAATCAGGCCCGTGGGCTTTTACACGGCTTTTCACCGGCTTTTGCACATCTTTCACCGCACCTGGCCCAGCAGCGCCAGCGCGGCGCGAAGCCTTGGATCGCGCCGGTCGCGCGTCGGGCTATCAATGGATGCGCTGCGTCGATTAGAGTGAAGTCTAAGTCCCAGAACGAGCGAGGCCGCTTCCATGCTGAATTCCGAACAGATTGAGCATTATCACGAGCATGGCTACGTGATTCCAGATTTCCAAATGCCGGAATCCATACTGGATCGCGTGAAAGAGCGGCATGCGGCGTTGGTGGAAAGACGGCCAGACTTTCGCAACTACTGCCCGGCGCTGCTGGATCAAGATGAGGCATTCGTTGAGATTTGCGATAATGCCGTGATCCTAGATATGGTCGCACAGCTGATCGGCCAGGATATCGCGCTCTGGAATTCAAGTTTCTTTGCGAAACCGGCGCTGAATGGCCAGCGTACGCCTTGGCATCAGGACGGCAAGTTCTGGCCAATTCGCCCGCTTGCAACATGCACTGCATGGCTCGCCGTTGATGATGCGACTATCGAGAATGGATGCCTCCGCATCATTCGCGGTTCCCATAAGGACCGGGCCATCAAGGCTCATAACGCACTTAATGAGGATGCGGACGTGACCTTGTTTGAGGAGCTTGATCCCTCGACCTATGACGAGGCAGATGCCGTCGACTTGGTGCTGAAAGCTGGCCAAATATCCTTACATGATGTTTTCTTGCTGCATGGGTCGGAAGCCAATGCCTCCCCCAATCCGCGCCGGGGCCTGACGATGCGGTTTATGCCGACGACGAGCTTATTTGACCGTGAGATAGCTGCAGCAGATGCCAAGGCCCGCAATATCGTCGATCATTCCATGCGGCCTGTATATTTGATGCGCGGGATGGATCAGCATGGCGGGAACCAATTGATTCCGCGCTAACTATCTAAGCGCTTTAAAGAATGCCTGCAGCATATCCTTGGATTCTGCTTCCCGGATCCCGCCAATGATATCTGGCACGTGGCGACAGGTGGGCCGCTGAAAGACGCGGGCACCATGATCGACAGCTCCGCCTTTGGGGTCATAGGCTGCGAACACCAGGCGCCGGATACGGGCATGCTCAATTGCCCCTGCGCACATGGCGCAAGGCTCTAGCGTCACTACCAAGTCGCATTCAGGCAAGCGCGCGTCGCCAAGCAGGGCGGCGGCTTGGCGTATCGCCAGAACTTCAGCGTGGGCCGTTGGGTCTGGTGTTGTTTCTACGAGATTATGGGTCCGTACAATCACTTCACCCCGATGCAGGATAACAGCACCTATCGGCGCTTCGCCTTGGGTGGCGGCATCACGGGCAGCGGCGAATGCTGCATCTAAGGCTTGATCATCGGGGGACAGGGGGCGCATCGCGTGATAAATACACGATTCTCGGGAAATGGAGAATGTGCGCGCCAATGTATTTAATGCAGCTTGACCGACTTCGCGCGCCAGAAGGTATTGTGACCTATGGCGCGTTTGAGGCGCCGCAGCCAGCCGCGAAAGTGGCCAAATTCATGATACGCACACTTCACGTCATCACGGCAATAGCCTTGGCGATGATCGTCGTTCTAGGCAGTGTGGCCGAGGCGCAGTCGGTACGCCAGACGGGGCGGACTTTCCGCGATTGGACGGAAGCCTGCGAAGCCGGGGACCAGGGGCAGGAAGTTTGTTTTATCTTTCAGCGGGTCTCATACAAAGGCAAGCAGGTTGCGAATATTACGCTTGGATTCAAGCCAGGGAAGCGCGGCCCTGTTGCTGTGATTAATATGCCGCTCGGCGCTGTTCATTTGCCAGATGGCTTGCGCGTGCGCACGGAGCAGGGCGTTGATGGTTGGGGGGCTTTTAAGTTCTGCGACAAACGTGGTTGCCATGTTGAGCTTGATGTTGAGCCTCAGCTTCTGGCGGCAATGCAGGCCGGATCCAATGGCTGGCTGCTATTTTATGATTTGCGACGCGAGGCAATCCAATTGCCATTTTCCTTGCGTGGCCTGACTGCCGGGTTACAGTCTTTACAGCGATAGTGGCGCTGACTTGGTAACGGAAACCTAGGATGGCAACGAGACATTAACCAGATGTAGCGTTTGTTAGCCTCTATCAATCTCGATGGGTGAGACTAGATGGCTAAGGTGCGGCTGCCACTGAATCGACTTGAATCTAAGTGGGCGATTGCGGCTCTTATCGCAGGCCTGCTGATGGCTGTAGCACTTTGGGCTGTATGGTCCTGGAATGACTCACGATATTTCGTTAGCCGCAATCTGCTCCACCAAAGCCGAGCCGCCCATCTTCCGCTTTCGACCATGCTGGAAAACGCGGAGGCTCGCCTCGCTGCAGTTGCCGACAAACCGCGTCATATCCGCGATGGGGGTAGCAATACGCCTGAAGTCCTTCAGTCTGCAGAACATGCGCTCTACAGCATTGCGCGTCCGATATAGGAATGGGCTGAAGCAGCCCTTCCATCGTCGGTTTGCTTTGAATGGTATGTTAGGGAACGCCCCTCGGCTTTCAATGAAGCGCCGGATGGCGTTAGCGTCATATGCTTTGTCAGCCATGACCATGGCGCCAGCCTGAAGGTCTTCAAGTAGCACAGCCGCTTGCGGAGCATCGGCGGCGTTCCCTCCCGTCAGCAGGAA
>JBDQJI010000103.1:0-12924 GCA_040263875.1 Alphaproteobacteria bacterium
ACAACGCATCAAGCGAAAGACCATCGACCAACGGCGCTTGCTTCACCGCAAAGCCGCAGCATAATCATCAACAATCAGATGAGGCCAATCCTCCGTTAAATCGAACCCAATCCTGTCTCAAATGATTTGATGACGGACACGCACAATTGATCATATTGGAAGACATGCTTCATTGGCGATCTTGCGACAGTTTATAAAGGAAGAGGCGGAATGACGCCAGGAGGACCACCAATGGAGTATCGCTATTTGGGTGCCAGCGGGCTGCGGGTCTCGACCCTATGTCTCGGCACAATGGACTTCGGCGCCACAATGACCGACGCGGACGCCGCTCAGATCATCGAGCTTGCACGCGAGCATAAGGTGAATTTCATCGACTGCGCGGACGCCTATTCCGGCGGTAATGCGGAGGCGATTCTTGGCAAGTTGCTAAAGCAAGATCGCGCCGATTGGGTATTGGCCACCAAAGTCGGTCAGCAGGACGGCCCGCCCCAACGCAAACGTGGCTTGTCGCGGAAATGGATTATGGAAGCCATCGACGCCAGTTTGAAACGGCTGGATACTGACTATGTCGATATCTATTACATGCACCATCGTGACCGCGACACGCCGTTAGCGGAAAGCGTTGCGGCCATGGGCGATGTCATTCGAAGCGGCAAGGCGACCTATTGGGGGTTCTCCAATCATCACGGTTGGGAGGTCGCGGAGATCATGCGGCTTTGCGACCAAATTGGCACGCCGCGCCCCATCGTCAGCCAGCCGATGTACAATCTCATCATGCGCCAGCCGGAGAATGACCATCTGCCTGCCTGCGAATATTTTGATATCGGCGTCGCCGCATTCTCGCCCCTGGCGCGCGGAGCCTTAACGGGAAAATACACGCAAGGCGCCGCGCCGCCCACGGACAGCCGCGGCGGACGGGGCGATGCGAGCGTCCTGAACCGTGACCTCCGGCCTGAAGTCTATGATGTCGTCGAGGCTATCAAACAGCACATTGCAGATCGGGGTATGACACCTGCTGAATTTGCGACCTTGTGGGTGTTGAACAACAATATCGTCAGCAGCGTCATAACCGGGCCACGCACCACGGATCAATGGAGGACATATCTGACTGCGCTCGACCATACATTCACCGCTGATGATGAAGCGCTGGTCGATCGCTTTGTTGCGACGGGGCATCCAGCCGCCGCCGGCCTAATTTGGAACCGCCACCCGCCGATGGGTCGTAAGCCGCGCGCAGCTTAGCGTTGAAATAAGGAGCAAGACAGCAATGGACGCCCGTCTTCCGCCAGAGCTTGACGCCTTCCGCCTGGAAATACGGGCGTTTCTAGCGGAGGCTCTACCAGAGGACATACGAGCCCGTTGGATCGAGAGCCCCAACGTCTTATTTGCTGACAGGGCGGATACGGTCCGCTGGCAAAAAATTCTGCATGGACGTGGCTGGTCTGTGCCGACCTGGCCGGTCGCCCATGGCGGCCCCGGCTGGGACATCATGCAGCGCTATGTGTTTGAAATCGAAACAGCGTTGGCTGGGGCGCCGCCGCCGCCGAACGCCGGCCCGCGCATGATCGGCCCAGTGCTGATGCAGTATGGCAACGCCGAGCAGAAAGCGCGCTTTCTGCCGCGCATCGTGTCAGCGGACGATTACTGGTGCCAGGGTTATTCTGAACCTGTTTCAGGGTCTGACCTTGCCGCCCTGTCATTGCGCGCTGAAAAGGACGGGGACGGCTATATGCTGAACGGTTCCAAAATCTGGACGACCGTGGCCCATGAGGCGGACTTCATGTTCTTGCTGGTTCGCACGGATACATCTGGGCGGAAGCAAGAGGGTGTGAGTTTTCTGCTTGTCGATATGAACGCGCCTGGCCTGACCGTGCGCCCGTTGCCGTATATGACCGGGGTGCATGAGTTCAATCAGGTCTTCTTCGAAGATGTGCGGACGCCCGCCAATATGCTGGTCGGCGCGGAAGGTCAGGGGTGGGAGATCGCCAAGTATCTGCTGGAATTCGAACGTGGTGGAAACTTCCTTTCCGGCCGCATTCGCGCAGCGTTAGGCCGGGCGCGGCGGGCGGCTGAATGGTCTGGCGTTTGGCAAGACCATAATTTTCGCCGTCGCCACGCAGACCTTGAAATCCGCGCTGAAACGGTCGCCTGGACAGAGCTGCGCATATTGGACAAAGCGGCTAAAGGCGGACGCCCGGGCGCCAGTTCGTCATATATCAAGTTACTGGGCGCGGAGATGAACAAGGATGTAACCGAGCTTGCGATGCAGGCGGCCGGTTATGCCGGGCACTGGGGCAACAAGAGTATAGCCAATGACCTTGGACCTCCGAGCGCCTTGAACGCGAGCGACCGATATTTCAATCACCGGGCTAATTCAATTATGGGCGGCTCAAACGAAATTCAGCGAAGCATCATCGCCAAGCAGTTACTCGGGCTTTGACGCGAACCACTGCGAAATCGACCTGTTCGCGCCCAGGGAGGCCGCCTGCCGGAGATTAAAGCGGTAACAGGGCCCGCAACGCCGCCAAATTCGCCTCACTGTGGTCCTGGACAACAAGGATCGCGTCATCAAAGCCGGAATCCGCCAAAAGCTTCAGCCGCGTCGCCGCTTCTTCTGGATCGCAACATAGGTCCAGTTTGTCACCCTCGACTAATGGCTTTGACGGAGCGCTAAGGTCAACCTGAATATTCGTGACGATGGCCCGTTTGCCGCCGAGTCCCTTGAACCGATCAACGCCGTCTTTCAAAGCGGCGGCGTTGGTGTACATCGCAGAACCAATCCAGCCGTCATACTGTTCGGCGGCAATCGGAATCCACCGGCTGCCTGCCCAGCTGCCAATTAGAATTGGCGGCCCACCTACCGCTGCTTTCCATGGTGTCAGGTTGACACCATCAACGGTCTCACCTCGCCATAAAGCCTGCATAGAGGCCAAGCTTTCCTTCAGCAGTTTGAACCGATCCGCGAAGTTGACGCCGACCGCATTGAAATCGCCTTCGGTCGAGCCAGCGCCGACGCCAAACCGAAACCTGCCTTCGGACAAAAGATGGGTCGTGAGAATGCGCTGGGCCAATTCAACCGGGTGCCGCAGCGGCGCCTGAACGATACAGGTGCCAATCTCAATGCGGTTTGTTAAAGCGGCGGCTGCACAGGCCCCGCCCAGCGGGTCCATATTGAGATAGCCTCGACTGATTGCATCGAAGAACCAAAGGCTGTCAAAGCCCAATGTTTCGACCCGGCGGATGGCGTCGACATAGCTGCCCCCTGCCATTGCGTCGCCGTCTTTGGTGGAAAGCACGATTCCGAGTTTCATTAGAAGTGCGCCTTTGCTTTGGTATTATTCAACGATTTCGGCAACAGCGGTCATGTCTTCCGGTGTCAGAACCCAACCTGCCGCCGCTACATTGGCTCTGGCCTGCTCAGGCTTCGTCGCCCCAGCGATAACGCTAGCGACGAGCGGTTCCGCCAATAGCCAACCGAAGGCCAATTCAAGCAGCGAGCGACCGTGGGCGTCACAGAACGCACGCAGTTTCTCAACCTTAGCCCAGTTCTCGTCATTAATGTAGGCGTGTTCGCCGTAGGCTGGGTTGACGGTCAGACGCGCGCCGTCCGGCATTTGATCCCGCTGGTACTTTCCTGTCAGAAGCCCATTCGCCAGCGGATAATAGGGCAAAATGCCGAGGCCGTAGCGCCGAGCGGCAGGTAGCAAGTCTGCTTCAATGCCGCGCTTCAAGACGCTGTATTCTTCCTGGGCGGAAATAAAGGCGTTCGTATTTGCGATCTCCGCCGTGAAGGACGCCTCCACCAATTCCCAGGGTCTTAGATTGGAGCAGCCGATATAGCGGACTTTGCCGCTTGAAATCAGATCATCCATCGCCCGCAAGGTTTCTTCGATTGGCGTCAGTGGATCGGGGAAATGGAGTTGATACAGGTCGATCCATTCCGTTTGCAGCCGCTTTAGGGAATCCTCGACAGCCTGCACGATCCATTTGCGCGAGCCGCCCATGCGCGGCCCATCGGCAGACATCGCGCCGCCGAACTTGGTCGCCAACACAATATTTTGCCGGCGCAGGCCAAGCACCTGTCCTAATTGCATTTCAGACCCGCCGAACCCGCCATAGCGGTCAGCCGTGTCAAACAACGTTATGCCCGCATCTAACGCAGCATCGACGACGAGCCGGGTCTGGTCGACGTCGAGCCGACCGCCGAAATTGTTGCAGCCGAGGCCAACAGCGGAGACTCGTAGGCCAGAGCGGCCAAGATTACGATATTGCATGAAGGTTTCCCATTTTTGGCGCGCAGTGGCTGATCTCGCAAAGTATTAATTTATTCAATCGTGATCACGACTTTGCCGAGATGTTTCTGGCTTTCCAGATGTCTATAAGCCGCCTTGGCTTCAGCGAATGGAAAAACACGATCAATGACAGGTTTCAGTCCGTGCGCCGCAACTGCCCTGTTCATTGCCTCAAACATTTCACGGCTGCCAATCCGAACGCCGCGCAGGCGGAGTCCCCGGCGCATGATGGGTGCCGGGTTCACTTCACCGCCCGCGAAGGATGATCCAATTAAGCCGATGCTGCCGCCAAACCTGGCCGCTTGGGCAGAGCGCTGCAACGTGCCCGCGCCGCCAACCTCAACAACCACGTCCACGCCTTCACCGTCTGTCAGCGCCAGAACATCATTTTGCCATTCAGGGTTCTTCGCGTAGTTCACGCCGTAGGCGGCGCCCAGGTCTTTGGCACGCTCCAGTTTGGCGTCGCTGGATGATGTGATGATCGCCTGTGCGCCGGCCAGCTGAGCGAATTGCACAGCGAAAATCGAAACGCCGCCAGTTCCAAGCGCCAGCACTGTTTCGCCCGCTTTCAATACACGCTCGCCGAACAACGTATTCCAGGCGGTGAGCGCCGCGCACGGCAATGTCGCCGCTTCTTCGAATGACAGGTGCTCCGGGATACCGACGAGGCCTTGCTGGTCCAGCACGCGATATTCGGACAGTACGCCGTTGACATTGCCGCCAAGCGCGGTGACGTTGTAGCGCGCCTTAAGCTCGCCGCCGAGCCAAGCTTGCATGAAGATTGGCGCAACCCGATCACCGACCGCGAACCGGTCCACGTCAGAGCCAATTTCAGCAATTTCTCCCGCTCCGTCGGACATTGGAATAAGCGCGTTTGGCGCGTCCCCCTGGGAGAACCGACCGGTCGCGACCATCAAGTCTCGGTAATTCAGCGACGCCGCGCGCATCCGCACCAGGACTTGGCCCCGACCAGGACGCGGCGTGGCTTCTTCAACCATCGTTAAATCATCGATGCCGTCAGTTTTAGGCAATCGGTAGACCCGCATAGTTTGGCGTCCTTAAATCAGTGTGTTCGAAGAACCATCGGCGCGTTCAGATAAAAATGGAATAGCCGCCGTCTACAGGGATCGATGTGCCGGTCACAAAGTCGGATGCGGAACTGGCCAGGAAAACGGCGCAGCCGCAATGATCATCCGGTTCGCCCCAACGCCCGGTCGGCGAGCGCGCCAATACCCGCCCGTTCAGCCCCTCGACCTGTTCGCGCGCCTGGCGCGTCATGTCCGTATTGATCCATCCGGGTAGGACGGCGTTGCACTGGATGTTGTCTTTGGCCCAAGCGCTCGCCAGCGACTTGGTCAACTGCACAATGCCGCCTTTTGATGACGCATAGGGCGATGAGAAACCCGCGCCAAAGATCGACATCATGGACCCGATATTGATGATCTTGCCGCCGCCGATCTTCATCATCTCATGATATGCCGCCTGGGAGCAGATGAACGCGCTGGTCAAGTTGACATCCATCACCGTCCGCCATTCCTCCACGCTGATATCCTGCGGAAACTTGCGTACTGCTGTGCCAGCATTGTTGACGAGAATATCAAGCCGCCCGAAGCGTTCAACCGTATCCATGACCATCTGACGGCATGAAGCTTCGTCGCCGACATCGACGATGACGCTGTCGGCGTCCGCGCCAAATGCCCGTAATTCCTTCACGGCGGCGGTGTTCTTGTTTGTGTTCCGCCCGGCGACCATTACCGCCGCCCCCGCTTCCGCCATGCCGCGCCCGAAGGCCAGTCCAATGCCGCCATTGCCGCCGGTAATTAGCGCTACTTTGCCGGATAAATCAAAAAGGCGCATTGGCCCTGCTCCTAGTTCCGTCTTGACGGGAAAGTAGTAGCGTATGCACTCTTCCCGCATTGGGCAATTCATGACCGTCCAAAAAGGAATTCTGGCTTGCTCAAAGGGAAATGCGCGTTGGTGACAGGGTCTACCGGCGGACTTGGCTTCGCGATTGCGGACAAGTTGGCCGCGAATGGCGCAAACGTCATCTTGAACGGACTTTGCCCCGAAGCGGAGGGTCTTGCCGCCGCTGACCGCATTCGTGCGGCACACAATGTCGAAGCGATCTTTGACCAGGCAGACCTGCAATCTGTCGCTGCGATTGAGGCCATGATTCATAACGCCGAGCAAAATATGGGCGGCGTCGATATCCTTCTAAACAATGCCGTAGTGCGTAATGTTGGCCCCCTGGAAGACCTGCAGCCAGACAATTGGGATCAAGCTGTCGCCGTTAATTTATCCGCTGCATTCCACTGTGTCCGGCTGACCTTGCCCAGCATGAAGGCTAAGCGCTGGGGCCGGATCATCAATATGGCGTCCGTGTATTCCTCACGCGGCGCCGAGAATCGCATTGATTATGTGACCACCAAGACCGCCCTGCTCGGCATGACCCGCGCAATTGCGATCGAAGCCGCCCCCCATGGCGTGACATGCAACGCGCTCAGTCCCGGTTCGGTCCCAAGCCCGGCTATACTTGGAAAGTTGAAGGCGCTGGCGGCGGACTCTGGCCGGGCGTTAGAAGACGTAACCCGGGATTATGTCAGCGAGCGTCATCCCACCGGACGCTTCATAGCGTTATCGAGCGTCGCGGGAATGGCTGCACATCTCTGCAGCCCCGACGGCGCTGATATCACAGGTGCACTTCTGCCAATCGACGGCGGATGGACCGCAAACTAACAGCTAGGCCCGGTCATACCGTTTGGCCAGAACACGCAGTCGATCCCGGAAATGTGGACGCACTCTGGCGCTCCATGGGGTGTCGACTGCTTTGGCCCAGGCGTCGGTTTTCGTGACGTCAGGCGTATTTAGATGATAGATCGCGACATGCTTGCGGCTGGTTGGATAGTCTGTGGCGCTAACGAACCTTCGAGCGGCGAGGCATCCGGGAACGGCGGCCAGCGCCGGAATGTGTTCTTCGTCATACCACGCGTTGAAGTCCGCTTCGGCCTCAGCCGTGACGTTCATGGCGTTTATGAGCAGTCCGCCGGCCCCTTTGGGCGCAGCCGCGTCACCTGGCAGCGTTTGATCGCCCTCAAACCGCATCACCCGCGCGCACATCCCCGTCACGCGCTTTGACCAAGGACTGAGGTTGTCAAAGGCGATGGCTTTGTAGGCGTCGCTTTGTAGGACATCGACGCCGGAAAGGTCGTATGACGCAAACGCAACCGTCGGCTCCTCGACGTTGATCCAACGTTCACACAGCCCGAAGCCCGGTACGGCTTCACGCTCCGGGACGTGTTCCAAATCATACCAATCGTGGAATTCATCCGCATGGGCGTTCGCGAAATCGAACCCGACAAGCAATAATCCTCTAGCCATCATGCAATCTCCTGATCAGCCCCAAATTTTACGAAGGATGTGGCGGCGATTTGTGGTGAAGGGCCGAACATCTGTCGGCCAGCGCCCAGCCTCGCCAGCGGCGGCCCATTCCGGGCTCAACAGCACATCGGGGCTTTCGATTTCGTAGATAACGCTGTAGCGCGGTTCATCGCCCGCTGGCATTTCGCGGCGTTCTCCCGCCAACATCATCTCCAGCGGTTCACAGACAGAACGGGTTGCGCCAAGAACGCCCGGAACGGCGCTGAGCAAAGGCACATGCTCGCTGTCATAGACTTCATTGAACAACGTTTCCTTGTCCGCCTGCACATCCATGCTGACGGTGAAGAAATAGCGAGTTTTGATGGGCATTCGGAAGAGTCTCCTATCGGGCGAACCGCGGGCTCATGGCCGCCACGAGTAAGAACCTCTGCGATCGGATGGTCGCCATGCATCGCGGCCAAAGGTACATCAGCTATTAATAGCGTTCCATACCATTTGATAGACACACTAGAGATTCGTCCGGCGAAAGCAGCGGATTGGTCTGCGCGCGGCGGAGACGCTTATAGATCTATAGATCAGCAATCCTTGGCCTAACCTCCTCGGCCAGAAGGCGCAGACTTTCGTGGTCCCAAGATGGATCATCGGAATCGACCGTCGTGCATAGCAATGTGCCGAAGCCGCCCACTGTCGCGTGCAGCGCGTGGATTTTCTCTGCACATTCCTCTGCGTCGCCGATGATCCAAAGATTCTCCATCAAATAATCCAGGTCAACCGCCTCATCCGGCATTGATGGATCAATCTTGCAACATTTCACCTGCAATGTGCCTTTACGGCTATGGCGTTGATGCTCTTCGTAGTTCCGACCCATCACGGCGCGGGCGCGTTCATGGGCGATTTTGGAGGTCGGTCCGACGAAGATATCCCGCGCGATCCGCCATTGCCGCCGGTCTGCTTTCAAACCCGCGGACGCCGCACCTTCCTGAACAAGATCAAAATGACCGGGCAGATAGGCTGTCGACAGCAACGCGCTGGACATGGGCGACCACCCGCGCGCGCCGGCGATCCTGAGCGAATTTGAAACTGGCGTGCTGGCGGCGATGGCGATTGGCGGATGCGGTTGCTGCAACGGCTTCATATGAAAACCGCGCTCCAACACAGGGTCAAACTTTGGCGCTACAACGTCAAAATGATCACCGTGATGCTCAAAAGCATCGCCGTCTCGCCAAAGGCCGAGGATAACCTCCAGCACCTCAGTCGCCCGCTCCCGCGCCGCGGCAGGATCCAAGCCCATCAACGCCATATCAGTTGGAATGCCGCCCAACCCTAGGCCCCAATTGAACCGGCCACGGGACATATGATCCAGCATCGCGAGCCGGTGGGCGAGATGTACCGGTTGGTGCATGCCAAGCAATGTAACCCCGGTGCCGAAACGGATCCGCGTCGTCAACGCAAGCGCTTTTGCGATCAACAGGTCGGGCGCCGGCGCGTTCTCCCATTTTTCCGTGAAATGCTCGCCAAGCCAGGCTTCCCTGAAGCCGAGCCGGTCAGCGGCGACTAACTGCTCGATATCTCTGTCATAGCAATCCGCCGGCGCCCGGTATGACGGGTGCAGAGGCATCATGAAAAGTCCGAGTTCCATTGCAGTCTCATTTCAAGGTCTAAGCATTAGTGGGGCAGGCGCTTGGATAAAGCCTTGCTCGAATTCTTGCCACGAGCCGTCAGCCGTAGCGGCTCGTGGCTAAGAATATAGCCCGGCTGCATTGACGCATCCTACTATCAAAATTGCTAGCGTGACTTGCCTAAACCACAAAGCACATTGCTATTCGATGCTTTTTGCGCACCGGAAGCCGATATAAACGACAGCCATGTCCCGGGGCTTGGTCGCCCGATAGTCCGCTGTCATCTGGGCAGCGCCGTACCACCAAGACCCGCCACGGGTTCCTTTGTGATCGTCCTGCTGGATATCCACCCACTCCCAGACATTCGCACCCATATCATAGAGACCGTTCACGCCTGCCAGCGTCATGCTCACGTCGGCATGGCCCGCGCCGCGCTGGAGTACGGCGGAATAATCAATGCCAACGCCTTTGCCGCAATCTTCCAGGCAGTTGGCGCCTTTGGGCGTGGCGCCGGTTGGGTATCGATAGATCTCGCCGGTCGTGAAAGGCGGCGGCGGGTTCAGTCGTGTTTCAGTATAGGCGGCCTGGATCCATTCCGCTTCCGTCGGCAGTCTCTTGCCGGCCCATCGGCAATAGGCCTCGGCTTCATCGAATGTCACATGCACGGCCGGTTCTTTGGCACGGCCAGGTCGGCCATAGGGCGACCGCCAGTTCCAGCCACTTTTGCGCTCCCATCCATTTTCATAGACTAAACCTCCGCCGTCGCGCTCTGCTTTAGTCACCATAGCGGTCTCTGCGATGAACCCGGCAAAAGCGCCGATCGCCACTTCTGTCTTGTCGATGGCGAAGGCGCCGATTGGTTGCATTTCATCTGCCGCCGCGGTTTGCGTAGCGGCAAAGAAAACCGCGCATGCGGTCGCCTGAAAGACCTTTCGCACATTAATCATCAGTTTCCCCTGGTGGGCGGGGCAGTAAGCAAAATCGGCGACGGCTGTATCAAGCAGCCGCCTCGAAGACCAAGCCGTCTTCCCGCTTCAAGATGCGAATGACGCCGGGGAATGGCATATGAGCGCCCGCCAGCCGGATGCCGCATTCCGACGCCTCCGCCAACAGGTCGAGGCGCATCTGCAAGGCCCGGGCCCGGTCGGCATCGAAAAGAAAGCCCCACTCAGGATGTGAGACCTGGAGCGCGGGCAAATGCAGGACGTCGGCGGAGATCAGAACGGGATCATGCTCGCCGATCCGGAAGCCAATCTGGCCGGGCGTGTGGCCCGGCAATGCGACCGTGGCGATGCCCGGCAGAACGGAACCGCCGGGCGAAATCATGTTCACGTGCTCGCGATAGGCCTCCAGTGCGGTCAGCGCGAAAGGCGTCTGGGTCGCCTGGATGGCGTCATGTTCTTCCGGCGCATTCCAGAAGCGCACCTCTTCCTGGGACACATGCAGCTTGGCGTCTGGAAACAAGGCCTGCTGGCCCTCCACCAATCCGGCGGCATGGTCTCCGTGCAGGTGGGTCATCAGCAAATCCGTAACGTCGCCTGTATCGAAACCTACGTCTTTGATCGCCGCCCGCACATGGCCCAGCGAATCCCCACGTCGATTACCATCGCCAGCATCGACAAGGAAAAGCCGGTCGGACGTTTCGATCAAGAACGCGTTGACCGAAATCGCCATGTCGTTCAGATCCTGGCCGTCGGCGACCGCCAGATCATCGCCGATCCCGCGAACGACGTCCGGGAAGCGGGACAGGTCCATATCCAGATAGCCGTCCGACAGCGCGAACAGCCGAAACCCCTCAACCGCAATCTCCCGCGCTTGCCCGCTTGAAGCCCTGATCTGCCGTGTCCGTTCGCCCATGTCTGTCTCTTTCATGCGATATCCGGTGGGCCACCATGAGCGCCCAGGGCGACGCCGCGTTCCGTGATGGTCGCGTCCAAGCCAATGACCTCCATGGCCGTAAACCCGGGCGGCAAGGCCGGACTATCGAGGGAAAGTCGGTCGATCAGCGCCAGCCAACCGCCTGAAGCGACATCCATGTCCGGCAATGCGCCCCGGACCAAATTGCGGTCCCAGTTGGTCATCTTCGCGCGAAAGGCCGGATCGACGGAATTGCGCCCGGCGCGGGCGGTGTAGGTCTCCCGCTCCAGCACTTGCTCGTCCCGCAGCCGGTAGCTCGCGAGGAACGGCGCCGCCGTTTCGTGTTGGCATTCATAGCGTTGCGCCGTCTCGAACCCGTCGATAGTGAGCAGCATCGAGATGTGCTTGGCGTAGAAATCGTTGAAAGCGGCCCGGTCCTCGTCCAGCGGATAACGCATCTCCACCATGTAAAAGACGCTCATCGCTCAAGCCCCGTGATCGAGATTGCCGACGGCGAGCCGGTTCAGGGCCTCGAAAATCTTGCGCTCAATCTCGATGCCCTCGCGCTGCAGGCGGCGGCGCTGCTCCTGGCTCCGGGCGCCTGGAATGCGTATTTCAATGACGCCAGCTTGCTTCGGCGAAGTCTGTATCGTGCGGATGCGCGCGCTTATCTCGCGGCGATAGTCCGCTAGCGGCATGAACAGGTCCGGCTTAAAAGCCATAAACAAGTACCCTGTGACAGACCCTGCCGGCCTGACGCCCGCAGCCAAAACGCCAAGCGCATCCATGGCCAGCGCCAGGCCGAAGCCCTTATACCCGCCCTCCGGCCCGCCGAATGGCAACAGCGCGCCTTGCCGGGCCATGGTCGCGTCGGTCGTCGGCTTGCCGTCGGGCCCGAGCGCCACGCCTTCCGGTATGGGCGCCCCCAGCCGGTCACGGAATTGCAGGTCGGTGCCCATGAAGGCTGACGTGCCCATGTCGATCAGCAACGGATCGCCTTCGGTCGGGAAGCCAAAAGCGATGGGGTTTGTGCCAAGCATGCGCGCGGTCCCTCCGAAGGGCGCAACGAGTTCGGGCGCGGCAACGGTGTGGATGCCGATCAGGCCGGCGCGGGCGATCATTTCGCAGTAATAGGCGCTCCGCCCGCTCATCCAGCTATTCGCCAAACAGATAATAGCTAGACCGTGGGCCTCGGCCCTCTCGATCGCGACATCCGCCGCTCGCTTCAAGGCGATCATGCCGTTGTTGTCGCCGCCATCCAGCAACACTGCGGCCCCTGAATCCTTGAGAATGCCGAAGGGACGGCGCGGCGCTTTGAAATTCGGGTCATCAATGACGTTCAGAAGCTTTGGCAAACCGGAATATTCATACCCAGAAAACGCCGCGTCCATGGCGTGGTCGGCTAGGAGGCGCGCTTCCTCCGCGTCGAACCCGGCGCCACGCATCGCCGCTTCGCCCAGCGTCTGCGCATCCGCCGCGGACAGCTTCACCCGGTCATCCGTTGATGCTTCCATGTAGGTTCCTCCATGGCCTGTATTGGGTTTTCGGGCATGCCAGATGACTCGAACTGCGCCGGTCGTCGCGGTGACAGTAAAGCCGTCTCCGCTTCCGTATCATTATATCATATCGGACTGCATCGGCTGTTTTTCCGCAAGCCTTAGCGACTTGCCATACAAGCAATCAGTGGGCGGCACGTCGAAAGCCTAGCGTTATTCAGCGCCCACCCAGGCGGCGTGTTTCGCCTCCTGCTCTACATAGTTGTCGCGGTAGAGGCCGAC
>JBDQJI010000104.1:0-12807 GCA_040263875.1 Alphaproteobacteria bacterium
GATTGCCATGGCCCTGAACTCAACGCCGCGAAAGTGCCTCGGATTCAAAACACCCATCGAGGCCATGCTCGCCGAGCTTGGAAATGACGTTCAAATCAGGTTTGCTTGATCGCGTTGCGCTTCGCGTCGGAATCCACCCCGGGTTCGTTGCGTTCTTCTATTCGCTTCGGACCGCAGCCCTGCCATTCCTGTTCATCTTCAATACAGACCTGCTGTTGATCGGCGTTGATTGGATACACGGCATCTTCATCTTCATAACGGCGACGATAGCGATGTTGCTATTCGCCGCCGCCACCCAAGGCTGGTTCTTTGCACGGAACAAGATCTGGGAGACGGCTGTGCTGCTTCTCCTGGCGTTCACGTTCTTCCGTCCCGGCTTCTGGATGGATCAGGCCTTCCCGCCTTATGAATCCGTACCACCTGCCAAACTGGCTGAAGCGCTTGGCGATACGGCGGCAGGGGCTGAGATGCGCATGCGAATAGCTGGCGTCGACGCCGTGGGGTCTAAGCGAGAATGGGTCGTTGTGCTGCCTGTGCCTGAAGGGGCAGACGGTGCGGCCAAGCTTCAAGCTGTTGGACTGACCGTCGTGCAGAATGATGGCAAGACCATTGTCGATGACGCCGCATTCGATTCAACAGCCAAGAAGATCGGCCTCGATTGGGATCAACAGATTTTGGAGGTGCTGAAACCGGCAGATACGCCGAGCAAGTATCTGGCCTACATTCCGGCCCTGCTGATCCTAGTCTTGCTTATCATGGTCCAGCGCCGCCGGGTTCCAACGGCGACCGCTGCGGCGACAGCATAGGGGAGCGCTTGATATGTATAAGACCATCCTGCTTCCGATTGACCTTTCCGAACCAAGCTCCTGGGCCAAGGCGATGCCGACGGCTAAGGCGCTTGCAGACTCGTTCGGCGCTGAGATGCATGTGATGACTGTCGTGCCAGACGTGCGCACATCAATGACGGCGCAGTACTTCCCGCCGGACATTGAGACGACGATTGTCGGGGAGGCGACAAAGGCCTTAGCGGAAACCGTGAAAGCGGAACTGGCTGATTATAAAGTCACATCCCATGTCGCAATCGGTCGGACATTCCGGGAGATTGTAGCGGCGGCGAAGAAGCTTGATGCTGACTTGATCGTAATGTCATCCCACAGGCCAGAACTGACCGACCGCCTGATCGGCGCTACGGCCGATATGGTGCAACGGAACACAACGGCTTCGGTTCTCATTGTCAGAGATTAGTCTGAACACGGAACGGCATTCGGCGGAGAGCAAGCTTTGGCGATAGATAATGATTTCGGTCGGTTGCATATCCCAGCGATCATAAAGCGCCTTGGCGGATTTCTACTTGCGTGCGTTGGGCTTCTGGTCGCCTTGATCTGTCTTACAGCGTCAGTCAATGCATGGTGGGCAGTCGTGATATTCGGCGGGCTGGTGCTGCTTGGTCTCTGGGATATGAACCAGAACCATCATGCACTGATGCGGAATTATCCGATCATCGCCCGTGCACGCTGGGTATTTGAGGAACTCAGGCCTTATCTCCGCCAATACGTCGTTGAGGGCGATCTTGAAGGCCGTCCGATTGATCGGGACAGCCGCTCTGTTGTCTATGCCCGGGCAAAAGGCCAGGAAGATGCGATGGCGTTTGGGACACGCTTGAACGTTTATTCCAGCGAATACGAATTCATCACCCATTCCATGGCGCCGCGTCCCCATTGTGAAGGGGATTTGCGGGTTGATGTTGGCGGGGCCGATTGCAAGCTGCCCTATTCAACCTCGCTGCTGAATATCTCCGCCATGAGCTTCGGTTCACTCAGCGCAAACGCGATTGAAGCGTTGAACTTGGGCGCAAAGCGCGGGAATTTTTATCACGACACCGGCGAAGGCTCGATCAGCCGTTATCATCGCAAGCATGGCGGCGATATCGTTTGGGAAATTGGGTCAGGTTATTTCGGCTGCCGTAACCGTGATGGCTCATTTGACGAAGGCGCCTTCCAGGCGACGGCCCAAGACCCGCAAGTTAAAATGATTGAGGTCAAGCTCAGCCAAGGTGCCAAGCCAGGCCATGGCGGGATGCTACCGGGTGCCAAAGTGACAGAAGAAATCGCCGAAGCGCGGGGCGTTCCTGTTGGTACAGATTGTATCTCTCCAGCGTTCCACAGCGCCTTCGAGAGCCCGCGTGAAATGATCGAATGGGCAGCGAAGCTCAGGGAATTGAGCGGCGGTAAGCCGGTTGGCCTTAAGTTTTGCGTTGGCCAGCCCCACGAAGTATTTGCCATAGCCAAAGCGATGCATGAGCTTGATACAACGGTTGATTTTGTTGTTGTCGACGGCGGCGAGGGCGGGACGGGTGCTGCACCCCAGGAATTTCCGGACCATGTTGGCATGCCGCTGCGTGAAGGCTTGGTGCTGACGCGGAATGCGCTGGTCGGCGCTGGATTGCGCGATCGGGTGCGGATCGCAGCTGCAGGTAAGGCCACGGGTGCCTTTCATATTGCAGCTAACGCGGCCATTGGTGCGGATTGGACTAACGCGGCGCGGGCTTTCATGTTCACAGTCGGCTGTATTCATTCCTTGAAGTGCCACACGGGTGAATGCCCTGTTGGTGTCGCGACCCAGGATAAACTGCGCCAGCGCGGGCTGGTGGTTGAGGACAAAGCCCAGCGGGTGCATCGCTTCCATGACCACACCATCGAGACACTGAAAGAGATTGTGGCCGCCGCCGGGCTTGACCATCCAAGCGAGCTAGAGCCACATCACTTGCATCACCGCATCAGCCCAAATGAGTTGCGGGCGATAGACAGGATTTATCCGTTCATCACCCGGGATCAGCTGATCGAAGACCCTGGTTCCACGCGCTATGCAGACTGGTGGGCTGCTGCCCAAACGGATAGTTTCCGACCCCATCGCAATATCCAGGTGGACCGCGAAGCGCGATATCAAGAAGCCCGTGGCCGTGGTGTATTCTAAGCTCGGAATGCAAGCGGTGCTGCGCTCGGTTTGCGCTTAGGCCTTGAATTGGCGCATAACTTGCGCTGACCCATGAGCATTGCTGTAGTCATACTCCTTGCGTTAATTGCCCTTTTGGGCGCTGCCGCCCTGGCAGTTCCCTTGGCGCGGAAGCTTGGGCAACCAGTCGCAGTGCTGCTGGCTGCACTCGGGCTTGCCCATGGCCTCGCGACATCGGTTTTTGGGTTTGAGATTTTCCAGGGCTCGCTCGACACCTACGACCAATGGTTCGTTGAGCAATTAGCGCTCGATTCCCAGGCCTTGCTGTACTTCTTTTTGCCGCCGCTTCTGTTTGATATGACGCTGGCAGTGAACGTTCGTCGGCTTCTAGCGGATTCTGCTGCCGTATTGGCGATGGCCGTACTGGCCGTTGTCGCTGCGACAGGGGCTATCGGCGTAATGCTGTGGCTAGCCTCGCCCATGGCGCTTCTGGCTTGCTTGCTGGTCGGCGCTGCCGTCGCGACGACGGACCCGGGGGCGGTTGTCAGCACGTTCCGGGAAATTGGTGCGCCGCGTCGGCTGCTGACAATCCTTGAAGGCGAAAGCCTGCTCAATGATGCGGCTGCGATCACCATATTCGGGCTGTTGCTCGCCGTCATGCGGAATGAGGCGGAACCATCGTTTGGCGGATTGGTGACCGGGTTCTTGTACAGCTTCGGCTCTGGCGCAGCTGTCGGGTGGAGCATCGCCGTTATTGCCAGCCGAATATATCCGCTGCTTGTGCGATCTACGGTCGCCGAGGCCACCATTACGGTCATTGTGGCCTATGGCGCTTTCATTATCTCGGAGCAGATTTTCGGCGGCTCTGGCGTTGTCGCTGTCGTATTTGCCGGCCTCACCACGGGCTGGGCCGGGTTCATGCGCATGGGGCCAGGGAACTGGCAGACCGTGAAAGCCGTGTGGGCGCAGATCGGGTTCTGGGCAAATGCGCTGATTATGATGATTGCGACAAGCTTGGTGCCCGGCCTGATCGGTGAGCTTGGCTGGCTGATCGTGCCGCTGACACTCCTTGTCTATCTGTGTGCGATGGCGGCACGGGCGGTAATTCTGTTTGGCCTGTTGCCACTCATGGCTGCTCTTCAGCTAACGGCACCATTAACCCGTCCACAAAGCTATTTGGTGATTTGGGGCGGGGTGCGCGGCTCCGTGACGTTGGTGCTGGCGATCTCCATCGCAGATATGAGCGTGCTTGGTGAAGATGCCCGCATGCTGGCGGCGATTGCAGCATCCTATACGCTCGCAACAATCTTCCTGAACGCCTCGACCTTGGCATGGCTCACCCGAAAGCTTGGCCTCAATAAGCTCTCATCGACGGACATGGCGCTTCGGGAGAAAATTATCGCCGGTGCACTTGAACGCGTCCGCACCGTTGTCCGTGATCTTGTCCGCGCCCGTCATTTGGAGCCAGACGCTTTGCTCGCCGTTGAAGCGGCCTTGGGTGCGCAACAAGAACAGGTAGTGGCGCAAGCTGAGGCGCAGGCAGGCGGTGAGCGTATTCCATTCGGTGAACGCCTCCGTTTGGGGCTCACTATCATCAGCGGCCAGGAAATGCGTCTGATCCGTAATGCGTTTGAAGATGGTGCCATTGGCCCTCGTGCCGCCGGCATGCTGCGCCTGGATGCTGACCGGATCGCTGATGCAGCGCGCTTAAGTGGACGGGAAGGATATCAACTGGCAGCGAAGGAGGCGCTGAAGCCATCTCCAGCCTATCGGTTTGCAATCCGGATTCAGCGCATTTTTCATCTGGATGCGCCGCTTCGGTCCGCGATTGAGCTGCACTTTATCACACTGCTAGAAGGCGAGCGCGTCGCACGGGAGCTGGCCCGGTTCGCTGAAACCACAATGCCGCCGATGATCGGTGAAGATGCCGCCGCCAATCTGGTTCAGCTGATGCAGGCGCGGCATGAGGATATCAACACCGAAATCAACGTAATCGCCGCACAATATCCCAAATATGCAAGCGCCGTTGAGCGCACATTGATTGCCTATGCCGCACTCCGCCGTGAACGTCAGCAGTATCGGCGGCTCTTAAATGACGGCGTTATTGGCCAGGAATTGCATGATAGTTTGATCACTGATTTGGACCGCCGTGAACACGAAGCGACTAAACCACCCAGGTTGGACCTGACACTTAAGCCCGTCGCGCTCCTAAATCGCGTGCCGCTGTTTGAAGCGCTGGACCCCAAGCAACGACGGAAGCTGGCACGAGCGTTTGACACGCGGTTCACAACACCCGGCGAAACAATCCTGTCAGTTGGGGACAGGGGCGCGGCCATGTATTTCGTTGCATCCGGCGCGCTTGAAGTCCGCCAGGGGGGCGATGTTACTCGGTTGCGTACAGGGGAATTCTTTGGCGAATTGGCGCTTATCCATCCCCTTCGTCGCCGGCTAAGCGAAGTCGTCTCCAGCGGCTATTGTCGCTTGCTGGTCTTGAAGCGCCGGGATTTCAATAAGCTGGCGCGGCGGGACCCGACGATTGAAAGCCTGATACGACAATCGGCGGAAGGCCGACTGCCGGCGCCTGTGCCGCCTGTTCCAGACTTACCGGATGCCAGTGCGTTATAGGTCTTTTATGGTGTCTTTGAAGGTTTTGAGGCCGTCAGCGCCGTTCGGCGTCAGCCCGTAGACGCCGCGTTCAATGCGCTCGAACCAGCCGTAGTGGTCTGCTCTCATAATGCGTGCTGCGGTATCCGCACCTGTCGCGGCGGCGATGATTGCTGCTTTTGTCGGGCCATGCTCCTGCAAGTAAAGCGCGCAACGAAGGGCGTCTTGCCTGTAGGCGGTTATACGCTTGACGCCTGTAACCCCGCCGGTGTTTGGATCGCCAGCCCTGCGATCAAATTCTCGTAATAAACGGCCAGCCCGGCGTTTGTTTTGGCGAGGTTGATAGGGGCCAGGGTCTAGATGCGCTTCGACACTGGCAGGCTCTTCAACGCGAACTGCCAAAAGGCCAAGGCCCAACCGGCGGCAAAGTCGGATGATGTCCTTATACCGAAGTTTCCAGCCACGGTCTGATGAAACAGGTACTGCCAGATACACATCTTCAAACAGCGCTTGGCGGGCGACGCCCTGCATCACCAGTGCCAGGGAGAAGGTGAGCTTTAGCTCGACGATGACCGGCGGATCATCACCTCTGCGGGCGAGCAGGTCACAATCGCCAATTTCGGCCTTCACCTCATAGCCTTGGGCTTCCAGATAGGCTTTGACGGGGGCGTAGAGATCAGCTTCGCGCATGGCGGCGTGTGAGACTTCCAAGGCTTTCAGGCGTTGCGATTGACCGCATGTCTATATCGGCTGAAACTATAGCCCAAATTCACCACGCATAAGGGCGGATGATCCCATGAATTATACGAAGCCACAAACAAAACCCCATGGCTATACTGATGAGCAATGGCAGGTCCGCGTTGATCTGGCGGCGGCCCATCGCTGCGCCGTAATGCATGGGCTGCACGAAGGCATTTTCAATCACTTCACCATGCGCGTGCCGGGTGAAGAGAGCCGTTATTACCAGATCCCGTTCGGCACCCATTGGTCTGAAGTGACGGCGAGCTGCTTTATGGAGGTTGACTACGATGGCGAAGTCCAGCGCGGCGAAGGTATCGTTGAGCGTTCCGCCTATTGTATTCACGCGCCAATGCATCGCCTGATGCCAGGTGCTGCTGCCGTTTTCCACACGCATATGCCGTTCGCAAGTGCGCTGACACGGCTTGAAGACCAGCACATCAAGCCCATCGGCCAAACCGAACTCGGCACGATGATGAAGACCGGCTATGACGAAGACTATGATGGCCCCGGCTTAGACCCAGCCGAAGGTGTGCGGCTTGCTGAGGCTTGCGGCGACAATACGGTCATGTTGATGGCTAACCACGGTGCCATCACCATCGGCGATACTGTCGCTGAAGCTTATGACCGGCTGTATTACCTTGAGCGTGTTGCCCAAGTGCAGCTTTATGCGATGTGGACCGGCCAGCCATTGAAGCATCTGTCTGAATCCGTCGTTGAGAAGACCTACAAGGTCTATAAAGGCTCTGCGATGAACTATGGTGGTCGTAAAAATGCTGAATGGCACTTCGATGCGCTTAAGCGGATATTGGACCGCAAAGAGCCTGACTACGCTGAATAGGCCTAAGGTAACTGACCTGCAGTTCCCCCCTCACCCTGATCCCTTTCCCTCCGTTGGGGGGAGAGGGCAGGCTAGGGGGGGGGGTGTCAGCAGTCACAAAGATTGCCAATTAGAACCACCTTTACCCAATCTCCTGCAGGACTTCCCCCATCAATTCGATGGAGCGGAGGACGTGCTTTTGTGGCAGGCCCGGCCATTGCATGCGCAGGACCAGGTGATCTGAGCCCAGATTTTCCTTGATCCAGCGGATGCGATCCTTTGCCATTTGCTTGTCGCCAATAATGAAGCGGCTGGCTTGGAATGCGTCGAAATCATCGGCGAAGGACGTGGCGGTGACGTTCTTGTTCCCCCAGGCAGCATAGGCCCCGTATTTGTAGATCAACGGGTCGCGGGCTATTCCCATCGCTTGGGCTGGTGTGTCGGCGATGAAGCATTCGCGGCAGAGCGGGCGTTCGGTGGGCGCTGACAAACCTGCGCCTGCGCGTGCAGTATTGTAGACCTCGTTCGCGCGTTCTAGTTCAGCCCAAGGGTAAGAAAAGCTGGCCATCCATGTGTCCGCTAACCGTGCAGCACGTTGGATTGCAGGGTCGACGGTCGCACCCAGCCAAAGCGGCAGTGAATGGCCGTTTCGTGGACGGATCGAAGCGCCAACATCATCCAGATTGAAGAAGCGCCCGTGGTGGGTAACGCGCTCCTGGCTCCAAAGCTTGCGGATAACTTCTATCGCCTCCGTGGTGCGGGCCGCGCGGGTGCGGGCTGTTTCGCCAAAGGCCTGGAACTCCTGATCCCGATAGCCAAGGCCAAGGGCGAGCGTATATCCGCCAGGGGCGATCCAATCGAGTGTGGCGGCTTCCTCTGCGATCTGGACCGGGTTGGTCATGCCCATCAACCAGATGCCAGGCCCGATGCGCATGTCACCGGCATCGGCCGCCAGCCGCGCCAGTAGGATATTCGCCTGAAACATACGCATTGGCGCGCTCAGATAATGGTGCGGCACGAAAATAGAGGCATAGCCCGCATCCCTCGCTGTGCGGACCTGCTCGGCCATATTTCCAGTCGCTGCGGCTAGGGGCGCGTCATCCTGGAATTGCGGATTTACATAAAGGCCGAACTGCATTGGACGTCCTTACTTGAGGGTTTGGCTGGCCTATTGCGGGCATTCCGTGGAGCGCTGTCAATGGCGAAACTTGGGCCTACTGGCTCATTAAGGATTTGACACCTGCCCGGATTCACACCACGCTTTCAGCCATGAGAACCGGAGAGGCTGGAAAATCCTCAAGGAATTTCTGGCCGGATTGGCGGCGTCGCTTAAAATAGCTGGCTTCAATTCAATCCGGACCTCAAAGACAACTGGGAGCGGATGCAAAAGATCGCACCCATGTACGGTTCAATGAAGCTTGAAACTGGTGCAGGCATCACGGCGGAGAAGCCCAGCAACACGCTGTCCTTCCGCTATCCGATGATGGTGACCTACGCTGACCGTAACGCTGATGAAGTGCGTACAATGGTTCAGGCCATGGATGAGCTTTATCCGAAGTACAAGGATGTATCCTTTGCGGCACGGGCTTGGGCGATTGACCAATCCTCGACCACGCCTTGTGAGGCTGCATTCCATCCGTCTGCAGTGGCTTACTTCAAAGAGAAAGGCCATTGGGATGCGGATCGCCAAGCTTGGCAGGATGCACGCCTAGCGCGGCACGAGGCAGTAATCGACGCCTGGGATGATGCACAAGACAGCTACAACGAGATGCGTGCAGCTGAGCGTGCGAAAGGCAACAAGATCAAAGCTGGCGCTGGCTGGGAAGAATGGTGGACAAAGGTCCGCACGGAAAAGGGCCTGGACTGATCTAGTCGTCCGATAGCTCAATGACTACGACGCTGCTTTTGGGGCGGTCGCGGCTCGCGTGGCCCGGCCGCCCTACTTGTTTGCGGCGATTGATCACTTGCGCTTAGGCGCTCGCCTGAATTGGATTGAAGCATGGCTCAAGATTCCAAGCCGTTCGCAGATGCAGCCCCTGTCGAGCTGGATGAAAAATTCCAGGACAATTCCGACAAGCGGCTCAAAGGCATCGTCTATTGGCTGACGATGATTTATGGCGCGTTTGGTATATCTATCGCCATCAATCAGACCTTCAACATCGGCCCGTTCGGCTTCGTATTGCTGGATAATTCCTATTATTACATCTTGATCGCCGTCTTTCTTTCACTCGCTTTTTTGATTTTTCCAGCCGTTAAACGCCATAGCGAATACGTACCGTTCTATGATTGGATTATGTTTGCGCTGACCAATTTTGCTGGGTTTTACTTGGCCTATCATGGCGGCGAAATGGTGGAACGGGGCTGGGACACGGTGGCACCGATGGAGCCAACCATCGTCGCCGCCATGATGTGTTTCCTGGCGCTGGAAGGTGTTCGTCGTGCGGGCGGGCTCATACTGTTTGCAGTCTGTATCGTGTTCTTCACATTCCCGCTTTGGACGGAACACGCGCCAGGTTTCCTTTGGGGCATCGGTAAGACGCCACCGGAATTGGTGCGTTCCTACGCTATGGGCTTTGAGAGTATTGTCGGCGTACCGATGCGTGTCGCAGGCAACATCCTGATCGGATTCTTGATCTTTGGCGCTGCCTTGGTTGTAACCGGTGGCGGGGAATTCTTCATGAATTTCGCCGCTGCGCTCTTGGGCAAGAGCCGAGGCGGACCGGCTAAAGTGGCGATTGTCGCTAGCGGGTTCTTCGGCTCATTGTCTGGCTCCGTTATTTCTAACGTCGTAACAACCGGCCAACTGACAATCCCAACAATGAAGCGCGCAGGGTATCCACCGGCCTATGCGGGGGCTGTAGAAGCGTGCGCGTCTACCGGTGGCACGTTAATGCCGCCCGTTATGGGTGCCGTCGCGTTCTTGATGGCCGAATTCCTGAATATTCCCTACGCCGATATCGTGATCGCCGCTGCCGTGCCATCGCTGCTGTTCTATGCTGCGCTATTGCTACAGGTGGATGGCTATGCTGCCGTCAATGGCTTGAAAGGCCAGCCAGCGGAAGAAATTCCAGACTTCATGGAGACGATTAAGGGCGGTTGGTTCTACATCTTCAGCCTTGGCCTGCTGGTGTATCTGCTGGTTTTTGCACGGCTGGAACTCTACGCGCCCTATTACGCGACAATGGCGCTTTTGGTTTCTGTCTTCTTATTCAGGCGGCATAATCGCTTTAACTGGACGCAGTTCAAAGCGTTGATCATCGAGTCCACCAAAAAGATCGCCAACATTATTGCGATTTTGGCGGGCATCGGCGTGATCGTTGGCTCGCTGGCCTTCACGGGCGTTGGTGGCGCATTCAGCCGGGAGCTTGTCGGCATCGCGCAGGGCAGCCTGTGGTTACTGCTGATCATGGGCGCGCTGACCAGTTTCTTGCTGGGAATGGGTGTTACGGTTAGCGCTTGCTACATCTTCCTTGCCATTGTTATGGGCCCAGCGCTGATTGAATTCGGGCTAGATCCTGTCGCCAGCCATCTCTTCATTCTCTATTGGGGCATGCTTTCCTACATTACGCCGCCGGTTGCATTGGCTGCAGTGGCATCGTCAGTGATTGCGCAGTCTAATCAGATGGAGACGGCATTCAAGGCGATGCGGCTTGGGTCCATCACGTTCGTGCTGCCATTCATTATGGTGCTGACGCCAGCCCTGATCCTTCGGGGTGACCCGTTTGATGTTGTGGTTACGATTACGGCGTGCTCCGTCGCCGTTGTGCTACTGGCAGGTGGATTTGAAGGCTACCTCTATGGGGTGGGTCCGGTGGGTCTCCCTATTCGCGCGCTATTGTTTGCGGGTGCGGCTGGGTTCCTCTATCCGAGCTATACCAGCTACGCGATCACAGCCGCTGCAACAGTCGGCGTGTATTTGGTGATCTACATGACGCACAAAGGAAAACGATCTGCCGTTGGATAGGTGCGGGTAGAATGGCTAGCCGGCGAGTTGGTCTGCCAGGATTGCGTCTAGCGGGCCAGCCAACACGTGTTCCGCCATTGAAGTGGCACGCTTAGAGCCAATAACTGGGCTGGCATATCGGCAGAACTTGGCGGAAACCTCAGCATCAGTGAGCGGCTGATCAAGGTCGCCAGCGACGGAATCTACAATGTGAACGGAAGCGTCAGCCGTCGTCTCGACCGTCAACGTCGCCCGGCGGAGACCGGATTCTGTGGCGACTTGGTCTGGCGTTACGACAAGCATCTCTTCAAGCTTGAGTGTCGTGGGGTCGGCCATGGCCGCAGCCGTATACGCTTCAGGTCCAAGGTCCCCCTGCACAAGAGCCATGGCGAGGCCATAGCTTAGGCTGAATTGCGCCTGGATCGCGGTCTTTGGCTGTCGGTTACCGCAATAGGTCATGGCTTCTTCATATACGGAAAGTTTGAGCGCCTTGATGTCCGTGACCCGCGTCGCAGGGTTGGTTTTTCGCCAATCCAACGCTGCCTGCGCGCCATAGTGGACGTGCCGAACAGCAGCGAAGGGTTTCAGGTAGCCTTGCAGAATCAGCCATTCACTTGGCGGCGCTATGAAGTGATCATCCCCGCCGCCAAGCGCCAGTTCTTGATACCCATCAGCCCCGCCTATAGGCGCCGTCACGCCAGCTTGGACCGCGAGTGCCGAAGCAATCCCGCGCATTGCTGCTTCGCCGACATAGGCATTCCGCATCGTCGCCCCTTGCGCCACAGGTAAGTACAAGCTGAACGGTAGATGGGTCGCAGCACCTTCGACCGCAGCCAGCATCCCGGCTTCAGAAAGCCCGAACAACCTTGCAGCGGCGGCAACGGCACCGAACGTGCCCCAGGTGCCATCCACATGCATGCCGGGCCGGATGCGCAGGCGTTCGCCCATTCTCCCCGCAAGCTCAAAGCCAGTTGTCAGCGCTACCAGCGTATCGCCAAGCGTGCGCCGCCCTGCCAGTGCCAAGGGCAATGTCGCGGCGAAGGCATGGAGGCCAGGACGGCCATGGGCGCGGGCGAGGCCTTCGCAGGCTTCATCCCAGCATGCAGCAATGCCAGAGATATAGGCGGCGCTCAGAGTCGTCAGGTTTGCATCCGAGCCTGGCAATCGAACCCTGCCGTCATCCAGCGCGGCAAGGGACCGTGCCAAGTTCGCAGGTTCAGGCTTTGCTAGGCCAGCAATCATGCAACCGACGGTGTCCAGCAAAAGGCGACGGGCTTGGCTTTCTACGCCGGCGGCCGCCAGTGGATCGGCCTCATGTAGCCATTTCATTGTTGCGTTGAGCGTTGTCATTGTCTGGAGCTCCTTTGCTGACCCACACCCCTGATGCATTGACCAGCAGGGCGCTGGCTCGCACCATACGGCTCCGAATTGAGCATCGGCAACGGATGGTTTCACGCCCCATTGCGATGCGAGCAACTGCGAGGCGACATCATGAGCGATCACGGCCATCCGCCCTTGGCCAATATGAACGGCGAAATCGTGCCGTTCGGGGATGCCAAAATTTCGATCATGGCGCCTGGGCTAAACTGTTTAGTCCCGGAGATTGATAGTGCACTCTTTTCCCAAGTTTGGAAGGACGCATTATGGGACAGGTACTTCACGGGAGCGCCCGCACGACAGCGGCGATCCGTCGAGCAATACAAGATAGTCAAGAGAGCCTGAGGGTCCTTGCGCTGCGGCACGGGATCAA
>JBDQJI010000105.1:0-12581 GCA_040263875.1 Alphaproteobacteria bacterium
CAATGGCTCGGATGCTTAAGCCAGCGCCCTTCAAGGCAGCGATCTGATCTCTCTCGCTGGGCGTGAGATGCGTATAGTTCGACATGGCGACACCGTTTCACGTTGTGCATCAGACAGATACCAAATCTGCCCGCGGTGTTCCACTTCGCTCCGGAATTCACCGTGCGCTGGTGGCTGGACCTCTTCATCCTGATTGTAACAATCTTCGCGCTGGCAATATTCATGTATGCGCTCTTTGAGCCAATGCATGACGCTGTCGGCGCTCTGGAGCGCAGCGGTACATCCTTTAACTCGCCAGAACCGCTGATTTTGAAGACTATGATCTTCGTTGGCGCGACACTCTACTTTGTCCAATCGGTCGTAAATCTACTGAAACATTTGACTGGCCACGGCATAGACAAATCGAACGAATTGCCGGGGGACTGATCTGATGGTTGATATTCAAACAGCAACGATGATCATCGTGGCGTCCATGTTGGCGCTCATGGTGACGGGCATGCCGCTTGGCATTGTCACGCTAACCGTGTCTATCGGCACTGCGTTGGCGTTCTTTGGCCCACCTGGCCTGTTCCTGGTGGCGTCGAATGCGACTGGCCTGCTCGAATCCTATCCACTGGTGGCGGTGCCACTCTTCGTCTTCATGGCGAATATTCTGGAGCGCTCTGGCGTTGCGGAGGATTTGTTTGACGCGATGTCGTTGCTCGCAGGCAATCTGCGTGGCGGCGTAGCGGTGCAGACCACGCTGGTCGCGGTCGTTATGGCGGCGATGACAGGCATTATGGGCGGCGAGATCGTCATGCTTGGCCTGATCGCGCTGCCGCAAATGTTGCGACTTGGGTACGATAAGAAGCTTGCCATGGGCACGATTTGCGCTGGCGGTTCCTTAGCAACGCTGATCCCGCCATCGGTCATCATGATCATTTATGGCCTAACAGCGAATATCTCGATTTCTGACCTGTTCCTTGGTGGCTTCCTGCCCGGGCTGCTTTTGGCCAGCCTTTACATCATCTACATCCTGATCCGCTGTAACTTGCAGCCCCATCTGGCGCCATTGCCAGAAGGCGGCATCGTTCAGATGACAGGCCCCGAAAAGCGGAAAAAGCTGATCGGGCTGATCCTTCCAGCCATGGTTATCCTCTGGATCCTGGGCAGCATCTATGGCGGTATTGCTACCGTTACGGAAGCAGCGGCGATTGGTGTGTTTGGTGCCATGGCTGCGTCTGCCGTTCGCGGCCGGTTCTCCTGGGCTATGCTTCAGGAAGCTTTGCGCAAGACGATGATCACCGTCGGTACGATCATCTGGTTGGTATTGGGCGCGGTTAGCTTCGTTGGCATCTACAACATCATCGGCGGTAATGACTTCATGTCTGGCCTGCTGAAGGGCTTGGATATGCCACCGCTTGGCGTGATCTTCGTGATGATGGGCGTACTCATCATCCTTGGCACGTTCATGGAATGGATCGCCATTGCCTACATCACGGTGCCAATCTTCGCACCTGTTGTAGCAAGCATGGCACCAGAACTGGGCCTGACAGAGGACGCTGCCAAGATTTGGTTCGGCATCCTGTTCGTCATGAACATCCAGATCTACTTCCTATCGCCACCATTTGGACCCGCCTGTTTCTGGCTGAAAAGTGTGGCGCCGCCTGGCATTACGCTCCAGAACATCTTCGCGGCGGTTATCCCTTTCATCGGGCTACAGATTATCGGCCTGGCATTGGTGATGATCTTCCCGGAAATCGCGGTCTTCTTGCCTGAACTGATGAACGGCAAGCTGTAGCTTCCGTTCTGTAAATCAGCGCCGCCCGTGAGAAATCGCGGGCGGCGCTTTTTTTACATTCGTTGACATTATTGACTGGATGGGTTGCAGTATTTTCACAAGAATTATGTGTGATTTCTGTTGTTTATTGACCAATTGACAGAATCGATGAATGCTGGCCGCTGCATTGGCAGTAGGGTCCAACAGTATGTCGCCCAACGACAAAGCAAATGTTTCCTCCGTCGCAGTCAGCACAACGCTTGAGGACGACTTCGTCTCCCCGCTAACGGCTGTGCGCGGTTCGCTGGAAGTGCTGCGCGATACGCCGGACCTGGCTGGCGCAGACCGGGACCGCTTTATCGACATTGCCCTGCGCGCATGTGGACGGCTTGAGCAGGCGGTCAGCGTTTTGGCGGAAACGGTCTATGCACCAAGCGATACCGATACTGCAGAGCCAGACCCCGCGCGCCGCGCCCTTCTAGCCCGCATGGATTTCCTGGATGAATTACAGGTGCTGGACCTGGATTTCAGCGATTACCTCTTCGACGATTCTCAAGCCGTGCACAGCTTCTTCGATGCGATTGACGCTGAGATTGAGCGGACGGGGCGGAAGTGGCGCATCGCGGTTAATTTTCGGAACTGCAAGATTTGGCCAGAAGCCTGGGTCGCCTATGCCCACCGGGGCAAGCGGGTGAATACGCTCTTTGCGCTGGCGTCCGTCCGCTATGCCGCGACGGATGATGATGCGCCTCCTGCGGAAACTGCAAAGCGTGACGGCTTCGATAGCACCCCGTTCCCTAGCCGGGACACGGCGCTGGCGCACATAGTGGGGCTAGGCGGTTAAGCCAGCCGCCAGCAGCTTTGTTGCATCGATGAAGTCTGGGATCTCCATGGCCTCATCAGGATTATGGCTGCCGTGCTCATTGCGGATGAACAGCATGGCTGTCGGCACGCCCGCGTCTGCGAAGGCGGCGGAATCATGACTAGCACCGCTTGGAATATCCATCGCGCGGACATTCATGCCGGCTGCCGCTTTCCGGTAGGTCTCAACCAACCCCTGATCCATGAAACCGGGTGCTGCTCGGGTCATGGCACCAAGCTCAAACTGAACCCCACGCCTTGCGCCGATCTCAGCAGCAATAGCCGGAACGCGGGCTTCCATCTTCAGCAGGTAGGCGGGATCAACGCTGCGGAAATCGAGTGAGAATTTGACGTTCCCTGAAATCACAGTCATCGCATGGCGTTCGGTGTCCGTCTGGAACATGCCGATAGTGCAGGCGAAATCGTCGCCAGAAGCTTCGGCCTTGTCCCATTCGGCATCCATCGCCTGAACGAACTCTGTCGCTGCGACAACGGCATCCTGGCGGACACGACGCGGCGCGCCACCACAGTGCGCGTATTCGCCAATGCAATGGGCGTTCGGAAAGCGTCGATTGCCGCGAATGCCGGTGACGACGCCGACAGGAAAGCCTTCCTCAACCAGCACCGGTCCTTGCTCGATATGCGGCTCTAGAAATGCGCCAATGCGCGCGCGGTCGAGATATGGCGCTGTATCGCGAAGCTTGTCGGGATCACCGCCGCACTCGGCCATGTGTTCCGCAAGACTCCGGCCATTATCAGCGCGGGTTGCAGTATCCAATGCGCCATCAGGCAGCGTGCCCAGTGCGGAGCGACTGCCGATATAAGAGGTGCCGAACCAGCAGGATTCCTCCGCGCGAACACCCATCACACGGATATCATGCTTCGGCTGGTGGCCGTGCTGTTGCAATGCACGGATCGCCGTCAGGCCGGATACGACGCCTGCCGCGCCATCAAAGTTACCGCCCTGGGGTACCGAATCCAGGTGTGAGCCGACCATCCGCACTGGAGCACTTCGATCCTGGCCGGGCAGAGTCATGTAAGTGTTTGCGGCTGGGTCCTGGTCTATCTCCAGGCCAAGCTCTCGCGCAATTTCCGCCATTAAGGCATGGGCGGCCTGCTCGCCTTCGCCATAGCTGGCGCGGGTCACGCCGCGCACATCAACGCTGCAGGCGCGGAGCCGGTCAAACACGTCTGCCGCAAAATCTGTTTGGGCAGCGACAGCGGCGGCGAGTTCTGGCGTCATGGTGGTGTCCTATTGGGTGAGCAGTGGGCGGAGCCAATCGGCAGCAGCGATAGCGCTTGCGTCGCCACCAAGCGGGCCGATGATCTGAATACCGACGGGCAGGCCAAGCGGCCCTGTCAGCCCTGGAACGGTGACACAGGGCGTGCCGGTAAAGGTCCAGATGCGGTTGAATTCGGGCGCACCTGTGAAGTCCAGTCCCTCAGGCGCTTCACCAGTCGCAGATGGCGTCAACAGCACATCCACATCTGCAAAGGCGGTTTTCAAGCCATGGCGGCAGCGGGAGCGGATTTTTAGGGCCTTGGTATAGGCTTCAGGCGAGCAGGCTGCTCCTCGCTCCATAACGGCTTGGAGGGCCGGTGAAAGTTGGTCCCAGCAGGCTGTGCGTTCATGGGCCAGCATCCGCCAAGCCTCATACGTCATAACAACGTCATGGGCGTCCAGCGCTTCGGCGAAGGGCGGTGGCAATTCTACATCAATTACCGTCGCACCTGCGGCGGTGCAGGCAGCGACTGCAGCTTCAAGTGCTGCTGCGCTGGCATGCTCAACACTGGCCCAGGCTTTTGTGCGCGCGATGCCGAACCGGGGCGGAGAAGCAGCTGGCATAGTGGCCGCTATCGGGCGACCTGCCATGGCTTGCACAAATGCATCTGCGTCTGCTGCCGTATTGGCCATAGTGCCAATTACATCCAAGCTTTCAGCCAGCATTTTCAGTCCGCCGCGCGGCACAGCCCCCCAGCTTGGTTTGTAGCCAACGACGCCGCAGAACGATGCAGGGCGGATGATGGATCCAGATGTCTGTGTGCCGATGGCGAGCGGTACATGACCATCAGCGACGGCGGCCGCTGATCCGGAAGATGAACCGCCCGGTGTGTGGCCCAAATTACGGGGATTCCGGGTGACGCCTGGGTGGCGCATGGCGAACTCGGTCGATACGGTTTTACCCAGCACGACCATGCCCGCTTCCCGTAGCAGTGCCACACATGCTGCATCTGCGGCGGGTTGTTTGCCTTCATGAATGGGGGATCCGTAGCCTGTCGGCAAATCGCCCGTATCAATAACGTCTTTAACGCCAACCGGCACGCCATGGAGTGGGCTGCGCGGCTTCTCAGCATCGCGTTTGGCTGCTTCCGCCAGCACTTTTTCTGGCTGAATTGTTTTCCAGGCCCGGACATCACCGTCCCGCGCCTCTATCCGGGCAAGGGCAGCTTCGACAGCCGCGACAGCGGTGGTTTCGCCTCGGGCAATGCTTGCCGCAAGTGCGAGCGCATCGGTCAAATTAGGCATGGAAAAGCTGTCCTTACTTCTTCGTCAGCGCCTTATGCAGCCAGGCGGCATGGGCGAGCGTTTCTGCGGCGCGACCGGGCGGCCCGATCACCTGCATGCCAATCGGCATAGCAGCGGCGCCGGTCATACCTGGTGCGTTCACAACGGGCGCGCCAACCATGGTCCATATTTGATTACAGATGGGAGAGCCCGTATCGCTTGGGTTTTCGGGCGCTACACCGGGAGCGGCGGGCGTGATAATCGCGCCGATCTGGCTGAACACCTGCCACATGGCGGCACGGCACACTGCCTGCACATTGCGCGCCCAGTCGTAGCGTTCGCGCGTGGTGTCATATCCTGCCGCAACATAATCCTTCAGCGCGCGGCTCACGTCCTCGCCCCGGAAACGAAGCTCGAAGGCGAGGCTGCGGCAGGCTTCGTAGTTTTGGATGACGGACTGGGCTTCAAGCGCTTCCCGGAAGACGGGCGGTAGGTCAATGTCGATCACGCTCGCACCGGCTTCACGGGCTTTATCGGCGGCGAGGCGGCCTGCCTTATGCGCGTCACTGCTCATTTTGTCCCAGGCGGGCGTGCGGCAGAATGCGAAACGGGGCCGGGTGAGCGTATCATCCAGATCAACCGCTTCTACGCCTTCAAGCACGGCAGCGAACGCTGCGGCGTCCGCAACATTGCGAGCGAATACGCCGACAGTATCCAGGCTTTCGGAGACGCTCTTGACGCCCGCGCGCGGAATTCGGCCGAATGTGGGCTTAAAGCCAACAGCACCGCAATATGAAGCTGGACGGATCACGGAGCCGCCAGTTTGCGTGCCAATGGCAAGGGGTGCCTGGAAATCTGCAACTGCTGCAGCCGATCCGGATGATGAGCCGCCGGGCGAGTATTTTGGGTTCAAGGGATTGCGGGTTTTACCGGCGGACCGCAGTGCAAATTCCGTAGTTACGGTTTTGCCAAGCGGGACCATGCCTGCGTCCCGGGCAAGCGCTACGCAGGCGGCGTCTGCCATAGCAGGGCCTGATGTCTCGTAGATGGAGGAGCCCATGCGGGTCGGCAGCCCAGCGACATCGATGATGTCCTTAACGCCAAACGGCACGCCGTGGAGTGGGCCGCGGGCGTCTTCAGCATCCCGGGCTTTGGCTTCATCCAATGCGCGGGCAAGGTCGCCGTCTTCAGTGTCTGTCGCCCAGGCGCAAACGGCGTCGTCGCGGTCTTCGCGGCGGGCGGCAAGTGCCTCTACCAGAGCGACGGATGTAAGCGTGCCTGCTTGTATTGCGCGTGCTGCTTCAAGCGCGCCCAGCCGGGTCGGATCGTCAATGCTCATGGTTCAAGATATTCCGTTGAAATGCCGCGCCAACCCGCACAATACCGCCTATTCCAACGTCTCGCCAGGGTCGCCAATCGCGCCTAACGCAATTAGCGGCGCGTGGCGACCGGCCGATAAAGGCAACGCGCCATGCAAGCGCGGGTCGTCGTCGATTTCGATCGTGCGTTTATAGGGTTTGAAGCCGGACTTCACGTAGAACGGCACGGCGGATGGGTGATCCAGACTGCACGTATGCAGCCAGACGCGCTTGATGTCGCTGGTCCATGCGAGGCGCATGGCCTCCTGCATCAAGAAGCGGCTGGCACCGGTTCCGGTGGCCTCTTTAACAAGACCGAAGAACGCGATCTCGACCGCGCCAGCTTCACGTCGATCAAGCTCCAGCAGGCCAATTTCCTGGCCAGCTGTATCCGAAAGCACATGGATTTCTGTGGCTGCGAGCGCCTCGGCCAATGCTGCTTCTGGCAAAACGAGACGGCTGAACCAAAGCCATTCGGCACCAATGCGACGGAAAAGCTTGCGATACCAATCGATGTCAGGCGTCTGGCAAGGCGTGAGATGCCACTGGCCAGCCGGGCTTGGCATGGGGTTGGGCGGTGCGTGCATCTCCAGATATGTCACGACCGTTGCGATCTGGCCGGGCGGCACATCGATGCGCTGGCTTTCCATTAGGCGGTCAGTTTCAAACGATGGGTCCAGATCAGGACATCGCCAATGCGCCAGGCGTGCCGGTAGATGAATTCGGGGCGGATGGTCCTGGCGCGGTCCAGCAGATGCTGATCAATGAAGGCGATGCTTTGCTGCTGGTTCAAGTTTGCGGGCGCTGCAAGCACGCCTCCAATGGTTTCATCACTCAGACTCTCAGCGAAAGCTTTCAGCACTGCCGCAGGCTGATCTTGCCGCCGCAGGCAAATCAGGTGGCGATGGCGGAGTGCGCGGGCAAAGCGCCGCCCCTCTCGCTCCGGCATGGGGCTGGTCAGCACTGCACCGTAAGCCTCAATGCCTATGACGGCACCGAGTGGCCTGAGTGACGCCCCCGTCTCCGTGCGGTTTTGGCCATTCCAGAGCATTCGTTTCAGCCCGAGCCCGTATCGCCAGCTTCTGGCACATAGGCGATGGCGTCGATTTCCAGGCTGCAGTCGAACGGCGTTCCGCCGGCCTGCATCCGTGTCCGCGTTGGCAGGTATTCGGTGCCAGGGAAGTAGCTGCGGTAGATTTTATCGAATGCGGCTTGTTCCTTCTGGTCACGAAGCCACACCACTACCTTCAGCATGTGATTGAGGGAGGAGCCGGCCTCCTCCAACAGCCATTTCAGGTGGTTCATGACGATGACTGTCTCATCCTCAATCGATTTACGGGGATATACAGGTAGCGGCGCGCCTTCTTCCCGAGCCTTCCGCAATCCCTCGCAGAAATCTTCCTGGAAGGGCGGCAAGCCGGATACATAGACCCTGTCGCCTTGGCGGATGCACAGGCTGAACGGCCCGCCGGTTTCAGGCACTTTGGGGCTGCGGATGATTTCTTTCTTCATGATGCTGCTGCTTTCTGCCGGCGGCGTTCCAGCAAGTGATCAACGACCGGCTGGATCATCCGATGTGGCTCATCTGTATCGAAGGCTGCGGCGAGCGCGTCGATGCCTGTGCGGGCGGCATCAACAGGGCTCATGGATTCCCAACTCCGCATCAGCACTTTCTGATTGCGGATGGCGTTCGGCCCGGCTTTCACGATGGGCAGCACGAACCGTTCCACGGCGTCTTCAAGTGCGGCCTTGGGTGCCAGTGTTTGGACGAAGCCCCAGCGTTCAGCCGTTTCGGCGTCAATATTCTCGCCGGTGAACATGATCTGCCGCGTCCGGCCCCAGCCGATCAAGCTAGGGAACAGGCTCGCTTCAACAACGGAAGGTAGGCCGATGGCCACCTCTGGCATGCCGAATACGGAAACATCACTAGCGACGCGGAGGTCTGCCGCTGCCGCTAATTCCATACCAGCGCCAATGCAGAACCCGTCTACTTTCGCGATAACGGGAACCGGGCATTGGCGGAGTGCATCGCAGCAGCGGTGGACTTGGGTGAGTAGAGCGCGGGCGGTTGATTTCTTCAGCGCCACAAGCTCGAACACATTCGCACCGCCCACAAATGCGCGTCCGCCTGCACCTTCGACGATCACGCAGCGGCAATCGTCTTCCAGCGATACAGCCTCCATCGCATCAACGAACTGGCGCATCATTTCGCTGCTCATGGCGTTCAGACGCCGGGGATCATTGATGATGACCCGTGCAAGCTTGCCGCCTTCAGGGCGGTCGGTCCATTCGGTCTTAATGAGATCAGCCATAGGAGTCCTGTGTGTTCAACTGGTCGGGATTTGACGGGCGGCTTGGATCAAAACAGTGAGTAGGCACCGTCGATCACAAAAGTATCGCCGGAGTGGTAACGGCTGGCGTCGCTGGTGAGATAGACAGCGATGCCGCCAAAATCTTCTTTCTCACCCCAACGCCCGGCGGGAACACGCGGCAGGACTGCATCCTGGAAGCGGTCCCAGTTCAGGGTGTTGTGGGTCATGGGGGATTCGATCCAGCCCGGCAGAATGGCGTTGGAGCGGATGCCTTGCTTGCCGTATTCAACCGCCAGCGCGCGCGACATGGCGATCACCGCGCCCTTGGTGGCTCCGTAATGCTCACCGCGCGCCTGGCCCATAATCGCCGCAAGCGATGACGTGACGGCCAAGGAACCGCCGTGGCCGCGCTCGACCATGTGTTTGGCGGCAGCCCGTAGCGTGAAGAACACGCCGTCCAGGTTCACATCCAGCACCCGGCGCCACTCCTCGGTGGACATGCCAGCGAAGCCGTCTTTAGTGGCGCGGCGGTTGGAGGAGACACCGGCATTAGCGAAACAAGCGTCCACGTGGCCCAGAAAGTCCACCGTTTCAGCGAACTTTTCTACGGTCTCTGCTTCATCGGCGACATTGCAGAGGATGGCTTTGGCCGAGCCACCTTTTGACAGCAGGATTTCTTCAGCAGCGGCGTTCTTGTCCGGGTTGGTGCCCCATATGACGACGCTGGCACCGGCTTCCGCACAGGCTTCTGCCATGCCAAGGCCGATGCCGCTATTGCCGCCTGTAATCAGGACAGCTTTTTCAGATAGGTCGAAAGGCGCGTAAGGCATTTTTGGTCCTTCAAACGGTTTTTGGCGGTTTGCCAAGGCGATCATAGGGGCGGCCAAGTACGCGCTCGACAGCGAGCAGAAGGCCCATGGCGTAAATGTCGGACCCCGCACGGGTCATAATTTGTAAGCCAGCCGGCATGCCGATCTCATCCATACCGGCTGGTATGGTGAAGCCTGCAAGCTTTAGGAAGTTGCCGTGCATCGTATTCCGCAGCGCCAGCATGTTCCGGTTTACATAGCGGTCGCCATCAGCAACTTCCTGGATTGTGGGTGGGGAAATCGGGACGGTCGGGCCAGCCAATGCGTCGATCCCAAACTCATTCATCCGTCGGGCAACGCTATTCTGCATCTTGGAGAGCGCGCTCATGCGGCTCAAGTATTCGCCAGCTGTTGCTTGCTCAATCGCAGCGAAGCGGGCCTTTACATTGGGGTCCAGCTTGTCGCGCCATTCTGGCAGGTCATTGTTGATGGAGGCAGCGAATTCAATGCCTGCCACGCCGCCAACCTTAAAGAGCGCTTCAGCATCATCGAACTCTGGCAGCGTAACGTCTTTTAGGACAGCACCGGCTGCTTCTAGTTCTTTGAGCGCGCGCTCGGTGACGTCACCAATCCCGGCCTCTACGCCTTCAAAGGCTTGGCGGGCGACGCCGAGCACCAGACCTTTAACGCGGCCTGGCCATGCGCGGCGGATAAATTCAGCGTCGTGTGCGGCAGTATCATCAACGGCTATGAACGCTTCTGCAATCGCTTCAGCGTTGAGGGCGAGGAATCCTGCGGTATCAAGGCTTGGGGACAAGGGCACGATGCCATCAATGGACCAGCGGCCATGGGTTGTTTTCAGGCCGATTGCGCCGGTGAAGCTAGCAGGAACGCGCACGCTGCCTGCCGTATCCGTGCCAAGTGCTAATGCGGCGGTTCCGGCCCAAAGGCTGACGCCGGCACCGGAGGAAGAGCCGCCGGAGACGCGATCTGCGTCTGTGCTCCACGGATTGATTGGGCTTGGCCAGTGTGGGTTGGTGCCGATGCCGCCGAATGCGAACTCAACAGTGTGAGTTTTGCCGGTAATAACCGCACTACGCCCCCGCAGGTTATGCATGACAGGGCCTTCATCCGGGAAATGGCCGTCGAGGGCCATGGATGTTCCAGCGAAGGTGTCATAGCCGTTCACCACGTAGAGGTCTTTGGCGGATATTGGCACGCCACACAATGCCGGGGCGGAGGGGTTGGCCGTGCGCCGAACGTCCGCAGCATCGGCTTCAGCCAGCACTTTGGCGGGGTCTATCCGCCTGTATGCATTAAGTTCTGCATTGGCTTCCGCCGCCGCCATCGCTTGCTCTGCAAGCTGACGCGCGCCGCCTGGCTGCTGTAATGTGGCCATTAAGTCGGCCCAAGTGGATGCATAAATTGGCGTCATGGCTGCGTTCCGTTAATTCATTTTTCACCATTCAGCATAACCGCGACGCGCCGGTGAGCGAAAGGGGCTTAACCGCTAATCGAGCCCTGTTCATTCGATTGGCGTAGCCCTATGTATAAGTATCAGAGATAAGGAGCGATTCCGCCGCCATGGCGCAGCCTGAAGACGATCAGACCGGGAAGCCTAGAACCGCAAAGCCAAAGTCGCGTGGCTTGAGCAGACGGTTGATGATTTGGCGGGCGCTGTTTAATGCGCGCATGCGGAATTATCTGCTGACGGGCATTTTGGTGACGGCGCCTATCACCATAACCGTATGGTTATCCTGGCAAATTCTACAATTCTTTGACCGAACCGTGCGCCGCATCATGCCGCCGGATTTGTACCCAGATATCTCAATACCGGGGCTTGGCCTGCTGGTTGTGTTCCTGGGGTTGATCCTGGTTGGCGCGCTGACGGCAGGGCTTGTGGGACGGTTCTTTGTGCGCACCAGTGAGCGCATTCTGAACAATATGCCGGTCGTCCGCAGCGTCTACGGCGCGATCAAGCAGATACTGGAAACGGTGCTGCAGAATAAGGCGACAGCGTTTCGCCAGGTCGTGTTGATAGAATATCCGCGCCCAGGAATTTGGGCGCTGGGGTTCGTGAGTGGGCCGACCAAGGGCGAGGTGCGGCGAAGGCTTGATCGCGAACTCGTCAACGTGTTCTTGCCAACAACGCCGAACCCGACGTCTGGGTTCTTGCTGTTCGTGCCGAAAGCGGACGTGCAGGTCATGAGCATGACGATTGAAGAAGGCATCAAGCTGGTTGTTTCCGGTGGTATCGTGACACCGGAGGATGTGGGCGACCGTCAAGGTAAGCTGGCAATAGATGCGCCAGAGGATGACGATAATGCGGCTGACCAGCAGCCCAAAGGGCAGTAGCTCGGGCTAATAGATTGAGCGGCCGATCGTATTTGTGAAGGCTTCCAGCATTTTGACTCCGGCATAGGAATTGCCGTTGGCGTCAAGGGCTGGTGACCAGACAGCAACTGTCATTTCACCTGGCACGACGCCAATAATGCCGCCACCAACGCCACTCTTCGCCGGAATACCGACATGGAACGCGAAGCTTCCGACAGCGTCATAAAGTCCGCAAGTGGCCATCAGCGCATTGATGCGTCGGGTTTTACGCTCTGTCGCGATACGTGTGCCCGTACGCACATCCACACCGCGATTGGACAGAAATAGGCCTGCGCGCGCCAGATCCCGGCAGGACATGGCGATGCTGCATTGGTGGAAATAGGCGTCCAGTACATCGTCAACAGGGGATTCCAGATTGCCGTTGGCTTTCAGAAAATTCGCAATCGCAGCGTTCCAATGGCCATGGTCTCGCTCAGACGCGGCGACCTCCAGGTCAAACTGAATACTGTCATTGCCGGAAAGCGCGCGAACCTGATCTAGGTGTTTAGTCCCGGAGATTGATAGTGCACTCATTTCCCAAGTTTGGAAGGACGCATTATGGGACAGGTACTTCACGGGAGCGCCCGCACGACAGCGGCGATC
>JBDQJI010000106.1:0-12577 GCA_040263875.1 Alphaproteobacteria bacterium
ATCTGAATACTTCGCGGAAGCCTACTCCGCCGACGCATCCTAACCATATGACCTGCATAGCCTTTCTCAGCTATCTAGACCAGCCCCAATACTTATTTGCTATTTGACTCAGAGCGCCTCATTCCGACATGTTAATCCAGTGTTAAGCCAAATAGGCACGACGCGTGTGCTCTACGCCTCTTGGGCTAGGCCGCGTCGCATGGGGAGAAGAGATCATGGCCACGATTTTAGGCACGCAAGCTACTGAAGTCCTTAACGGAACCGCGGATGATGACGTCATCATCGGGTTTGCAGGGGCGGATTTTATTTTTGGGCGCGACGGAGATGACAGGATCCTTGGCGGTTCCGGCATCGATGGCCTTAATGGCGAGGACGGCAACGACGTCCTCATCGGCGGCACCCAAGATGACGCTATTTTCGGCGGTGATGGCGATGATACGTCGATCTGGCGCAATGGCGATGGCAGTGACTTTATTCGTGGCGATGACGGCCAGGATACGCAAATTGTAAGCGGCAGCTTGACGGATGGCGATAACTTCATCCTTGACCAAGACGCAGGCCTTGGCCAGGCGCTATTCTCTCGTTCAAATCTCGGCCTCTTTGAGCTTCGTATTGATACAGTTGAGACACTGCGGATTGCTGGAAATGGCGGTGACGACAACCTTGTGGTCAACGACCTTTCCAGCACACCTGTTGAGCTAGTCACCTTTGCCGGAGGCGAAGGTGACGATGCGCTGATCGGCGGCGGCGCGACGACAGACCTGGTTTTCAACGGCGGCGCCGGGCGTGATCTCGCAATCGGCGGCATTGGCAATGATCGGCTGGTTGGCGGCGACGATGATGACCAACTGATTGGCGGCGCTGGTGATGACCGCATCACTGGCGGCAAAGGCAACGACAATATTGAAGGTGGTGCTGGCGACGACTTCTCCGTCTGGAATAATGGCGACGGCAGCGATCAGGTTTTGGGCGAAGCTGGCTTGGATACGCGGCGTTTCAATATGGCGGATGGCCCCGGCGATCAGCTGCTGCTGACAGTGAACGACACAGTCGGCACGTTTGAACGCGTTAATTTCAATCCGTTCTCTGTCGAGATGATTGGTGTGGAACGTGTTGTTGTGACCGGCCAAGGTGGCGACGACAGCTTAACGGTGGCGCAATCTGGCCCGATATCAGCTTTCGGCGCCATCCATTTCACCGGCGGCAGCGCCCAAGATAGTTTCTTCGGCGATACGACCACGTCCCGGAATTTCATCTCCGGCGGCGACGGCGATGACGTCATCATCAGCGGTTCAGGCAATGACAGACTGGACGGCGGCAATGGCCAAGATCGGATCGAAGGCGGTGCTGGCGATGACAACAGCATCTGGGTGAATGGCGACGGCAGCGACTTCATTGATGGTGGGGCCGACAATGACGTCCAAAACATCTTCGGCAGCGACGACGACGGCGACATTTTCTCGCTTTCTGCAAATCTCGTAGACCAAGTTGAATTCTCCCCGCTCCAATCTGATCAACTTCACGCTCACTATCGACAATGTCGAAACTGTGCGTGTTGTAGGCAATGGCGGCGATGACGCACTAACTGTTGGCGATCCCTCAGCTACAGATACGGATAAAATCGTATTCATCGGTGGCGAAGGCAACGACGCCCTGCTTGATGATGGTTCTTCCACCGGCACCACTTTTGTTGGCGGCAATGGTGCGGATTTTGCTGTAGGCGGCTCGGCCAATGATGTGCTGGCCGGCGGTAATGACGTTGATCAGCTCTTTGGCGGCGGCGGCAATGACCGTTTGGTCGGCGGTAAAGGCGATGACGACATTGAAGGCGGCGATGGCAATGACTTCTCACTCTGGGTTAATGGCGATGGCAGCGACAATGTCATTGGCGGTGACGGTAATGACGCCCAGCGCTTCAACATGGCCGACGGCCCGGGCGATGAAGTAACGCTGAGCGGCGATACGGGCGTTGCAACCTTTGCACGCACAAACTTCAATGAATTCAGTGTTACGATGCAGCAGGTCGAACGCGTTGTCGTAAGCGGTTTGGATGGCGATGACATTCTCACCCTTGATAACGCAGAAGACGGCGGCATCTTCTCAGTCAACTTTGCTGGCGGTAATGGTCAGGACCAAGTGTTGACCGATCCTTCAACGACAGTTCGCGTTATTGCAAACGGCGGCGAAGGTGATGATCAGCTAAATGGCGGCGCAGCCAACGATGTCCTCATCGGTGGGGCTGGGCAGGATAACCTTGTCGATAATGATGGCCGTGACCGTTTGTTGGGTCAGGCTGGCGACGACACCCTGACTGGTGGTGCCGGACGGGATACGTTTGTATTCACTCCAGGCTCCAACAACGACACGATCACGGACTTCGAGATTGGGCAGAACATCATCCGCTACAATCTCGCGACCTTCGTGTTTGATGATCTGAATATCTCCACAAGCGGCGGCGACCTTCGGATTGCAACGCCGGAAGGCGACTCGATTACATTGGTTGGTCTTGCAGAGGAAACTCTGACATCAGCCGACTTCTTGATCGTCGCATAAAACTTAGCCTTAATCGGCTAACTGAAACGGCCCTGCAACATCAGTTGCAGGGCCGTTTTCCGTTCTATGACTACAGCCCTAAGCCACCATCAACATGGATTGTCTGGCCTGTCACATAAGCCGCAGCGTCCGACAGGAAATACGCTACAGCAGCGGCACATTCATCGGTCTTTGCCAGCCGCCCAAGCGGAATACGGTCCGTGATTTCCTGCCAGCGCGCGTCTGAGATCGCTGCGTGAGCGCCCGGGTCTTTCTGCGTATATCCCGGTGCCACAACATTGACCGTCACGCGAGCGCTCGAGAGTTCTGCAGCGAGAGCTTTGGCTAAAGCTTCAAGCGCGGCCTTAGCGGCTGCAGACGCCGGAAACAAATCTCCAGCATGCGGAAACCGATGCGCCACAAACGAACTGACCGCAACAACCCGCCCCTGTTCAGACGCGGCCAAATACGGGGTCGCAACCTGCGCCATCAAGAAGAAGCCGTTGGCGATAGGATTGAAGCTTGCCGCAACACCTTCTGCCGGCAATTCACTGATCAAGCGTTTGTCTGCAAAGCCCGCATTCGCAATGAGCCAATCCAATCCACCAAAGGCAGATTTCGTGGCGTTGATGACGTGGCTGGCACTCTCAGGCTTTGCCAAGTCCGCCAATACAGTTTCAACGACAGCCCCCTGCCCTATAGCTTCCGCCGCAACGAGCGCTAGCCCGTCAGCATTCTTGCGCGTGTGCAGCATGAGCTTCATGCCGGGTGCCGCAACCCGCCGCGCAATCGCTGCGCCTATTCCAGAGGCAGCGCCAGTGATAAGTGCAATCGTCATGGCGCTACCTCAATCGTTATTCTGTTATGCAGTTGGCTTCAGATAAAAAGCTTTACCGCGTGGCTTCAAATCAGGGCCAAGGTCATAGACCAGTGGATTGCCGGTCGGGATTTCGACAGATGGAATATCCGCGTCTGAGATGCCATCCAAGTGCTTCACGAGGCTCCGCAGGCTATTGCCGTGGGCGGAAATCAACACGCGCTCGCCTGCTTTAATGCGTGGCGCAATCTCCGCCTCCCAATATGGCTGCACGCGAGCGATGGTGTCTTTGAGGCTTTCAGTCAGCGGCACGATCTCTTTCGGCAGGTTCCTATAGCGGGGATCGTTGACGGGATAGCGCTCATCGTCAGCGGTTAGTTCCGGCGGCGGAACATCGAACGAGCGGCGCCAGACCATAACTTGGTCCATGCCGTGCTTCTCAGCAGTTTCCGCCTTATTGAGGCCCTGCAAGCCGCCATAACTGCGCTCATTCAAGCGCCAGTCTTTGATCACTGGCAACCAGCGCCTGTCCATTTCGTCCAATGCGATCCACAGCGTGCGGATAGCCCGCGTCAGAACGGATGTATAGCAAATATCAAAATCATAGCCCTGCTCGCGCAACAGCCGCCCGCCTTCTCTAGCCTCAGCCTCTCCTGCTTCCGTCAGGTTAACGTCTTTCCAACCCGTGAAGCGATTTTCCAGGTTCCACTGGCTTTGGCCGTGGCGAATGAGAACAAGGTTCGACATGAAGCGTCCTATCAGCAATCGAGATGTGTTAAACCAGAAGATAAGTACTCAACGAATATCTGCAAGGCGGGCCGGCGTCACGGCACCTATGTGAGCAATTGAGCAATGCCGACGCTGGTCAGCACGGCAAATGGCATGCAGATCAGACCGCCGACATAGCGGCGCGCTGCCAAGCTGGCACCAAGCAGCGGATGCTCCCACAAGATGAAGCGTTGGATGTTCACAATCGTCCAGGCGTTATAGAGGGTCAGCACCTGTGCCATGCCTGCGTCGGCCTGCAGAAGCCCTGCCGCGACAGGCAGAACGACCATCGGTCCCGTTGGCAAAAGCGAACCAGCAACCCCTGCCAATAAAAGACCAAGCATGCCGCTATCTTCACCAATCAAACGGCTGACGAACTGTTCCGGCAGCAATTCCCCCAAAAATCCGGCAATGAACGCAGCGGGGATTACAATTGGTAGAACCCGCACACCCTGTTTCCAGGATATGGCAAGCGCTTCGCGAATACTCTTCTCCGGGTTTGCCAGCACAATCATGCCTGCAAGGCCGGTGAGTGCGGCGACAATCAGAAGGGAAATGGACATCAGCCCGTCTCTCGTTCTGCTGTTGGTGCATCAGGTGGGCCAATAAGCGGGAAATACCGGCGGATCAGCATGCCGGAGATGATAGGCAAAGGCAGAGCTGCCAGCATGCGAAGGCCGCCCATCTCCAAACCGAAGAATGGCATCTCCCACACAAGAAACCGGTTCAAGCCGATTGTTCCCCAGCCGATGGCGAAGGCGACACAGGCTCCTGCGTCTGCCCCGGAGCGAGCGACGGTCAGCATTAGCGGCAAGATTACCCAAGGCCCACCAGGCAACAGCGCGCCAGCCCCAGCGGCAATTGCCAGCCCTTTGATGCCAGATCCAGCGCCGAGCGCTCGGGCAATGGATTCTTTTGGGATCAGCACCGTCAGGAAGCCGACTAACAGCATGCCCATCAGGATGCGTGGCGTCATGGTCTCCAGAATGCCAAGATCGACCCAGAGCGCACGGATGAACGCTGCCTCACCCTTTAGCCAGAGGCATAGAACGCCAAGGCCAATCGCCAAGCTCCATACATAGAGTGCCGGTCCATAGCCGCGGAAGAATGGTTTTTTGGCCAATTGGCTGCCCTGACTCCGCTGCCGCTTGGGCCGCGCATGGAACGATCAGGTCAGGATAGATGGTTTCCCCAGCGGGGAAAATGCCTGGTGATACAGATGATCAGGCTGCGACTTCTGCCTGCTTCGGCGCGGGCCGCTGGATCGTCCGTGCTGCTGGCATAGTCACCCGAACGGTCGTTCCTTCATTGACGACACTCTCGATCTCAAACACGCCACCATGCAGTTCCGCCAACTGCTTGCAAAGCGGCAGCCCAAGACCAGTACCGTGATATTCACGGGTCAATTGGTTATCAAGCTGCACGAACGGCTCCATAACGCGTTCGAGGTCGTCTGCTGGAATACCGATGCCTGTGTCGCTGGTTTCCATAACCACGCCGCCATCTGCACTCTGATATGTGCGTACATACACAGAGCCGCCAGATGCCGTGAACTTGGCGGCATTGGAAGCGAGATTCAGCAGGATCTGCCGCATACGACGTTTATCGCCACGGAAGTTTGGTGTGCCAGCCTCTGGCTGCGAAAGAATTTTGATATCGCGGGCTGCCTCTGTTTTGCTGACAATCCGCACCGTTTCATCAACGATGCTGGCTGGATCAACAAGCTCATCCCGAAGATCAACCATTCCAGATTCGACTTTGGCCAAATCCAGTAGGTCATTGATAACGGAGAGCAAGTGCGCGCCAGACGTGTAGATATCCGCGGCATAGATGCGGTATTCGTCAGAGCCAACAGGCCCAAGCGCTTCGGAACGGATGATTTCTGAGAAGCCGAGGATGGCATTAAGCGGCGTGCGCAGCTCATGGCTCATCATTGCTAGGAATTGCGTTTTGGCGTGGTTTGCGGCTTCGGCGTCATCCCGTGCCTTAGCGACTTCGCTTGCACGTTGGATCAGTAAAGCGACTTCCGTCTGCAGTTTATCGCGCTCAGCCTCAATCTCGGCCAAGCGCGAATCAGGCTTGGCAGGGGCGGCAAGGTCGGCCTTCAGTTGCACAAGTTCCGCACGCTGCTTCTGCATCCGCAAGCCGAGCATAATCGCAACCATGCTAACGAGAGCCAGCCCAAGCCACAGCAGTGCAGATTCACCCGTTGGCGCAACAGCGCCATCAGCAGCTATGGCTGCCTTGGACGCACAAGTGAGCGCCACCGTGGCGGTTAGGCCAGTCAATGCGCGAACGAGGCGATGGGCGTTGAAATGCGGCAAACGGATCTCAATTGGTTATGCGGAACCTGCCAGCATCTTATCGAGCGACGCCTTAAACCAGAGTTAAATTGCTCCCCCCAAAATCCGATAAAACCACGGCCTTCCAGGCATCAAAATCGCGGGGGCCTAACGACTTAACGCCCCGACATCCCAAAACAGCCCAGCCATCACCCGCAAACCACTACGAAGTGTTGGCCCCAGCGCATGTTCATTAGGCGCGTGCTGGCTACAGCCTGCATAGGAGTGCGGAACCCAAATCGTGGGCATGCCGAGTATGTCTGTGAACACATCATTGGGGATCGACCCACCAAGGCTAGGCAGAAGCGCCGGCTTCTCGCCTGTTGTCTTGGCAAGCGAAGCCAAGGCGCGATCAACCCAGGGATCGTCCAGCGGTGTGCGCGTTGCGGCCATGGCTCCACGCGTTGGCGCTGCCTCAATCATATCATAGCCATTGGCGGCCAGATGCACTTGGATAGCTGGCAGAAACGCCTCATAGTCTGATCCCGCAACAAACCTGATCTGGCAAACAGCCATAGCAGACGGTGGGATGGCGTTGACGGGTGCGGCTGGATTCCCAGACTCCATCGCCAGAATTTCCAGGGTATTCCATGCAAAAACGCGCTCGTTAGGCGTCAGACCAGCAGCACCCCATTCTGGCTCAATAAATGGCGCGTCCGGCCCGCCGTCAACTTCCAGGTCGGCCAGTGCCGCACGGACAGCATTGGAAATGGGCGGCGGCTTCAACGCGTCTAATTGCAAACGGCCCTTACCATCGACAAGCGTGGAAATCGCGTTGACAAGCTGAACGGCAGGGTTCGAAATCAACCCGCCCCAATTGCCAGAATGGTGGCCACCATCGCGGGCATTTATGGTTAATGAAAAGTTTGTGTTGCCCCGGCTGCCCAGGAAAATCGTCGGGCGATCTGCCTGAACGCGCGGGCCATCTGAAGCAATCAGCACGTCTGCGCGAAGCTTGTCCTTATTCGCAGCAACAAACTCTCGCAGCCCTTTCGAGCCCATCTCCTCACCCGTTTCCACCAAAACACGGAGATTGAAGCCTAGCGATCCGCGTTCCTGCAGCACAGCAGCGAGTGCAGCAAAATTGATTGTGTGCTGGCCCTTGTTGTCCGCAGTGCCGCGCCCATACCAGCGATCGCCTTCGACCGTAATTTCCCATGGCTTCAGGCCATCGCGCCAGCTCTCATCCTGCCCGCGCACTGTATCGCCATGGCCATAAACCAGGACGGTGGGAAGGTCATCGACTTCATGACGTTCGGCAATCAGCAGCGGTCCAGCATCAACCGGGTTCGGAAAAACTTCCCACGTGCAGCCAAGTTCTTTTTCGAGCGCTGGGCCAATGTTTTCGTGCAGATAGCTTGCCAGTTCCGGTGCCCGTTCTGGCTCCTGGCTGGTGCTCTCAATCTTGATACGCTCGTTCAGTACATCGAAGAAAGCGCCATTGTCGAACGCGTCTTCAACCCTAGCAATTGCGCCATTACGATCCCCCATTATCACGACCTCCACCGCGCACTTGCGGCTCAACGATGTCCAGGATTTTGCGCGTGGTTTCTTTGACCTCACGGCGGCGTTGGGCAACATCCTTGCCCGCCCAATTATAAAAGCCCTCCCCGGCGTCCGCACCAGTGCGACCACTATCCGGCAAGTCCTGAACCCATTGAACGGCTGTGCGGCCAAGGTGCAAGTTCGGAATAATCTCTGATTGCGACTTCGCGTGAACAACCAGCCCGCCCAAGTCTTTCACTTCAATCAGCCCTCCGGCGCACATGCGCGGGCCAAAGGCGAGGCGGGCGAATTTGTCTACATCCTCAACCGAGCAAAACCCTTCCTGCACCATCCAATAAGCCTCATGCAGCATCGCGTGCTGAAGCCGATTGAAGAGCGCACCAACGATGGGACGGTTGAGCATCACGACTTCTTTTCCGGTCCGCTCCAGTGCCGCTTTAACGCGAGCGGCAGTGTCATCAGATGTGGCGGAAATGCGGATTTCTTCTACGCAGGCAAAGGCTTCTGCTGGCTGTAGGTAATGCACACCAAGGAAGTTCTCTTTGTGCAGCAGCGGTCTTGCCAATTCCTCCAAATCGAGGCCGGACGTGTTGGTAGAGATAACCGTCGCCCCGCCCCATTTCGCTTCCATTTCCGCATACAACGCATGCTTCGGTGGAATATCTTCCGGGAAGTTTTCGGAAACGAAATCTGGCGCTTCATCTGGTAATTCAGAGACTGCCTGCATGCCTTCAGGCGCGGAAGCTAGGACCCGTGCAGGATCCCGCGTCAGGATCGTTACATCGAATCCGGCATCATGGAAGGATGTAGCAACCCCTTTGCCCATCACGCCAAAGCCCGCGATCAATACGGATTGGATTGGTTTAGCCATTGATTATGCTCCTGAATTGACGCCAGTGGGCATAACCCGCACCCCGGCGCGTAAACGTGTGAAAGGCAATGCATCTGGAAACGCCGCCATCGCACCTGGCGCGGCCACATCCAAAACCGCATCTGCGATTGGCTGGAAATGGCCCCTGAAGTGCGCAGAACTCTTGATGCCAAGAAATCGCATTGCGCCGGGCTCAATACCAACATGGCGGAAGAATTCCTGATCCGCCGCTTGTACGCGCTTGCCAACGACGACGATATCTATCCCGCCAATGCGCAACCGCGCCATTGGGTGCAGGTCCATTCGCCCGCCCTTATATAAGGGTCCAGAAGCAATCATTCGCCCAGATGGCGCGCAGATTACTTTGAAATTTCCGGTAAGCGGCGAGTCTCCGGGCACATCATGCTTTCCGCCAAGTGCGACCGATATCTCAGCCCCCTCCCCAGCGCGCGCAGCGATGGTCGCCACATGAGGGTCGAATACAAGACCTGCGGCAGCGTTCTCCATTCCTGCATCCAACATGGCCTTGATCAGGCCCATGGTATCGCCTGTGCCGCCTGCGCCTGGGTTATCCTGGATATCGGCTAGAACGATGGGCCGCTTAGCACTTTCTGCCAGACGCACAGCTTCCACAACGGCAGCCTCTGGCCCAAGCACATCACCGCCCCAATCCTGCTCCCGCGCTTCGACCGTTTCTGCGAGCCGGTTGACGGCTGCTTCGGCCGCGCTTTGGTCCGATGCGTAGCCATACACACTTGGCCCGCAATCCGGAATGTCGGCGGCTGGAAATCCGCCAGCGAATGTCAACAACACGCCCGTTTCCGCCTCAATATCGGCAACAGCGGCGACAATCTCATCTGCGGGCGCACGCATGGTGCATCCGGCGAAAAGCGGGATCAGGAATGGCGTTTGCCGGAAGGCGAAAGCTGGACGCTTAGCACCGCTTGCGAGATGCTTGTCCAGCCATACCGCCATCCGCTCTCCCGTCTCCGCCATATCATCATGGGGGTAAGCCCGATAACCGGTGATGGCGGTTGCATGCTCACAGGCGTCCCGGCTCATGTTCGCATGGTAATCCAGCGTGGCGACAATCGGCAGCGCCGGCCCAACCTTCTGGCGGAGACGTTGCAATAACTCGCCCTCGCCATCATCCAGATGCTCCGCAACCATTGCACCGTGCAGGTTCAGAAAAATAGCATCGATATCGCCAGCCCCGGCCAATTCTTCAAACAGCATGCCGACAATGGTCTCATAGGCATCCTCGGTTACCTGGGCAGAGGGTGCCGCGGAGGCGAAAACCAGCGGCGCAATTTCATGCCCCTGTGCTTCGGCCTTGTCGATGAAACCGGATATTCCAAGATTGAAGCCCTTCACTGCCGCCGGTAGGTCTGCGCCACGCACAAGCGATGGCCAGCTATAGCCAGTTTCGAACTCTGGTAGCGTCGCCTTATGGGGCGCGAAGGTATTGGTTTCGTGGCGAAACCCAGCGACCGCGATCCGCGCCATGCATCGACTCCTTGTTGCTTATCCCCCTGAGCATAGCCGCCGTTCCCTTCCGCGCAATCCAGGCCTTATAGTTCACAACCCGCCATTTGGAGTTGCCCCATGGATTACCGCCCAGACGCTGAATGCCCGCTAGATGGTGTGCGCGTGCTTGATCTATCGCGGTTGGTCGCAGGCAATATGTCCACCCATGTGCTGGCGGACCATGGTGCCGACGTCATCAAGATTGAGCCACCGGGCAAAGGCGATCCGCTCAGGGATTGGGGTGCGGATGGTATCAGTGTTCAGTGGAAGATCTACGCCCGCAACAAACGCAGCATCGTCATGAATCTGCGAGACGAGCGTGGGAAAGCATTGTTGCTGGATATGGTCGAAGGCGCGCAGGTGTTCGTTGAGAACTTCCGCACCGGCGGGCTAGAGAAGATGGGCCTATCGCCTGAAATGCTTTGGGCGCGGAACCCAGCGCTCATCATCCTCCGCGTGACAGGGTTTGGGCAGACAGGCCCTTATGCCAATCGCCCAGGCTTCGGCACATTGATCGAGGGCATGAGCGGGTTCGCCATGAAAACCGGCTTCCCAGACAGGCCGCCTACCCTGCCAAACATGGCGCTGGCAGACATGGTCGCTGGCCTCTACGGCGCATTTGCAGTGATGACGGCGCTGCGTGAAGTCGAGCAGAAGGGCGGCAAAGGCCAGGTGATTGATCTGTCATTGTTGGAACCGCTGATGTCTATCCTTGGTGGCGACGCAGCTTTGCATCATTTGACAGGCAAGGCACCGATGCGGACAGGCAACCGCTCCCTCACCGCCAGCCCGCGTAACACCTATCAAACCAGTGACGGTAGTTGGCTCGCGATATCCGGCTCCATGCAAGCGATGGCGATGCGCTTGTTCCGCGCCATTGGCCGCGAGGATATGTGCGACGACCCCCGCTACGCTACCAATGCCGCCCGCGTCGCCCGCGCCGACGAAGTGGATAAAATCGTCGGCGATTGGGTTGGCGCGCGCACTCTGCCGGAAAACCTATCCTTCTTCGAGAAAGCCGAAGTGACCGCAGGCCCCGTCTATGATGCAGGCCAACTCCGCAAGGACCCCCACGTGCTTGGCCGCGAGGCACTGGTGAATATGCCGGAGGCAGAGGCACCAGACGGTTACATGCCCATGCACAACATCATCCCACGCTTGTCCGAAACCCCCGGCGCCATCCGCCGCCCGGCGCCGACATTGGGCCAGGACACGGATGAATTGCTAGAAGAACTTGGGCTTGGAAGCGATGAAGTAGCTGAATTGAGAGCGGCTGCTGTCGTCGCCTAGAGCATCCTCAACCACAGCCGTTCCTGGCGTATACGGACTGTTTGTCTTCTTTCAGAATCCACCCTGTCTTGATGTCAGTCAGCTTGATCTGACACCAGATTTCACCGCTGAGAACTGAGGACGAGCAACGTTGTGTCGCGACACAGCGACCGCGCGGCAACTGACCAACGACGGATGACGTGCGCGCGCCCAGAAAACGAACATTCATATTTGCAACTGGCTGCAGCGCACCCGAAGTTGGATCGCCAACGTCCTCTGCCTGTGCACACCTGCGGGTGCCATAATATTGTTTGCAATGCGCAACTTCACTGCTGGCAGCACCGCTGGCACCAAACCGAGGTCGTGGCGGGGGTGCTGCGCGCTGACTGTTCTGAAATCCACTGCGCTTGGTCAATGTTACTTCTTCGTCTCAGCCAGTAATCCAGCCCTCCCAGCGGGTATTGCTGCGCCAATTAACAGAAGCAACCTCCCGATTATCCGCGTAGAAAATCATTTGATCGCTGCTATCACCGAACCGCCAGGCGTACAGATCTGCCATTTCGCGGTCACAACGCGGGCCAACGCGGATCTTGTACCAGTCCCCACTTAGCCTTTGCTTTGTGAGTGTAACATCGCAGCGCTTTCCAAAAGCACTGATAACCCAATCATCAGCCCGCTGAGCAGACGCTGGGCCAGAGGCACCAATCAACAACGAGGCAAAGACCAAAACAATCGCGAACCGCATACAATGCTCCATTCTGAGACGGGCCAAAAAGCCCGAGAAAAAGCCGCTAAGTCAAGTCCTAGCTGTTTAGTCCCGGAGATTGATGGTGCACTCTTTTCCCAAGTTTGGAAGGACGCATTATGGGACAGGTACTTCACGGGAGCGCCCGCACGACAGCGGCGATCCGTCGAGCAATACAAGATAGTCAAGAGAGCCTGAGG
>JBDQJI010000107.1:0-12412 GCA_040263875.1 Alphaproteobacteria bacterium
CTTTTTTGCTTCAGCTATCTCTTTAGGGTATCGAGTATCCCAATTGGGGTTATCTATCTGCAAGGCTAACCGGCAAACCATATAGTCATCTTTGCGTCGAGACAAATTACTTTGGCTGCAAGAACCTGATCCATGAATGACTCTACCTTTGTAGCAGACGGTACCTTGCCAAACTATTTTTTGTCCTTCTGCGAATATCTTACCCCCATTTTTGGCGTATTTACTTTGATTGAATCTCCACATATATGTCGAATTGTTTTCAGATTGGCATTGGCCACTACCGGCACAATAAAACCAATAAGACCCTCTTCCCGTAAGAATAAATAGATTTGGCTGCCAGAGTTTTTTATACTTTTCAAAGTTTTCGTATTGAGAATCACTTAAAGTTACGTCTCCATTTCCGCGATATTTGTCAGCTCTTAGTTCCTTTGGATTATAAATGATAAGTATTGTCGCCAATAATATAATGGATATTATATTTTTTATCATTGTCCACATTTCCTTATTCGCGAAACTCAAGCATACGTTCTAGGCGAAGGGCCTTGGAAAAATTGTGCCGCCCCGCAAACGAAAAAGTCAACCGTTAGGAATGTCAGAAACTTTTCTGATGTTGTGGCGCGAATGTCCCGTTCAATATTATTGAAGATACCTTCGCTAAATGCGCCGGCGTCTGTGGCTGCCAGCATCACTGCCTACCGCAGTGAGATGGACACAGTGACCGAGTTTGTTGAGGACGAGTGCAACAAAGACCCATCAATGCGGTCCTCCGTAGCCAGTCTCTATGAGCGCTATTCGACTTGGTGCAAGGCCCAGAGCAAACACCCCCGCACAAAGACGCAGTTTGGTGTTGCTTTGAAGGAGCACGGCTACAAGCAAGTCCGTGACAACAACGGTCGTTATTGGGAGGGGTTATCGACTTTCATATTTACGTAGCCACAACCAACGAGGCGTCAGGGCAGTGATATCCGGCTGCCCTGCCTGCCTTCCTTCCGTGACAAGAGTGACAGGAGTGACAAGCTTTTCCAAAACTTCTGCAAATCACTCTTATGGGGACTTTTCAGATTCCTTGTCACTCTTGTCACTAAACGAAGGAATTAATTAAAAGTTAAACACCCCCTTCGTTATGACGATGACCATTCAACCAGCCGCAAGCTGGGTATTCCAACAATCCGGTTGTTTGGTGAAAAAGGTCACGGATAGTGGTTACCAACCCCCAACACCCATCCGTGTAAGAGGCCATCAATATATACCCGTGAGGGGTGGGGTGGCCCCTACGTCCCCCCTCAGCGCTGCCTGATCACATAAAAAGAGCGACCGCACGTGTTGGCCTAATATCTAACCAACATTATGCGGTCGGAGTTCAGGGAGGTTCATGATGAACGACCCTCTTGTACGTAATCCGTGTGGCTAAACAGTGGCGCACGTATGACGCCTCGTAGGCAGCGGCACGTATCATCCCGCAAAGGATATGACTGCGCACCAAACTGTAGAACAGTTGGGGGACTTTGACGGAGTGGGGCTACGTGCTAAGTTATTGATATTACTTGAGGTGAATTTGGTTTGGCTCATCAGTGAGGAGTTCGTACTCCCACTCTCCTCCGCCATTTTATGGCAAATAGTGCGCCCAAACCATTGATCCACAAGACAATATGTTCTGACGTGGCTCGAGGTGCGAGCCCCACTTACATGTCACTCATTTTTATCAGCCATTTTTGCATAATTTCGACAGGATAACCGTCACCGTACTTCTGACCGATGCTCTGGCTTGCCCATCCGCCAATCGCATCGATTATCTCAGGAGGACATTCCACAGCCCGCAAACGGTCCCTCATTGCATGCCTCAATGAATGGATGACGCATCCTGTCGGCACATGCTGTTTCAGCCATTTGTTCAGTGTGGCGCTCGCAGAATTAGCATTGCAGCTAATTTGATCTGTATATCGCGGGAAAGCGAAAGGGCTGGACTGCGTATCAACAATGCGTTTGGCTGCCCACAACGCACTGCCAGTTAACGGAACAATTCGTTCGCTCGATCGCGTTTTTAGGGGTCGCCATTCGTGCGGGCGCAGATCGATATGAGGCACAGTGGTTTCTAACTTTATGTCTTGGACTGCTAAACCTGTAACTTCTGCTAGCCGCATTCCCGTATCGGCAAGCACAGCCAGTAGCCATCTTCGGTCATCGTCCATCATCACGCAGATAGACTGAACGCGCTTTATATCCTCAATGGGGATGGTCTTTCTGCGTTTCCTATCATTTAGGTCCGGCATGAATGTGTTGCTGAAGGGGTTCTTGTAGTCCAACCCGTATTCACGCACTGCAAGATTCACGATAGCTCGGATTGCTGCGAAGCTCCTCTTTACGGATTCAACGGTTAAACCTTTAGCCAAAAGCCAATCTCGGAATTTCGTAGCGTCTTTGGCAGTGAAGGTTGTGATGGGTCTGTCTCCAATCGACTTCACTGCATAGTTTAAATTTCGTTCAGCACTCTGATGGAACTTTTTTAAGCGTCCGATGCCCTTTAGACGCAGATACAAAGCCGCTGCTTCTGACAATAAAGGCGCTTGCTCGCCTAAACTTTTTTCGGAGGACAGTGGTTTCAGCGACGGAATATCGAGTGTCTCCAGCCTCAACCCCATCCAATAAGCATCTAGTTTTTGGGTGATGGAATTTGCTGCTCGATTTGCGGCGACGGATGATCCGGTCCGAAGACTGAAATAGAAGCGGTACGCTTGGTGATGTTGTCTCAGATCAGGCGGGATTCTGCGCACGTAATAGAAAACGCCATCGCGCTTAGTGAGGTATTGGGGGACAGATTTGTTGCGCACTTTGGTTCGCACCTCGAGCCACGTCAGAACATATTATCTTGTGGATCAATGGTTTGAGCGCAATATTTGCCATAAAATGGCGGAGGAGAGTGGGAGTCGAACCCGCCAGGAAACGCCTAACGCCCCCTCACCGATTTTGAAGACCGGGGCCGCCACCGGACGACATTCCCCTCCAAGGACGATTGTTTCAGGCTTTGACATTCTGCGCAATTGGGATGTACCCAATATCGCCAGGGAATTGAGATGTGGGGCCAAAAATATGCATTATTCTAAAGTGGTTGATAGGTCGAAGCGCTTTCTACTTACTGCGGCTCTCGCGTTTGGCGTTAGCGCCGTAGCGGTAGGCGGCGCGGTTGCCGAAGTGAAGCCTGCTGATCCAAAGCCTTTCATCGGTGCATGGTCAATTGCGTTCCCTGAAGGAGCGGGCGTGATCGTCAACAAGCCTGACGTGGCCTGTGATAATCCAGCGGTAATCAGCGCCGGCCCAAATGATATGATCTCGATCCGCACACCCAAGGGCGATGCTGGGAATTGGGCTGTGAAATCCTTTGGCGGCCGCAATCCGCTGTGGCGCGATAACGGCTTTGAGCAAACACTGGTAGCGGACTGGATTGACGCCGACCGCTTCCTTCTCGCTGGCAAGGATGCGTCCGGATTTAAGACTGATTGGACCCGCGCTAAACAATGGACCCGTTGCAAGTAAGCACCCAAGCTCACGCCGAGGAGGTCATTGAATGACCCGTTACGCGCCGCGATATTTCGAAGACTTCAGCCCAGGCGATCTGTTTCACACCGCGCAATACACGTTCAGCGAATCCTCGATCATCGACTATGCCTTCACCTGGGACCCACAGCCGTTTCATCTGGATAAGCAATATGCGGAGAATTCGATCTATGGCGGGCTGATCGCTAGCGGTTTTCAAACCCTTGGCGTGACGTTCCGGTTGATGTTTCAGGCAGGCATGTTTGGCCATAACCAGGGCGGACGCGGGATTGAGAACCTGCGCTGGCCAAGAGCCGTGCGGCCTGGCGATACAATCCGCGTCGAAGTTCGTGTCGCCAAGTGCATTCCCGCCAGGACAACGGGCCAAGTGGTGGTTGATGGGACGGCGTTCAATCAGGCGGATGAGGACGTTCTAAGCGCACAGTTCATTAACATTATCCCAAAGCGTCCAGCTGATGCAGGTTCAGCCTGACGCGATATAGGCCTTCAGTGCTTTGGCTTCTGTCTCAGCCTCTGCGATTCGGGACTTAACGACATCGCCAATTGAGACCACGCCCACCACTTTGCCAGCATCCATAACCGGCAAATGCCGTACGCGGCGCTCGGTCATAGTGGCCATAACGGCGGGAATGGGGTCTGTCGGTGTGCAGGAAACCAAGTCCCGGCTCATCAGGTCACCAACCTTCAGGGATAGGGCTGTATTTCCTTGATCTGCGATAGCGTTCACCAAGTCGCGTTCGGAGAATACGCCGGCGGCAGCGCCCGATTGATCAAGCACCAGTGCAGCGCCAATGCTTTTGTCTCGCAGATAGCGGGCAGCATCCGTGACGGATGCGTCTGGCGTAATGGAAAATACGTCTCGGCCTTTTGTGTTAAGCAGTGAAGCGACAACCATATCGAGCCTCCGTTATGAGTCTCTGGCGCATCGTTCGTAGCGCTGAATGCGTCATTCCGACGCATAACTATATACTGCTCAGTCCACCGGGATCCAGCCAAAATTTAGGGCCGCTATCCACAGGAAGTAGAGGCCGCCAACGGCGACCACGACTTCGATCAGCGCGATATGAACGCGGATAGGGGTGTTTTGAACGACCCAGCGTCCAAACAAATTGCCGGGGATTGTGCAGGCGCCGATTGCAGCGCCGATGACGGCCAAATCGGCTGTTAGTACGGAAAATCCGCTAAATACTGCAGTTTTTACGACGTTCACAGTGAACGCGACCGCGGCCATGGTCCCAAGCAAAGCCTCCCCGGCCAAGCCGGCTGCCAGAAAGAACGGCGCCAGGATCAATCCAGCCCCAATCGCTGCGCCAGACAACACGCCGAAAGGAACACCAGCCCCCATCAGCGACTTTCGCCCGACAACAACATTCGCCCGCTGCATCAGCCGTCTGAGCGGCGCGGACATCAGCAGGAATATGCCCAGCACGACCGCCACCCACGCAACGGGAAGCAGCGCATAGATCCCGGCGCCGAATGCAATGCCGGGCAGGGCGGTGATCATCACATCCCGGTAAATTGGCCACTGAAAGCCTTTCCGGAACGCCCATGCGCGGCTCGTGTGCGATATCAGCAGGGACATCGCCAGCACTGGCACAATCGCCTTCACGCCAAGCACCGGCGTTAGGCAGATTGCTAGGATCAAGCCGCCTGCATAGCCACTAATGCTGTGGAAGCAGGCTGTCAGAAATGCGCACGCGGCGATGTAAATGAATTGGCCGGTGGTGAAGTCTGGAATCAGGGCGTCCATGGATTATACAGGCTCAAACACTGGCGCCCGCGAAATGCGGCTGCTAATCCAGATAGGATATACTGGAATCCGACCCACAAAACCTAGGCCCGCTTCCCATGACCGTATCTGCAGATGACGCCGCCCGTATCCTTCTCGAGATCAAGGCGGCCTACGCCTATGACGGCAAGGAGCCATTTGTGTTCACTTCGGGCCGGAAAAGCCCTGTTTATGTGGATATCCGCAAGCTGATTAGCTTCCCCCGCGCCCGCGCCAAATTAATGGATATGGCGGTAGAGAAAATTGAGCGCGCCGCCGGATACGAATCGATAGATGCGATTGCCGGCGGCGAGACCGCAGGCATCCCGTTCGCTGCTTGGATTGCGGAGCGCATGGGCCTGCCAATGCTCTATGTGCGCAAGCAGCCAAAAGGCTTTGGCCGGGGCGCACAGATTGAGGGTGAATTGCATGAAGGCCAGCGTGTTGTTCTGGTGGAAGATCTGGCGACAGACGGCGGGTCGAAGCTGAACTTTATCAATGCGCTGAAGGAAGACGGCGCCATCGTCGAGCATTGCTTCGTCGTGTTCCATTACGGCATTTTCCCAGCAAGCCGCACGAACCTGAAGTCGCTTGGCGTTGACCTGCATGAGCTAGCCACCTGGGCCGATGTACTGCGCGTAGCTGAGGCAGAAGGCTACTTCGCGCCGAATGTTGCTGACGAAGTCCGCTCATTCCTGAAAGACCCGGATGGCTGGGCCGAGCGGCACGCTTGATGCGTCGCCTTTTCGCCAGCCTTGGCGTCGCTGCTGCACTTCTGGTTTCTGGGGCGCTGCAGGCTAAGCCACTGACGATTGGCATTTCGCAATATCCCTCAACCCTGCATCCCGCCATTGATGCGATGTTGGCCAAAAGCTACGTTCTCGGCCTCTCGCAACGGCCCTTCGTCGCGTTCGACAAGGACTGGAAAGCGACATGTATCCTCTGTGAGGAACTTCCGACCTTTGAGAATGGCGGTGCGGTCAAAGTACCTGTGTCGAAAGACGTAGGGACGGGGACTGGCGAAGGCGTCGCAGTCACATTCCGCATCCGTGAAGGCATGGCCTGGGCGGACGGCGTACCGGTTACCGTCGATGATGTGATCTTGGCCTGGGAAGTTGGTAAGCATCCCAAAAGCGGCGTGACGGAGCAGGAAAGCTACCGGCGTATCCTGGAAATTCGCCGGATTGATGATCGTACTTTCACGCTCATCAACGACCGCGTTGAGTATCGCTACAATTTGCTAGCGCTAACCCCACTCCCGGCCCATGTGGAGCGCGCGCCGTTTGAGGCCGACCCAGAGCGGTACAAGAACGAAACCCGCTATGTCACAGCACCTGATACGCCGGGCCTTTATAACGGTCCTTATCGCGTGACCGGCGTTACCGCCGGTGCGGCGCTGACGCTTGAGCGCAATCAGCATTGGCCAGGCGATGCGCCTGCATTCGAGCGCATCGTCATTCGTGCGATCACTAATACTGCAGCCCTCGAAGCTAACCTGAGGTCTGGTGGCATCGATTATATCGCTGGCGAGCTTGGTCTTTCTATCGATCAGGCGACGGCGTTGGAACGGCGCATGCGCAGCCGCTATCGCTTTTCATACCGCCCCGGCCTGATCTATGAGCATATCGACGTGAACCTGGATCATCCCGCACTCAAAGACGTGCGGGTGCGCCAGGCGCTGCTGTTTGGCGCAAACCGGGAAGCCCTATCGCAGGCATTGTTTGGCGGTCGCCAGCCGGTAGCCCATGCCTCTGTTGCACCGAATGACCCGGCTGCATCGCAAGATATTCAGCGCTACCCATATGATGTGAAACGCGCAGCTGCTTTGCTTGATGAAGCTGGATGGGTGCTGGACGCGGAAGGCAAGCGCCGGAATGCGGCAGGCGATTTACTGGCGTTCGATTATATGACGACAGCAGGCAATCGCTTGCGGGAACTGGCGCAACAGGCGTTGCAGAGCGATTGGGCGAAGCTTGGAATATCGGCCAATCTGCGCAATCAGCCTGCGCGGGTGTTCTTTGGTGAGACTGTGACGAAGCGGAAATTCAATGGCCTCGCGATGTACGCATGGCTCTCATCCCCCCAAAACCCGCCGCGCACCAGTCTGCATTCCTCCATGATCCCAACGTCGGATAATGGCTGGTCCGGCCAGAATTATCCTGGCTATAAGAATGCCGAAGTAGATAGCTTGCTCGATAAGATTGAAGTCGAACTTGACCAAACCAAGCGCTATGCGTTGTGGGCGCGCCTGCAACAAATCTATGCGCGCGATCTGCCCGCCCTGCCGTTCTATTTCCGTGCGCAGCCTTTCGTCATTCCGCTGTGGCTGACAGGCATTGAGCCGACGGGCCACCAATACCCAACGACGCTTTGGGTGGAAGATTGGCGGGACAGTCGAAAATAGGGCTTTGTTGCCCGCTGCCCGCCCACAAGCCATCATTCAGGCGGAAACAGGGAGGAAGCGGCGATGCAAATATCTGTTAGCCAAGCGCACGATTTAGCTGTCCGGGTCATGCAAGCGAACGAACATAGTGCTGAATATGCAGGCTTAATTGCGGATCACCTGATCGACTGTGAACTGCGCGGTCTGCAATATGGCGGCCTGCCGCGTCTTGTCAGCATCGTTGAACGGCTAGAACGGACAGGCGCGCCCACGAAACCCGTTGAGCTTGCCCAAGAGACGCCTGTATCAGCCAGACTGAATGGCCACGATAATCTGGGGTATGTCGTCGCTTACAAAGCAACGGAGATTGCCATTCAGAAATGCCGGGAAACCGGACTCGCCATGGTTGGGGCGGATGATACTTGGTACACGGGCATGCTGTCTTACTTCGCGGAAAAGGCGGCGGCGGAAGGTATGGTCACGATGATCGCCTCTAACGCGTCACCCTGGGTAGCGCCCCACGGTGCGGTCGATGGGCGGTTCGGCACCAACCCAATTTGCTTTGGTTTCCCGACGAACGACGACCCAGTGATCTGGGATATCGGCACTTCGTCCATCATGCATGCGGAAGTCGTTTTGGCGAAGCGGATGGGGGAAGCTCTGCCGGAAGGCGTCGCATTTAACGCTGAGGGGCACCCGACCACAGACCCCGATGCAGCACTCGGCGGCGCATTCACGCCATGGGGCGGGCATAAGGGCTCTGGCTTGGCGCACGTGGTGCAGTTGCTGGGCATGATGGCCGGATCGCCCGCTCAGCCGCCTGATCTGGCGGAATTCGGTTTCCTGATAATCGCCATGCGCACAGACTTGATGATGCCTGAAGCAGAATACCGGAACCGCGCAACGGAATATGCTGACGCCGTCCGCGCGGCCCGCCCTATGTCGGGCGGTGATCCCGTGCGGATGCCTTTTGATCGATCAGCCGAGGTTCGACGCAAGGCGCGCGCTCGCGACATCGTGGATATGCCGGATTTGGTGCATGAGCGGCTTCAGGCGATGGCGGAACGCGGTCCGGAAAAGCAGCCTTAAGCTGCAATCGGCGGACCATCGCCTACAATCGTTGTCCGGTGCATGACGCGCCGCTCAGTCGGGTCGTGCGGCGTTACCAAATGCATGGTGCAGCGGTTATCCCACAGCAGCATGTCGTGCGGTGACCAAGTGTGGCGGTAGACAAACTGCTCCTGCTCGGCAAAGTCTGTTAATTCTTGAAATAGTGCCATTGCGGCATCGTCTTCCGTGCCCTCGATGCCATCATTGTAGATCGGGCTGATATAGAGCGATTTCCGGCCCGTTACTGGATGCACACGCACCATTGGCTGCCACACGGCGGGCATGGATGCGCGTTCTTCATCCGTGGGTTTACGGGCCGCTGCGATCCGGCTCAGCATTTCAAAATCATGGCGCGCGCGTTTGCCCTCGACCTTGGCTTTCAAGCTGTCAGGCATGGCGTCATAGACGGCGTACATATTGATAAAGCAGGTCTGGCCACCGGTCCGGCTGATCTCAATTCCATGTAAAAGTGACCCCATGGCTGGGTTCTCACGGTAGCTCGAATCCGTATGCCATTTCCGCGCGCTGCCAAGTTGCTGCATCGTTGGATGCTTGGGCTCCATGATTTGGTCATTCTCATCCACGTTGGAAACGCGGAATATTTCCGGCACGCGGCTGGATTTGATGATGTTCTGGTGGAATACCTCTGGCTCGCCAAAGGCATGGGTCGCTTGCACGTGCTCTTCATCTGTCAACGGCTGGTCCGGGAAGACCAGTATGAGATGCTCCATCCAGGCTGCATTGAGTTCAGCCTTTAGCTCTGGCGTAATCGGGTGGCGAAAATCCAGGCCGGAGACGCTGGCGCCTAGAGCGCCGCCGAACGGTTTGACAGTTAGTTCCATGGTTTCGGCCTCCTTATTCTTCAACAAACTCAAAGCCCATGGCGCGGGCATGGTAGAATAGTCCGCCGTCTTGGATGATCAGAAATAGGGCCTGTTCGTCGCCTGCATTGGTGTGGGAGTGGACGGAGACAGGCGGCGTGATGGTTGTCGCCCAAGGCGACCAATGCTTCTTCCGCCCGTCTATCGTCGAGTAGCAATTCTCGCCCCGTATCACGAGAGACACGGCGACGGAGTTATGCCGGTGTGGACGCTGGGTCACGCCAGGGGGCAGGGAATTCATTGCGACTGTCAGGGTTGGCAGCATATTGCGGCTGGCTTCCTGTTTGTCGGACGACAGGATGAGTGCGGACCCGGCGATATCCTCGCCACGGCCAACTTCATACAATAGCGCCACCTGCTTATCGATTTCAGCCGCCGGGTAATGCACAACGCCGGTAGGTGCGTCGCCCGGCGCCGGGGCTTGCAGGTTCTCGAACGCAAGTTGGGGTTCGTTGGTGACGACCCAAAGCACGGCGTCCGCATCATTCGCCGTGTGGGACTGGGGGCAGTCGCCGGGTGTGACGAAGATATCGCCCGGTCCCCAGTTGATTGTCTCAGCGCCTGATGTTGTGGCGCCAGTACCCTGGATGACGTAATGAACCACGCCGCTTGCGACGAAGTTCACATCCAGCGTATCGCCAGCATTAATGCGGGCATATCGGGCCAGCACGAAGGGCGATGTCGCTGGAAAATCACATTCCATCACACCCGATGCATCGCACGCGACCAGGCCCGTTGGCGCTGACGGATCAAGTGCCCGCTGCGGTTCTTCACTAAAAGCAGTATCGGGCACGGGCGGCAGAATGACGTTGAAGGCGTTGCCGGTATTGAAATACCTAGCGCGGCTTTCTGCGTCAGAAGCCGGGGCGGCAGGGATCTGCGCGGGTAGATCAGCAATGGATTGCGGGCGGGCACTATCGGGCATGGAAACCTCCTTTAGGGCGGTGTTTCCAGTAGTTTGCCTGCATCCCGCCTAGGGCGCTAGCCGAATTTCTCCGTCGCCTCTTCCAGGTCCACGTGGAAATCAACTTCGCCCCAGGTTTGACCTTCAATCGAGCAAGCCCGGACGAGACCGCGCTCGCCAAGTACGGCGATGGCTTTCAAATACCACCAGCGCAGGCCGTTGGGTGTGCGCATGATCTGTTCCAGGGTTTCCCGGAAGATATCTGCGCCTTCAGCAGAATAGCGGCTGAAGCCGATGCTCTCGCCGTGGGTTTCGTCGGGCGTTAGGTCTTTGCCGACATTGATGATGTTATCGCCGTCAAGCGTCACCTTCATGTCATCAGAATCATACTCAGACTTCTTGTCGATGCTGAGGGTGATATCGGCTGGCGGCGCTGCAAGCAGCGTTTCCAGAATGGACGGGCGGAACAAGGTGTCGCCGTTCAGCAGTAGGAACGGCCCGTGCATTTCATCCCGCGCCATCCAGCACGATGCCAGATTGTCGGCGACGTTATAGAACGGATTGAAGATCGTGCGCACGGTGAAGCCAGGGACAGTCGCCTCCGCCGCCGCTTTCTCCACAGCAGCCGTGCGGAAGCCTGTAACGATCGCCACATCTCTGACGCCGCCCACTTTCAGCGCCTTTAGCTGAATGCCAAGGATCGTATCGTCGCCGATCGCCAACAGGCATTTCGGGCGGTCTTCCGTAAGCGGCAGCAGGCGTGAGCCTTGGCCGGCGGACAGGATGATGGCTTTCATGAAATCACGCGATCCTGTCGCCTTTTTTGATCTGCGCCGTGCGGTTATCGACGGCTGGCAGCATTTTTGCCGGATCACGCGTCACGACAACATCAAGTACGGTCGGCTGATCTTTGTTGGCCATGCCGGTGCGGAGCGCTTCGGCGAGTTGGCTTGGGTCCTCAACGCGGATGCCTTCGCAGCCAAGCGCATTGGCGGCATTGGCGTAGTTTACCTCTTCCAGATCACTGGACTGATAACGCCCGCCATACATCGCGTGCTGCAGCGCTTTCACATAGCCGGAGGCCGCGTTGTTCACGACAATCATGGTGAGGCCGAGTTTCAGACGACGGGCGGTTTCAAGCTCGCCAAGCGTCATGTTGAAGCCGCCATCGCCGGTGAGCGCCACGACAGGGCGGTCATTGCCGCAAGCCAGCTGCGCGCCAATAGCGCCCGGCAGGCCGTAGCCGATGGAGGCAAAGCCCCGGTCCGGCACGTAATTGCGCCCAGCCTGCTTCGTGTCATAGAGCAGGCCTGTCCAGTGGGCGGCAAACCCGCCGTCAGCGACCAGAACGCCGTCTGCGGGCATGGTGTTCATCAACTCACGGATAACGCGGCCCATGTTGATCGGCGTTTCTTCGGAGCCATACCGCGGTTCAGCGCCTTCAACCCATTTCGCCATCTTCGCGACAACGTCTTCATTATAGGCTTTGCGGGCTGCGGCGCGGGCTGGCGCACCTTCAGTCAGCGCATCCGCCAGATCGCTCAAGCCTTCGCCCGCGTCGCCAATAAGCGCGACTGTCGCTGGCGTCGTGCGGCCGATTTCTTCTGGTAGCACTTCAAGATGAATTAGCGGCTTGCCTTCGAGCGGCAGGGAGAAGCGCTTCGTTGCGATCTCGCCAAGCTTACAGCCGATAACGAGCACACAATCGGACTCACCAATCAGGTCATTTGCGATCCGGTCATAGCGTCCGAATAGGCCTGCGTTCAGCGGGTGCGTGCAAGCAATGCCGCCTTTGCCGCTCATGGTGTGGGCGA
>JBDQJI010000108.1:0-12291 GCA_040263875.1 Alphaproteobacteria bacterium
AGATTGCCATGGCCCTGAACTCAACGCCGCGAAAGTGCCTCGGATTCAAAACACCCATCGAGGCCATGCTCGCCGAGCTTGGAAATGACGTTCAAATCAGGTTTGCTTGATCGCGTTGCGCTTCGCGTCGGAATCCACCACCGACTTCAAGTCCATGAGGCGCGTTACCCTATTTTGTTTGTCTTGGGAACAGGTGTTGCTGTTTTTACTGGAGCAATACTTGTTTTTTTCTATAATGCAGAAATTTTGAACTAGAAATGGTGTGAAGTATTAAATGTACATTTCAGGGATTAGAACGTGATGTCGAACCTGGACTCCCCGGAATTGTAAGCCATCCATTATGAGTTTGGAGTCAATGCGCTAAGACCGTCGCCAATTCGCGGCCCAGCGGAATAGGGCGATGGCGGGCCAGACCCAAATCAACCCCATGACCAGCGCATAGATTGCTTCAACCGCCCAATGCCCTGGTAGGTAATCCGCCAGGGTCACGACAGCGGCTGTGTAGACCGCGAGCCCTATAAGCAGCACAGCGACTGCGATGAGGGCGCGCGGATTAGGCTGGGCTTTAGATGCGCTCACGCGGCGGACTCGTCCTCATCTTTGCTGGTCAGCTTTAGGGAGACTGAATTCATGCAATAGCGCTGGCCGGTAGGTGCTGGGCCATCTGGGAAGACGTGGCCCAAATGGGCATCACATTTGCTGCATAGAACTTCTGTCCGGACCATGAAGAAGGAGCGGTCCTTCTTTTCGGTTACGGCATCCTCATCAATCGGTGCCCAATAGCTTGGCCAGCCCGTACCGGAATCAAACTTGGTATCAGAGCTGAACAGCGGTTGGCCGCAGCAAATGCAGTCATACCGGCCCTTGGCTTTGCTATCGTGATACTCGCCGCTGAAAGCGCGCTCGGTGCCATGCTTACGGGCCACTTGATATGATTCTGGCGAAAGCTGGGCTTTCCATTCAGCATCAGTTTTGACGACTTTATCGGTCATGGCTGGAACCCTCTGTTCAGTTGGTTAGCTCTAATATAGGCGCTGAGGTGGCGAACGGCTATGCTTTGGCCGAAAACGCATTACATGAAGGCGCACATATATGTCTCACGATCTCGCTATCATCGGCGGTCATGTCATTGATCCCGCAAGCGGCCTGGACGCCGTAACGGATATCGCTTTCAAAAATGGCCAAGTCTCCGCCATTGGTGCAGATGCAGGTACCGTTGCGGATGAGGTCATCAAAGCCGACGGCCTATATGTGACGCCGGGCTTGATTGATCTGCACACGCATATTTATTGGGGCGGCACTTCGCTTGGCGTCGATCCGGACGCGTATATGCGCCAGTCCGGCTGCACGACATTGGTGGATGCTGGTAGCGCTGGCCCCGGCAATTTCCATGGGTTCCGCGCCCATATCGTTGAGCAGTCAGAGGCGCGGGTGCTGGCTTATATCAACGCTAGCTTCGCGGGCATTTTCGCTTTTAGCCCTGCAGTTATGGTCGGCGAATCTGGCGATATACGCCTGCTCAATCCACTGGAAGTCGTTCGCGTCGGTAATGAGCACCGGGATATCATTGTTGGCGTTAAGGTGCGTGTCGGTCTGGTGGCGTCTGGCGGTATTGGCGTGGCACCGTTGGATATCGCGATCGAATCTGCGGATGCGCTTGGGATGCCCGTCATGGCGCATCTGGACCATCCGCCGCCGTCCCGCATGGAAGTGCTGTCACGGCTCCGTCCAGGGGATGTTCTGACCCATTGCTATCGCCCATTCCCGGCGGCACCGACGACGATGGACGGGCGTGTCAGAGATGAAGTGCTGGCTGCCAAAGAAATGGGCGTCATCTTTGATATCGGCCACGGCAAAGGCTCATTTTCCTGGCAGGTGGCAGAAGCGATGATGGCGGCTGGGCTGCCGCCGGATTGTATCTCGTCTGATGTCCACACCATGTCGCTGCCTGGCCCGGCGGTCGATCAACTGGTGACGTTGTCCAAATTCCTGCATCTCGGCATGGACCTTTCGGACATCATTGCTGCATCCACCATCAACCCAGCCAAAGCGATGGGGCGGCCTGAACTTGGCGGACTAGCCGTTGGCGGACCTGGGGATGCGACCCTGCTACGGATCGATGATGGCGCATTCGGATTGACGGATGCGAATGGTGTCACGGTTGAAGCGCGTCGCCGGTTGGCCCGCGCAGGGATTGTGCGGAACGGTGCTATTCTCCGCTAAGGCGCTCGGCCTTAATCGTCAAAAGTATAGGTTGGGAGCGAATAGAAGGTGGATCGCAGCGCCTCGCCCCAACTGTTCGAGATCATGCTGTAATATTCGTCGTCCGCGCCCATCCGAATATCGCGCCCACGTTTCAGGCTATTCGCCTCATAGATCTGAACGTCGATGGGTAGGCCAACCGATAGATTGGCTTTCATAGTTGAATCGAAGGATACCAGCAGCAGCTTGACGGCATCCTCGAAGCTCATTTCAGGGTCAAAAGCGCGAACCAGGATCGGGCGGCCATACTTGGTTTCGCCGATCTGGAAGAACGATGTGTCGTCGGATGCTTCAATGAAATTGCCTTCGGGATAGACCAGAAATAGCCTTGGCGGGCTGTCGCCAATCTGGCCGCCGACGATAATCGTTGCACCAAATGCATCTGCCGATTGTCCGTCAGGCGAACTATTGCGCACGACCTCCGCCAAAGTGTCCCCAACAAGCTTGGCGACCTGAAACATTGAAGGCGCTTGCAAGATTGAAGGCGCGCGGTCTGCCGGTGCCTTGGTGCGCTCATCCAGAATGCTGACCACGGCCTGGGTCGTTGCCAGATTGCCAGCGGTCATCATGGTGATCATGCGGTCGCCCGCATCTTCTCAAGTGAACATCTTGCGGAAGGTGGAGATGTTATCGACGCCGGCATTGGTGCGCGTGTCGGACAGAAAAACCAAGCCCTTGTTCATGCGCAAGGCGACACAATAGGTCATGGTGAGATGCTCCACATACGGGAATGCGATACGGTACGGCTATATAGCAGAAAGGTAATCTACTGCTGAACGGTCAATGCAGTGGATAACGTTTCATCCGCATCGCCATATGTCACACCCGATAGGGGTGCTGCCTCTTTAAAATCCAAGCCCGTTGCGATGCGGACATAGCGGGCGTCTGGCGAAGTCCCGTTTGATGGGTCAAAGCCAATCCATCCAATGCCGTCGACATAAGCTTCAGCCCAAGCGTGGGTCGCCTGCTGCTCAATGCGGTCATCCATCAGCAGATAGCCCGAAACATACCGCGCCGGACGGCCCATCAGGCGGGCGGCCGAAATAAAGACGTGGGCGTGATCTTGGCAGACCCCGACGCCCGCTTTCAGCGCATCTTCAGCAGTGGTTTCCACACCGGTTTCGCCAATTGTATATCTGACCGTCTCTGAAATTTTGGCGGAGAGCGCATGGAGACAATCAAGTTCGCCGGTGCCGCCGACCTCACGCGCCAAGCGGCGTACTTCCGGCCCGGCTTTGGTGAGTGGCGTAATGCGGTCGAAATACCAGAGCGGCGCGAACCCGCCATGCATGCCGACAACACCGGCGCGGTCCTCCACTTCAACCGTTCCGGCACCGACAATGGTGATCTGCTCAGCGCTCATTGGGAATCCGACCAGGGTTACGTGATTATTATGCTGATCCTCGAATTCCGCTTCGGCTTGCCCTCCCGTGATTGAGATCGACCAATCCAGTACCCGTTGGCCATCCCTGGATTTTGGTGTCATGCGAAGATGCTGCAGGCCAAATCGGATGGGCTGATCGTAGGTATGCTCGGTCGTGTGGGTGATTTTCAGCTGCATAATATTACTCATGGAACCGATAATCCGATGCAATAGTCCCGGCCAGACCATAATGGTCCCGAATGAACTCGCGCAGGAAGCCGTGCAGGCCAATTTCCGTGATCGCGGTGATTGTCTGCCGGTCAAACATAGCGCTCATGGATTCCGCATGGACAAGGCTTTCCGGCCTATCGCCGTAATCCCGCGCCAAATGGTTCAGGTTTTCCGTGACCTTAGCGACAGAGAAAGCCAGCGAGCGCGGGAATTGCCGATCCAGGATCAGGAATTCTGAAATGCCGCGCGCAGTGACGCCTTCCCCATTGAGCCAGCGGTAGGCCCGGTGGGCGGATACGGCGCGCAGAATCTTTTCCCACTGCACATTATCCAGTGCCGCGCCGACATAGGCGACAGAGGGCAGTAGCACGTAATATTTCACGTCCAATATGCGGGCTGTGTTGTCCGCGCGCTCCAGGAATGTTCCGATGCGCAGGAAGTTATAGACGTCATTCCGCAGCATCGTGCCGTGGATTGCGCCGCGCACTAAGGCGGATTGCTGACGGATCATATTTAGCGCGCTTGGCAGGTCTCGCTCTTTGACCGGTTTAGCCAAAAGGTCACGCAGGGTCATCCAAGCTTCGTTCGTCGCCTCAAATGCTTCACGCGTCAGGGCGGTGCGGACCTGGCGCGCGTTCTCCCGCGCCATGTGCATCATGCTCAGCACAGAGCCTGGATTGGTCGTGTCGCGCAGCAAAAAGTCGACGACGTTTAGGCCCTCATAGCCGTCATATTTGGCCTTGTATGCTTCGTCTGCGCCAGATGTAGAAAGCACGGAGGCCCATTCATCCGGTGCCGCTTCTGACGGGCGCGTTAATGCCAGATGAAACCCGGCGTCGATCAAGCGCGCTGTATTTTCGCTGCGTTCAAGGTAGCGGGACATCCAGAAGAGCCCGCTGGCAGTTCGCCCAAGCATGCTCTAGTCCTCCAAAACCCAGGTGTCTTTTGTGCCGCCGCCTTGGCTTGAATTCACAACGAGCGAGCCTTTTTTCAGCGCCACGCGCGTCAGGCCGCTTGGTGTTATCGTCACTTTATCTGGCGACACCAGCACATAAGGACGAAGGTCCACATGGCGGGGTGCTAAGCCTGCACGGGTGAAAATAGGCACCGTGGACAAGGACAGCGTGGGCTGGGCGATATAATTGCCCGGCCGCGCCTTCAGCTTCGTTGCGAAAGTAGATATCTCGCGCTTGGAAGCCGTTGGCCCGACCAGCATGCCGTAGCCGCCAGAACCATGCACTTCTTTTACGACCAGTGACGCCAGGTTATCCAACACATATTGCAGGGCTTGTGGATCGCTGCAGCGCCATGTTGGCACGTTTTTTAAAAGCGCGGCCTCGCCTGTGTAGAATTCAACAATCTCAGGCATGTAGGAGTATACAGCTTTGTCATCCGCAATGCCCGATCCGGGCGCGTTGGCGATGGTTATGCCGCCAGCCCGATACACATCCATAATCCCGGCGACGCCAAGGGCGGACTGGGGGTTGAATGTCAGCCGGTCCAAGTATTCGTCATCGACCCGGCGGTACAGCACGTCGATCGCCTTGTAGCCTTGGGTGGTGCGCATGGCGATGCGGCCATCAACAACGCGCAAATCGTGACCTTCGACCAATTCGGCACCCATCTGATCCGCCAAAAACGCATGCTCGTAGAAGGCGGAATTGTACATGCCGGGGGTCAGCACCGCGATTACGGCAGCGTCAGATGAATTGGCGGCAGGTGGGCGTGTTGCAGCAAGGGAACGACGCAGACTGCGGGGATATCCCGCCACTTCCCGTACTTTGATCTGGCTGAACAGTTCCGGGAACATCTGTAGCATCGTCTCCCGGTTCTCCAGCATGTAAGAGACGCCGGAGGGTGTGCGGGCATTATCCTCTAGCACGAAGAAGTCATTCTCACCGGTGCTTACAATGTCCGTGCCGACAATGTGGGTATATACGCCGCCAGGGGGCGTTACGCCGATCATTTCCGGCAGGAAAGCATCATTGTTAGCAATCAGCTCGGCTGGAATACGGCCCGCTTTGATGATTTCCTGGTTGTGGTAGATGTCATACAGGAACGCGTTCAGCGCCCGTACCCGTTGCTCGATGCCTTTGGATAAGCGGTCCCATTCCCGCCCGGAAATGATGCGCGGCACGATGTCGAACGGGATCAGCCGTTCCGCCGCTTCGCTTTCGCCGTAAACGTTGAATGTGATCCCGGTTTTGCGAAAAGAAGCTTCAGCCTCTGTCGCTTTCCGGCGGAGGCGTTTGACGTCCTCGGCCTGGAACCAGGCGTCATAATTGGCATAGGGACTGCGTGCGGTTTCGTCGAACCCCAGCATCTCATCGAAGTATGTTTGCTCTGTCGACATAGCGCCGAAGCTATAGCAGTCTCTTGGGAACGCAAGGTTTTGCGCCGAACCAAAGCATGGACGGCACTGAATTTGGGCGTTTAGAGCAGGCGAGGGCATTCCTTGCTTAGAATATCAGCAATCCTGGAGAATCGACGGCATGTCCGGTGGGCGACTTGTCCTGATCGTTTGCATCGCGCAGATCGCGGCCCAGATCGGCGCGTATGTCTGGGCGGCGTTATTGCCACGGCTGAGCGACGCCTGGAGCCTGGACAATACTGAAGCTGGCGCGATCACGGGCGCATTCTATTTGGCCTATGCGCTCTCTGCCCCGGTCCTGGTTTCGCTGACGGACAGGGTAGATGCCAAGCGCATATACTTGCTGGGTGCCACGCTGATTGCAGTCGGCCATTTGGCGTTCGGGCTCTGGGCGGATGGGTTCTGGACGGCGCTGATTGGCCGGGTGCTTGCAGGGGCAGGGTGGGCCGGCGTCTATATGACCGGCCTGAAACTGCTGGCGGACCGGGTGGACGCAACCTTGATGCGCCGCGCTGTCGCTTGGCATGCGGGCGGGATCGGCGTCGCGGGGGCTGCGTCGTTCCTATATGGCGGCCTGATTGCGGACGCCTACGGGTGGGAGATGGCGTTTATCATCTCTGCCATCATCGCGGCACTTGGTTGCGGCATTGCCCTGGTGGCGGCGCCATCTGCACCACCGCCTGAATCAAGTGGCCCAAGGCCTGCGCTCCTGGATTTTCGACCTGTCCTGCGAAACCGGGCGGCGATGGCATTTGCGATCACATATGGCTTTCATACCTGGGAAATGAGCGTGCTGCGCGGATGGGTGGTGGCGTTTCTGGTCTATGTAGCAGGGTCCGGGGCTGCCGCTGCTGCATCATGGGCGCGTCCGGAAGCAGCGGCGATGGCGCTGGCACTGATCGGCACAGGTGTGAGCATGTTCGGGAACGAGCTTTCGATCCGCATCGGGCGGCGGTCTGTGGTGCTGCTGGCAACGGCGCTCTCAGCGGCAATGGCAGCGGCACTCGGGCATCTGGGGCCTTATGGCTATGACATCGCGGTGCTTCTAGCGATTCTGAGTGGCGCAGCGATCTGGCTGGATTCATCCACACTGACAGGCGGCACATCCGAAGCCGCAGCACCCGGCATGCGCGGCCAAACCCTCGCCGTCCATACCACACTTGGTTATGCGGGCGGCGCAATCGGCCCCTTCATCATGGGTTTGATCTTAGATGCGTTCTCTGGCCCGGATGGCGAATTGACCGACACTGCATGGGCTATGGGCTTCCTGCATCTAACGGTCCTCGGCCTCGCCACGCGTTGGGCGTTTGCGCGTATGACGCGCGGCGGGCGTTCGCGCGCATAACTCGCAGCAATGACTGATCGTGGAAAGTGTGGAGGGCCGCTTGGGCGTTGGGCTCTTCCGAATCCTCCGGGACCCCTACGAGAGAGGTGGGCGCCGTGTGCAAAAGACCACAGTCCTAAACAGTGACAGCTCCCTGGATTATCGATATCGGCCCCGGGATTACTATGGCCCTGGCGCGTCGCGCAGCCCTCCACACTCGCTATCTAGGACTATGCGGCCCGAATAGCTATAGCCTTTCGCATTATCTTTGAATCAAACCCTGCCATGAAATGCGCGGTCTTGGCGCGTTTCATGGCACAGATCAAATGCGAAGAGTTTCAGTGAACAAGCGCTATATAATTTTGCGCTGAGGTTTTAGCTGCCTGGCACGATTCCTGCCGGTAGGCTTTCGATGTGGTTGTAGATATCGATGGGTTTGGTCAGCCAGATGCGGTCCTGGTGCTTTAGGATGTGCTCGTAAACCCGGCGGAGGGCTGGCATGCGGTAGGGGCGGCCAACGCTGAAGGGGTGCAATGAGATCGGGCATACAACGGGCGTACCGCGTTCAGCCTGGCGCAGCATCTCATCAAACTGGTCAATCAGCATGTCCGCGAATTCCTGGGAGGTGTAGCGGAACCAGACCAGTGCGCGGTTATCATTGCACTCAACAGGGTATGGCATGGATAGAATCTTGCCGCCGGAGCGGGTTTTGAACCAGATCGGCTGGTCGTCGGTCGTCCAGTCCATAAAGTATTTGTAGCCGATCTCTTCCAGCAGGTCGGCCGTAATGGCGGAATTGGAGAGCCAGGGACTCATCCAGCCAATGGGGGCTTCGCCTTCTTCGGCTTTGATGCGGTTCATGCAGTCCTGCATCAGGGCGCGTTCTTCGGCTTCCGGCAGGCCGCCCTGTTCGTCCGAATTGGTGTGACCATGACCGAGGAATTCATCACCGCGGGCGCGAAGCTTGGCGCAGATATCTGGCGCGTGGTCATAGAGCGCGGTGTTCAATTGCGCCTGGCAAGGAATGCCCAACTCATCGAACATTTCGGCCAGCCGCCAAAACCCAACGCGATTGCCATATTCCCGCCAGGAATAAACGGATGCGCTTTCGGCCTGGTCCGGTGGCGCTATGCCAGCGCCCTTACCTTTGCCGTATCGGAACACTTCCATATTGAGCGCAGTATAGACCGCAAGCTTGGTGCCGTTCGGCCATTCATATTGCGGGCGTTCAAGGATGTTCGAGTAGGCGAAACGGCCGTGGTCTTCGATTTTGTCATGTGCAGCAGACATTGTGGCACTCCCTAAAGCGGTTGCAGGAGCGCGTGCATTCGGGCGGTTACTGCGCCGCCGTCGCCTGCTCCATATACTTAATGATGGCAGCCCGCTCTTCCGCTTTGCGGATTGGACGGAGCGCCATCTTGTTCTTCGGGATATATTGTTTGGGGTTCTCTAGGTAGGCGTCAATGGTCTCGGCAGACCACACCAGCGGTGGGTCGGCCCGTCCTGCCTTTTTCATGGCGCGGGAATAATTGAATGGCTTGAATGTTCCAGCCGTCCGCCCGAAAACGCCAGCAAGGCCTGGACCCAGCTTTTTCTTCTCGGTGACGACATGACATGCGCCGCATTTCCGCTTGAACAACTTCTCGCCATCAAGGCCGGCAGCTGCGGCGGGTGCAGCAAGCCCAACGGCCAGCACGGCACCCGCTAGAACGGTCAAAATAGGTCGCGTCATACCCATGATCTCCACGATAGAATTTCGCTGTCTAGAGAAGATGTAGGTGCCATCGCCAATTATGCCATGCGGCGGGCTGGCGCGCTTACTTCACCGTGATGGTGATCTTGCCGGAAAGCACGGGCGGATTATGCGGGATGTGGTTGGCGTCGCCCAACAGCAATTGCAGCGTGTGCGTACCTTTGGGGAGGTCCAGCGTTGCTTCCGTTTGGCCGCCGCCAAAATGCCGTACGTTGTCGTCTGCAGGCAGTGAATAATCCAAGTCTTCGCCCTTCGGCGGATCAACGTTGATCAGCAGATGGTGATGGCCAGTATTGGCTTTCTCGACCCCAGCCGGTGCCACGCCCATGCCCTTGAGGCCGAATTTGACGGTAACAGGCCCAGTGATCTGCGCGCCGTCTGCGGGTGCGATGAAATACACCGCAGCACCTGCAGGTGCGGGTGTTTCGCCTGCCAGGGCAAAGGGTGCGGACAAAAGGGCTGCGGCGGCAGTGAAGACTGTGAGTAAACGCATCAAATTTCTCCTGAAACGGTGATTATGCGGTGCGGAATGCTGTGGCCAGTTTTGCCAGTGCGTCGGCTTCCATTGGCCCAGCGGCTTGGGCTGCCAAGGCGATGTCTATGTGGGCCATCTCAGCTGCGCCGAATTCAATGGTGCTGAAGTCTTCGTTCGCAAGGCCGTAGCGGATGGCGGTCGCGGCATGGGGTTCGTTGCGTTCGCCTAACAAGCGCCATACGGCGACGGCGCGGGCATCCTCTGTTGCGGGGTCTGAGTTATCTGTGATTGGGATTTCGCGGCCATGGCGTTCGTTGGTGGCCAGAACGCCCGCTGCGAGAATACGAATGCCGATGACGCCAAGGCCATGGGTTCGGCATGCGCCAAGCAAGCCCCGGAAATCCGTTGTGTCGAAGCCAGGCGGCGCGTTCACTGCCGCCGTTGGGTTCAGCATGTTGTAATAGACCTGGGCCGACTGGAACCGCCCAGACGCGATCACACCGCGCACGGCGGATGTATCGCCAAGGGCTGTGATGCCAGTGAAATCTGTCAGGCCGTCTTCCCGCGCCGCCTCAAACGCATCCGCGATGCCACCCGGACGCAGAATATCATAGGGCGTGAACCAGTCGCGGCCCTGGGAGCCGCTCCAGCCAATGCGATTGTGCAGCTGATACAGCTCCAGCTTGCCCATTTGCAGCCGTTCCAAGCTGGCTTCAAGCGCCTTGCGGACGGCGGATTTTGGGTCTTTCAGGTCTTCTGGCGTCAGGCCAATCTTGCTGGAAACGCGCGGACGGCGTTCCTTCGGCATTTCCTGCAAGAGCCGCCCGATATTCGTCTCGGACTGGCCATTGCCGTAGCTGGTCGCCGTGTCGATCCAGTCTGACCCGGCGTCGAGCACCTTGTTCAACGCCGTGCGGCGTGTGTCCTCATCGGAATTGATCATGATGCCGCCAACAAACCCGCCGCCTAGCATCAGTTCCGGGGTCGTCAGGCCAGTTTTGCCGAAGGGGCGTTGTCGCATTGCCTGCGTGTCATTGGTCATGGCGCTCAATCCTTAGTGTCTTTCCAGCTGTAATAGCCGATCATGGCCCGGCTCATTGGCGCGACGATATCATGCATTGGCAATGTCTTCACAGGCACTGGCGGGGGCGGGACTTCATCTGGCCCGGCACCCATGGCCCGTTTCGCCAAGGCCGCACCCATGCTTGTCGCTAGCGCGATGCCACGCCCGGAATAGCCAAGCCCCGCATAAACGCCGCCTGCCAGTTCGTGCAATCGTGGCATGCGCTCTACGTTCATGGCGATGAAGCCTTCCCAGATGTGGGAGATTTCAATGCCGCTCGCCTGTGGAAACGCCGCTGCCACCTTGGCTTTCGAAGCCCGTTCGATTTTGCCATGAACGCCAAACGGAATCATCGGTGCCGCTGTCATGATGATGCGGTTGCCCTGATCTTTGCGAAATGCCCAAAGCGCTTGCCGTGTGTCTGAAAGGCCATGGTTATTGGGCAGCACCGTCTTTGCCACATTGTCGCTCATGGGGGCCGTTGCAGCGTGGAAACTGCGCAGCGGTACGATGGATTGGCGCAAACGCGGCCAGAGCGATGTTGTGTAGGCGTTGGTTGCCAGCACGACTGCGTCTGCGGATACACTGCCGCGCGGTGTCTTTGCGCGCCATTTCCCCTCTACCCGGTCAAGTGCGGTCACAGGCGACTGGCCGTGGATTTTGGCACCTGCCGCCAATGCCGCGTCCGCCAAGCCTCGTGCATACCCAAGCGGCTGGATGTGGCCGCCGCGCTCATGCAGCCATCCGCCGTGATAGGCGGGTGATCCGGTAAGCGCCTCCATTTCGTCTTTGTCGAGTAGCCGGGCCGGTGCGCCGCGCGCCGCCCACTGGCTCTGCTTGGCGATCACGCCCTTCATGCGGCTTGGCCGATGGGCCGGTTGCAGCCAGCCGTTCTGTGAGGCCTCGCATTGAATGCCGTGCTTGGCGATCAGGCTGAACACGAGATCGGCTGAATCCGCTACCCAATCATTCAAGCGCTTGCCGCGCTCTTCGCCAAACAGGCGCTCAACATCATCCGGGTTATGGCGGACATAGGCTGGAATAACCTGGCCGTTATTGCGCCCAGACGCACCGAAGCCCGGCTCTTCCGCCTCTAGCACAATCACATTCGCCCCGGCTTCCCGCAGATGCAGTGCGGTCGAAAGGCCGGTGAACCCAGCGCCGATCACGACGACATCCGCCGAAAGGTCTGCTTCAAGGCTCTGATCTGTATCACCGGTCTGCAGGACCAGCGTGACCGTTTCACCAACAACCGCATTGTTGCGATCCAGCTTGGCAGTCACCGGTGCTGCCTGCGCAACAGAAGCAACCATCAACAATGCCAGTGATAATGCCAGTCCATGTATGTTTCTACTCATTTGATTAAAAATCTTATTCGCCATTGAAGGTCACCATGTCTCACGTTCATCAGCAGGCGCACCGCGACGCTGGTGCTGGTTACGAAATTTG
>JBDQJI010000109.1:0-12137 GCA_040263875.1 Alphaproteobacteria bacterium
ACGTCTTCGGACTGTTGGATTTTGCTCTCATCTTCGTTCCTTCGTCACTGCGATGAGACCAAAATCCTCCTCTAAATTATACCCTCAATCTGTCTCATAGGACCTGACGCCGGACACTGCGCACCAGCCTACTAGGCGAATGATGGCGCTTGGGAGCGTCCGCGTTTTGCAGGGCAAAAGGCGTTGGTGTCCCCGGCAGGATTTGAACCTGCGGCCCCAGGATTAGGAATCCTGTGCTCTATCCAACTGAGCTACGGAGACATTGGGGCAGTGTGGAGTAGATGCCCTAAGCGTGCGCGTCGAAGCTCACTCTTAGAGGCACTCGCTCAGAGCATCAAGTCATACTCCTGATAAACAATCATACCAGGTGGCAGGTCTTCGGGCATTTCATCCCCCAGACCACCTTTACCGGCAAATTCCGTCGCGCCGCTTGATGGAATGCCATAATCCGGCAGTGGCGGACCTTCAGGCCCAGATGTAAAATTAAAACTATCGGCAGGCAGATCGACCTTTTTAGATGGGACAGCGGCGATATCTGCGTTCTTGAGAGTAACCGGATCGCCGCTACCTTCTCGCTCGCTAGCCTTTAGATCAAATTCGAATGGATCAACTTTGTCGATTGAGACAGTAAGTTCCGAAGCCCCTGTTTGTTTGTATTTTATCGTAGGGATGCCTGAGTGACCCATTGTGCTCTCCTAGGTTGGTTGTCTTTTATTGATTTACTGTCTCGTTACTGCTGAAGAACATCAAACGAATAAAGGAATACAGGTGATGCGCGTCACATAGTGTGTTCAATATTAGTGTGGCAAATGATTCAGGCGTCACAAAAGGGCCTGAAGTGCATTTCTCAGATGGCATCAAGCACTCTGAGACTCTGAGACTCCAACGATTCACTAAGCGGTCGTCGATCACGCAGATGCGTTTCGCCATAAGCCTATAACCAGCATAAGCTGTCAGCGCATGTTCAAACACTCGGAGAAAACTTATGCCCAAGTTCCTGCTCGGCCTGTTTGCCGCCCTTCTGATTTCCAATGCGGCACACGCTGATACGTCCAACCTTGTCCGCAAGCAAAGCCCTTATTCAGCTGAGGAAACGCTAAACCGGCTTGAAGCAATTGTGCTCAGCAAGGGTGCGACGGTGTTCGCCCGTATTGACCACGCCGCAGGTGCCATGAAAGCCGACACGAAACTTCGCCCGACGGCGGTGCTCATCTTCGGCAATCCAAAGATCGGCACGCCGATTATGCTGAAGTCGCAAGAAGCGGGCCTGGACCTGCCGATGAAAGCGCTCGCCTATGAAGACGCAAACGGCAAAGTATGGCTGACATATCGCCAACCGCAGTCCATGGGTGCGGCTCACGGCATCGCCGTCAACGCGCCTGAGACGATGAAGGTCGCTAAAGTGCTGGACGCGCTAACGAATGCGGCGATCAAACAATAATCCGTCAGGCTACCTTCTTGCCCGCGTCCAAGGGGTCATACCCAAGGACCGGGCGTAGCCAGCGCTCGACGTCTGCGATTTCCATGCCTTTGCGCTGGGCGTAGTCTTCAACCTGATCCCGCTCAATCCTTGAGACGCCAAAATAGCTGGCGTCAGGATGGGCGAAATACCAGCCAGATACGGCGGCACCTGGCTGCATAGCAAAGCTTTGTGTAAGCGTGATGCCCGCGGCGTCCGGCGCATTCAGCAAGCGGAACAGCGTCTCTTTCTCCGTATGGTCCGGGCAGGCAGGATATCCGGGTGCAGGACGGATACCTTGGTAGCGCTCGCGGACCAATTCCTCGTTCGAGAAGCTTTCATCCGGCACATAACCCCAGAGCTCCTGGCGTACACGCTCATGCATGCGCTCGGCGAAGGCTTCGGCTAGCCGGTCAGCCAGTGCCTTCAGGAGGATGCTGTTGTAGTCATCATGATCTGCCTCATAGGCCTTGGCCAAGGTTTCGGCCTCCGCACCTGATGTGACAGCAAATCCGCCCATATAGTCGGCGATACCAGTACCGGATTCCGCAACGAAATCGGCCAGGCAGTCATACGGCCTGTCATCCCGCTTCAGCACTTGCTGGCGGAGGCAGCGAATGTGATCCAGCACCTCGCCGCGCTCCTCACCCCGATATAGCGCTATGTCATCCCCAACCCGTTGGGCAGGCCAGAAACCGATAACAGCACGCGGAGCTAGCAGCTTCTCGCTGACTATCCGCTCCAGCATCGCCTGCGCGTCCTTGAACAGCGACCGAGCGGCCTCCCCGACGACGCTATCCTCCAGGATGCGCGGATAGGTTCCAGCAAGTTCCCAGGTGCGAAAGAACGGCGTCCAGTCGATGCGGTCAACCAGTTCATCCAGCGGATAATCGTCAAAAGCGCGGGTCCCGAGGAAGCTTGGCGCTTGCGGCGTATAACTATCCCAGGAGACGGCCCGGGGCCGGCCACGGGCTTCCGCCAGCGGCACTTTGCGGACGGTCTTGCCACCTGCCCTGGCGACGCGGATACCTTCATATTCAGTGCGTACGTCTGCCGCGAAGCCAGTCGATTGCTCAGCAGACAATAATGCAGAACAGACGCCGACGGCGCGGGATGCATCGAGCACGTGCACAACGGGCTTCTCATAAGCAGGCTCAATCCGCAGTGCGGTGTGCGCTTTGGATGTCGTGGCACCGCCGATTAGCAATGGCACATGGAAATCCTGGCGCTGCATTTCAGCCGCGACATTGACCATCTCATCGAGTGACGGCGTAATCAGGCCGGAGAGGCCGATGATATCTGCCTTCTCGCGCTTTGCCGTTTCCAAAATCTTTTCAACTGGCGTCATAACGCCGAGGTCTATCACTCTGTAATTATTACATTGAAGCACGACGCCAACGATATTTTTGCCAATATCATGTACGTCACCTTTCACAGTCGCGAGGACGATTGCACCGGCGTCTTTGGCGTCGCCCTCCTGTTTTTCAGCCTCAATGTAGGGTGTGAGATATGCAACAGCCTGCTTCATCACGCGGGCAGATTTCACTACCTGAGGCAGGAACATCTTGCCAGCACCGAACAGGTCACCGACGACATTCATCCCGGCCATCAGCGGGCCTTCAATCACATCCAGCGGGCGCGTCGTCCTTGCCCGCGCCTCTTCAGTATCCGCCTCGACATAGGTGTTGACGCCCCGAACGAGGGCGAGTTCCAGGCGTTTTTCGACCGGCTCATCGCGCCACGCAAGGTCCTCCTGGAAGCCGGCCTTCCCCTTACCGCCCCGGAACCGCTCAGCGATCTCCAGCAGCCGTTCAGTGCCATCTGCGCGACGGTTCAGGATAACATCCTCCACCCGCTCGCGAAGCTCAGGCTCAATATCGTCATAAACATCCAGCTGGCCAGCGTTGACGATGCCCATGTCCATGCCAGCCTGGATCGCGTGATACAGGAAAACAGAATGCATAGCCCGACGGACGATCTCATTGCCCCGGAATGAGAACGAAACGTTCGAGAGGCCGCCTGAAACATGCACAAGCGGCATTTGCTGCTTGATCTGCCGTGTCGCTTCAATGAAGGCGACGGCGTAGTCATCATGCTCCGCAATGCCTGTCGCGACGGCGAAAATATTGGGGTCGAAGATGATGTCTTCCGGCGGGAAGCCCACCTCGTCCACCAGCAGTTTGTAGGCGCGGGCGCAGATTTCGACCTTGCGCTCGATGGTGTCCGCCTGGCCTGTTTCATCAAACGCCATCACAACAACAGCGGCACCATAGCGGCGGCACGCGCGGGCTTGCTCCAAAAATGGTGCTTCGCCCTCTTTCATGCTGATCGAATTAACGATGGACTTGCCCTGAACGCATTTCAGCCCGGCCTCAATCACAGACCATTTGGAGCTGTCGATCATGATCGGCACGGTCGCGATATCTGGTTCTGATGCGATCAGGTTCAGGAACGTTTTCATGGCTGCTTCGGAATCAAGCAGGCCTTCGTCCATATTGATGTCAATGATCTGCGCGCCGTTCAGCACTTGTTGACGCGCAACATCAAGTGCAGCGTCATAATCATCTGACATGATAAGTTTTTTGAATTTAGCGGACCCGGTAATATTGGTCCGCTCACCGACATTGATAAAAGTAGGCTGCATCGTGATTACGCCGCTGCTACGAAGGGCTCAAGGCCGGAAAGACGGAGACGCTTTGGCAAGCCGGGCATCTGGCGAGGCTTTTTACCTGCGACCGCGTCTGCGATAGCGCGGATATGATCAGGTGTTGTGCCGCAACAGCCGCCAACAATGTTCACAAGGCCTGAATCTGCCCACTCCTGCAGATGAGCTGCCGTTTCATCTGGTTGCTCATCATATCCACCTAAGTCATTGGGAAGGCCGGCATTTGGATAGGCAGAAACGGCAACATCTGCAACCCGCCCAATCGCCGCGATATGCGGCCGAAGCTGTTCTGCCCCCAGCGCACAATTGAAGCCGACACTGAACGGTTCCGCATGCATGATCGAGTGCCAGAACGCTTCCGGCGTCTGCCCCGACAACGTGCGGCCGGACATATCGGTAATCGTGCCGGAGACCATGATCGGCGTGTGGCGACCAATATCATCTTCAAGCGCTTTAAGGGCGTAGATGGCAGCTTTGGCGTTTAGGGTATCGAACACGGTCTCGACCAGAAACAGGTCAACGCCGCCTTCCAGCAACGCCCGCGCCTGTTCAGAATAGGCATCAACCAGCGTATCGAAATCAACATTCCGATGGCCCGGATCATTCACATCTGGCGAGATTGAGGCTGTTCGATTTGTCGGCCCCATCGCACCCGCAACAAAGCGGGGTTTCTCGTCCGTTGAGGAGGCATCAGCTGCGGCACGCGCCAGTTTAGCGCCATCCAGATTGATAGCCGCGACATGAGCTTCCATTCCGTAATCGGCCTGGGCGATGGAGGTCGCGTTGAAAGTATTGGTCTTCACAATATCCGCGCCTGCATCCAGATATTGGTCATGAATGTCGCGGATCGCGACAGGCTGCGTTATATTTAAAAGATCATTATCGCCTTGAAGTGATTGATTCCATGTTTGAAATTCATCACCCCGAAACTGCTCTTCGTCATATTTTAGGTTCTGAATCATGGTGCCCATAGCGCCATCAATGATCAGCACCTGCGCAGCCGCAGCCGCGCGCAACCGCGCAATCCGATCTTCTGGATTTTGCATTCCCGCACTCCTTTAATCGCGCTGGTTATAGCACAATACCTATATAAGCATATCTTTATATAGATTCCAGAAGCAGACGAATTTCCGCTTAATCCATACCTTCTGAAACAGACCGCTTTAGCTTTTCTGCGGTTGATAGAATGAGATGAGATCAGACTCGATGATCTGCCAGATCACGATGGTCATCACGAGCCCACCAATTGTGGCTATCAGCGCTTTCAGCTTGAGGCGAGGATTGGCTGGCGCGCTTTCAGCATGGCCAACCTCTGGGTTCTCTAGCGGCCTGGCACCAAATGGCAGCGCCATGAAAAAGCAAAACCACCAGCAAAGAACGTATACGACGACTGCGCCCGCAATGGACATGAGATGGTCCCTATCGTGTGAGTGGTTCGAGGCGATAAAGCGCGCCATCGCCAGCATCCGTCAACAGATACACCAGACCATCCGGCCCAACCGATACCTCTCGGATGCGGCCAATCGCGCCTTTTAGCAACCGTTCCTCGGCAACGATCTTATCGCCATCCAATGTCAGCCGCGCTAGCAGCTGCGCCCGAAGCGCACCAACAAACAAACTATTCTTCCAACCAGGGAACGCCGCGCCTTTGTAAAACGCCATTCCAGATGGCGCGATGGAGGGGACCCAGACATGCAATGGCGATTCAAACCCTGGCCCAGTTCCACTCGCTGCAATCTCGCCGCCTGAATATTCGCGCCCGAATGTGACACGCGGCCAGCCGTAATTTCGGCCTGATTTCAGCAGATTGACCTCATCCCCGCCCTTCGGCCCATGCTCATGCGCCCAAAGAACGCCGGTGACTGGATGCACATCTAGCCCTTGCGGGTTGCGATGACCGGAACTGAACAGTTCAGCCTTGCCGCCCAACGGAATTCTATAGACCGACCCCGCAGGATCAGCCTTGTTCTGGGCCCGCTCACGGGCGCCACGGTCGCCGAAGGTTCCGTAAAGCGCGCCATCAGGCCCGAACCGCAGCCTGCCGCCAAAATGCACTGGGCTGCCGGATCGGGGTGCGGCCTCAAACAGAACATTCACACCCGTGATCCGCCTACCTGCCAATGTCGCAGAGGCGATCCGCGTGGCTGCCCCGCCGTTCCCGGCATAGGCGTAAGACATAACAACTTGCCCGGTTTTCGCGAAATCTGGCGTTGGCTTGACGTCAAACAGACCACCTTGGCCGTAATCTGCGACAGTCGGCAAACCAGCAACCGACCTTGCGCGCGCTTCACCCGGCCGCCAGCGCAGCAATCCACCAGGCCGCAAACCGATCAAGGCTTCACCATCAGGCAACCACGCCATGGACCATGGATGATCCAGGTTCGACAGCAGCTGCACCACCCGGAATGAAGCCGATTGGCTGTCAACGCGCTGAACAACAGTCTCAGCCGAAGCCGCCTGGACCATCCCAAATGCCGCCAGTAGAGCGCCAACCAATCGCATTTTCAGCATATCTCTTCTCCCACCGTCATTTCCTGTGCGCATTTAAGTAGAGATGTGGCGCACTGACTGCCATGACAAGCTTATGGGCGCGGTAACGCAATCTCGCTAGAGTGCACCTTTCATCATCGCCGCCAAAGCGTTCTATATGCCGTCTACCCTCACCTCCCCGAACATCCTGGAGCGCGCCCTCTTTTGGGGGACGCTGCTGCTTGGTGTGGTTCCAGCCTTAGTGTTTGCTGGGCGGCCGATGTGGGTGATTGCGCCAGTTGCCATGGCCATCGGCGTCTTGCTTGCAATCACGGCTGCCCGGCGCTTACGGCAGCCATCCTCGAGCTGGACGTGGAGCGGAGGCTTGCTGACTGGTGCGGCTATCCTTTGGGCATTGGTTATCATCTACGCCCTTTTGCAGGCGCTGATGACGGGGCCATCGGTTGGTGTATGGGCAGATGCAGCCGCACTAACCAGTCAGGCAACTCCATCACGTCGTTCTTTCAATCCGGGTGCCACATTGAATGGCGCTCTGCGGTTCGCAGCTTATGGCGGCCTATGCCTGCTGGCCTATTGGACTTGCCGGGGGCGCAAGGAAGGCTGGGCTGTGCTCTGGGCAATCGCGGCAGCAGCCACCCTGGCCGCGGTCTACGGCATTGCTGGCAAAGTGCTGGGGTGGGAAACCGTGCTTTGGCGCGAGAAGCTAAATTATTCAGGCTATGCGACCGGGCCATTTGAAAACCGGAACACTTTCGCGACCTTCCTGGCGATTGGCATCACCGCAAATATCGCCCTATTCGCCCGGGCGCTTCGAAAGGCGGGACTTGGTGACTTCGTTGGGACCGAACGCGTTCGCCAAATTCTCGAATTCGGAACCCGTCAGGGCATCTTGATGGCGTTGCCAATGCTGGCAATGGCCGGAGCGAGCCTGATGACAGGATCTCGTGCCGGGTTCGCGGTGATGGCCCTCGCCGCCGGAATATCGACTGTTGCAATCGCTATCCGTTGGGGCGGTGGTCGCACGCTGCTTCGCGTCATCAGCGCAGTGGGCTCTATCACCGTCATTATCAGCGTCCTGTGGGTGGTTGGCGGCTCCCAGACAGCAGAGCGCGCGGCGAAGCTTGAAGATTCCGCTAGCTATCGGCTGGAAATATACCGGGACACGGCGCGCGCCATCGAACAAGGCCCATCCGGCGGATACGGCCTTGGCGCGTTCCCAGAAGCCTTTCATCGCTATAAATCCACAGAGCTGGTGAATGATTGGCGGCGGGCGCACAACAGCTATTTGGAACTGGCGCTTGAAATCAGTTGGCCCATGGCGATCATTGCGGTTTTAGCGATAACGCTTGTCATCGCAGCCGCCACCCGTGGCCTCTGGACCCGCTACCGCAGCGCGCCTTTTGCAGCAGCCGCTACCGCAAGCGCTATCGCAGCTGCAGCCCATAGTTTGGTTGACTTTCCACTACAAGAACCGGGAATAGCACTGACCTTGGCGCTCCTGCTTGGCGCGGCAGCAGCGCAAGCTGATGGACGAAACGGCAGCAGTTAGCCCGGCTTTAACTGGCGCGCAGTAGACTGCAAAAATTCCCCATTCACTCGCCAATGGATCCGCTGTCATGCGCCTCAAAACTGCCTTCGCCGCTACTCTGCTCCTTGCCATGACAGCCAGCTTGCCGGCTGCGAGCGAGGACCTCCGCTATTGTGATCATGGGAAGCAGCTATCGCGGCAACGGCAGCATGCTGAGGCGATCCGCTATTTCAATCATTGCATTCAGGCGGGCCAGCTTTCCGCGCAGTCGATGGTTTCAGCCCTGTTGAAGCGCGGAAAATCATTGGCGCTTACGAAGCAACTGGAATTCGCAATCCGCGACTTCACGGCAGCAATCCAGTATGCGCCGAACTCCGCTGCTGCATACCACAATCGTGGTGTAGCCTATGCAAAAGCAAGCCGCATGGACGAAGCCTTGGCTGATCTCAGCAAGGCGATTCAATTGGCACCGCAAGAGCCATCCTCATACCTCGGTCGCGCTGTCATTTATAAAGCGCGTGGGGAACAAAAGCTGGCGGCCAGTGACGCAGTGATCGCAAAACGCCTCGCACAAGGCGGCTAAAATCTCTCTCGATTTTCATTGATTTACCCCTGCGATTTCGACCGGCAGTATAGGCGGAACGATGTATGGGGATTCACGGTCAATGCGTGCTGCTTGGTATGATGAAAACGGTCCGGCCAATAAGGTCCTGAAGCTAGGAGATATGCCCACGCCAGAAGCTGGGCCAGGCGAAGTTCGCGTCCGCGTAATGGCATCCGGCATCAACCCGGCAGATGTAAAGCTCAGGTCCGGAACGTCGAACTATGGCTTCGCCTATCCGCGCGTGATCCCGAATAGCGATGGCGCAGGTGTAATCGACCAGATCGGCCCAGACGTTCCACCAAGTTGGATGGACAAGCGGGTTTGGCTGTTCAATGGCCAACGCGTTGGGCGGGCATTTGGGACGGGGGCCGAATATATTGCGCTCTCCACCAACCTGGTTACTCCCCTTCCCGGCCATGTGAGTTTCGCCGAAGGTGCAACCCTCGGCATTCCGGGCATGACGGCCTATCACGCTGTTTTTGGTGACGGGCCAGTTGCCGGGAAAACAGTACTGGTGACAGGCGGCGCTGGGGCAGTTGGGTTCTACGCTGTTGCCCTTGCAGCGTGGGGTGGCGCGCGGGTTTTGGCGACCGTAAGCGGACCAAAGAAAGCAGCCAGAGCGATGAGCGGCGGCGCTGAAGCGACAATCAATTATCGCGAAGAGAACGTCGCAAACCGCGTAATGGCGCTGACGGATGGTGCAGGCGCAGATCGCGTCGTCTCCGTTGATTTCGGTGGCGACATGAAATGGTTGCCAGATGCCATGGCGCTCAACGGCTCCGTCTCGACATATGCATCAGACGGCGACCGCATGCCTGCACTGCCGGTGCATAAATTCATGCGCCGCAATATCTTAATCCGCCCATTCATTCTGAATTCTTTGACCCCGGACACGCTCAACCGTACCCGCTTTGGCATGCTACGCTGGACCCAGGACAAGCCAGACGCCCTCCGCCCCATTGGCGGCCGCTTCCCATTAGAAGAAATCGTGGCCGCCCATGAAGCCGTGGAAGCTGGTGAGAAGTTCGGCACGGTTGTCGTTGAACCCAATGGAGACAGCACATCATGAGCAAGGTTCTTACCGTCGGCATCGGCGGGTTCGGCGCGGTTGGCCGCAAGGTCGCTGAAGCACTGGACAAAGGCGCACCCGGCCTCCGCCTCGCCGCCATCTCCGCCCGGGACCATGACAAAGCCAGACGAAACATGGCCGGGTTCACAAAGAAGGTTCCGATTGTCGGCCTGGGTGAGCTCGCGGAATGCGATATCGTTGTTGAGGGCCTGCCCGCCGCTGTGTTCGACGAAATAGCGCTGCCTGCAATTGAAGCTGGGCGCATATTTGTACCGACTAGTGTTGGTCAAATTCTGCCGCGAATGCATTTGGTAGATCGCGCCGAAGAAACCGGCGCCCGCATCGTCGCCCCTACAGGCGCTTTGCTTGGGCTAGACGCGGTGCGCGCAGCAGCCGAGGGCGTTATTCATTCCGTCACAATGATTACACGCAAGCCGCCGAACGGGCTGGAAGGCGCGCCGCATCTGGTTAACAACAATATCTCAGTCGAGGGGCTGAACGCCGCGAAGTTGGTATTTGAAGGCTCCGCCAGGGAGGGTGCTATTGGCTTTCCAGCGAATGTGAATGTCGCTGCAGCGTTGGCCCTCGCCGGGATCGGCGCAGACGAAACCAAACTGCAAATCTGGGCGGACCCAGAGGTTGACCGCAACATGCACCGCATTGAAGTGGAAGCTGACAGCTGCCGTTTCACACTCGAAATCGCGAATGTGCCATCTGAAGAAAACCCGCGTACAGGCAAGAATACAGCGCTCAGCGTCATCACTTGCCTCAAGGGTCTTGTATCGCCTTTGAAGGTCGGCAGCTGAGCATCACGACGAAGCTTTAAGCCTTCTGCATCATCGCTTTTAACCTATTCCAAAGGTTTTCTGTCCCCGTAGAAATTCCATCTGGGGACTAAGTGCGATGAGCGAAGCCTATAACGCATGGCGGGCGATCAATGGCGCGGGAGATCATCCCGCAAACGCCGATTGGGGTATAACAGGCGCGCTCGAAATCCGGCTGACCGAAGCTGATCCAGACGCTTATGGCGGACTTGCCGGTGGGGACCGACCAAACCCACGCGCAATCTCAAACGTTGTCAGCCACCAGACCGAAGAAACCGAAACCCATGAAGGCTTCAGCGATATGCTTTGGTCTTGGGGTCAGTTTGTCGACCATGACCTGGATATTACAGGCGAAAGTGAAGACGCCGCACCGATTGCAGTGCCCACAGGCGATCCAGACTTTGATCCACTCGGGACTGGGGAGGCCACGATCGGCTTTCACCGTTCAAACCACACGGACATTGGTGGCGAGCGCGCGCACCCTAACGAGATCACGTCCTATTTGGACGCTTCAATGGTCTATGGCTCTAGTGAAGACCAGCATGCCGCTATCCGTGGCGACGGCGGCAAAATGCTGATTGATGAGGATGGCTTCCTGCCTAAAGACAGTGCTGGCCAGTATATGGGCGGTGATGTTCGATCTGGCGAGAATGTTGGGCTCACGAGCCTCCACACCGTCTTCGCGCGTGAACATAATCGCATCGTCGATGAACTTGCCGAACGTGATCCTAGCTTGAGCGACGAAGCGCTCTACACCTTGGCGCGCCGGGTCGTCGAAACTGAAATTCAGAAGATCACCTATGACGAATTCCTACCCAAAATTCTGGGCGAAGGCGCGCTTGGCGATTACGCGGGCTTTGATGCGGATGTAAATCCAACCGTTAGCGTCGAATTCTCCACCGCCGCATTCCGCTTTGGACACACGCTGCTATCCCCCACCATTCAGCGACTGGCTGAGAATGGCGGCGATGCAGCCGATGCACTGGAATTGCGGGAAGCATTCTTTAATCCAACGGTGTTTGCTGAAACTGGCGTTGATCCAATTCTTCGCGGCCTAGCAGACGGAAAATCACAAGCTTACGACCCGATGCTAGTTGAAGATGTGCGCTCCTTCCTATTCGGGCAGCCCGGCGCTGGCGGGTTTGACTTAGCCTCCCTCAACATTCAGCGCGGTCGGGACCACGGCCTACAGAGCTACAATGACATGAGGGAAGCGCTAGGGCTGGACCGCAAAGCAAGCTTCGCTGAAATCTCATCGAACCCAGATATTGCAGCCCGGCTGGAAGAAGCTTACGGCGATGTTGATCTGATTGACGCCTGGGTCGGCGGCTTGGCCGAGGACAGCTTCGGCGATGGTCTAGTCGGCGAGTTGTTCCACCTCATCATCGCGGACCAGTTCGAACGCGTACGTGCGGGCGATAAATACTGGGGCGAAGCTCACCCGCTGCCAGAAGTCGCCCAAGGCATCGGCCTCGACACTTTAAGCGGTGTCATCACG